>PKWC01000163.1 GCA_003131925.1 Alphaproteobacteria bacterium | reverse complement strand
GCCGGTTTCCGTGACTGTAAAGTAGTTGCCCGACCGCCTGGAGCTGGTTGAAATGCCCGTCGGCGGCATCGACAGCCCGCTTCCGGGTCGTTTTTGACAAGAGCGGGAATTCATTCGGCCCGGTTGGGAAATGGTACAGCTGTGTGACAACGATAAACTTTGCTCCCGCGAGGCAACGCGCCGGGGCCGCGTTCTCTGCGGCTACGGCTATTTCTCAAGCCTGAATACGGTGCCGCAACCATGACCATCATAGCAGGCGCTGTCGCCCCCTTCGGTAGCTGTCCCGCAAAGATATGTGCCGCTTTTGGCCAGTCCGGCGAGAGGCTGGGCTCCGTCTGTTCCACTGGTGAAGGAATAAAGCACCGTTTCCTTGCCGTTCGCGGATAGTTCGAATTTCGAAACATCAGGGCATCCCCAAAACGTTTTCGCTCCCCGCATCCGGATCAATCCGGCAGATTTCTATTATATGAAATATCTGGCAAGAGGCGCAACCAACTTGCTGCAGACTCTGCATCGGCTCCGGCCTTCCTTCGCCCGCTACCGTTCAGCGTCACTTTCAACTGCAGAGACTGAGGACTGATGTTATCGGGAACTGGAGTGGTACAGGGTGCTGTCGCGAACGAGCCGTGCACTCTGAAAGGCCATACATTCGGAGCACCCGGAATTCGTATCAAACGGGAGACCGCGCCACTGGCGCAGTCTACGCAGCCTGCCCGGCCAGTGCTACCGTGCTTTCGCTGTCCGAATCCACAACGCGCTCCCGGGGCAGATGTAGCCGCGCAATGGTGCCTCGCCCGTACTCGCTCTCGATGGTGAAGCGGCCGCCGTGCAGTTCCACGAGCGACTTGACGATAGGCAGTCCAAGGCCCACGCCCCCTTGCGAACGCGCATAGGAGCTTTCCACCTGCCCGAACGGCTCCATGATGATCGGGAGCTTGTCCGCGGGAATACCCACGCCATTGTCCTGGACGACCATGTCCAAACCGTCCACGGTCCGTTCAACGCGTATCTCAATCAGATCGCCCACGCCCGTAAACTTCACCGCATTAGAGACGAGATTGATAACGACCTGCCGGAGCCTCACCTCGTCTCCGCGCACAAGAATGTTTGTGTCGCCCGACGTGCGAATCTCCTTGCCGGGATGCACGTACCGGCCACCAACTACGGTTAGCGCGTGGTCTACGACAGTGCCGATCCGGATGACGCGATCTTCGAGCTCCACTTTGCCCGAATCAATTCGGGCCGTGTCGAGGACATTGTTCAGAACAGCGAGAAGATGACGCGCGCCCTGCGAAATATCGCCGGCAAATTCCGGTGTTTTTTCCGGGTTCACGCGACCGCCACGTATGAGTTCGGAAAAGCCAATGATGACATTCAGCGGCGTGCGCAACTCATGACTCATATTTGCAAGGAAATGAGTCTTTGCGTGGCTCGCCTGCTGGGCGGCTTGCATCGCGAGGCGCAGCCGGGACTCGACTTCGGTGCGCCGTTCGATTTCGCTATCCCTTTCTGTCAACGTTTTGACCAGTACGGTATTCTTCTGCGCGATGGCGTTTTGGTGACGTTCAAGAAGCGTGTTGCGCCAGGCGATCCAGGCCAATAGCAGAATCGCGGTAAGGATAAAGCTTGCGAACACGATCGCCTGGATTTGTGCCCGCGATGTTCGCAGCTTGATGTCGCGCTCCAGTTCGGCCGATCTGAGGTGCGCTATTTCCAGGTCTTGCCTGGCGAAATCGAACTGCGCCCCGACCAGCGCGAGATTGGCCGAAGCGGCGAGCGAGCGTGCCTGATCGTCCAATCGTTTGAACGCTTCGAGATGGGCCATGGCGAGTGGCAAATCGCCCTCTGCCCGGTATACGTGATACGCAATTTCATGCATGTCGCGCAGCGCCGGCGTGGCCATCTTCAGGTCGCCGCCGCGAAAGACCTTCTGCAGATCCGCGGCCGCGGCGCGAAGATCGCCGCGCCGGTATTCGATCTCGGCCTTCACGCCCCACGAAAGCCGCGCTTCTTCGTCTGAGCCCGTGCTCGACGCAAGCACGAGCGAGCGGTTTGCGGCGCGTTCCGCTTCTGCGAGCTTCTGAACCCTGGCATAGCTCAGAGCCAGATTATTGAGAGTTCTCTCTTGGAATATCGGACTCCTCAGCGAGGCTGCGATGGCAAGCGCCTGCTCGAAGCGTGCAATCGCCTGATCGTAGCGGCCCATCTGCACGTAGACATGGCCGAGATTGTTGGCGGCGGCGAGCGCAACGGCCGAATCGCGAGGAGAGATTTGCGCAGCTTCGCGGTAATACCGGCTGTCACGATCGAAGTCGCGCGCCTCTTCATACAGGTCGCCCAGACCCAGCAGCGCGAGAGACTGGCTGCGGGCAATTCCCAGTTTGGCGAATATGGCTCCAGCCTGCTGATAGTTCCCTAGCGCGCTCGCATAATCTCCGCTCGATTCGGCGATTCGGGCCCGCGATAGCGCGAGGTCGCCATTAAGTTTCGTAAGCCTTCCGTCGTTGGCGGCAATTTGGGCGGCCAGGGTCACCGCGGCGCGCGCTTCCGCGATGCGACTCATCCGCGTCAGAGCTTCTGCCTCTAACCACAATGCAGTCGCAGCGGCGTGACGATACCGCGGTACTCCTTTGTGCCGCTCGGCAATAGCGGCCGCCCGTTGCGACGCGCCCATTGCGTCGTCGGGGTGCGCCATCATCAAACTTTGTGCAGCGCCAACGAGCCGGTCGAATTCATACCAGTCTCGCTGCTCCCCCCGTCCCCCAAAGGCGGCTTTGGCGTGAGCGGTTGCAAGGATCGGCAGAAGTACGCAGAGCAACGATAGCAGAGCCTTGCAGGCGGAAGAGAACCGCCGGCGCACGGCGGTCGCGCGCGAGTCAGTCGACGCCGCCGAGGTGCCGGCCATTGCGACATTCGTTTCGCGATTTGTGTCCAACGTCGGTCTTGACATTTGTGTATTCGCACGTCTCCGCGTCAGCGGCATGTTCCACATCCCCCGAACCTGGCCATTGTCGCGCGGGCGAGATTTAGGGCGCGTAAAGCGTGTGCTATCGGCGCATGCGCGCTTGAGCATCCCCACTCGAGGGTCATAAGGGCTGCGCGGCGACATCTGACGTCCGCCATGACCAGCCGATTTTTCGGCCGATCAACGGGATTTGCTCGGATTCTCAGGCAACAGGGTAACCCCGGTTCCAAGCAAAATTCCTAAAATGCTGCGGAGGATGTTAACGATTTTCCCTAATAATTCCGTTCCGATCCTCTTGGGTGGGGCAGATGCTCGACAGTCCGCCCGGCGGTCTCTACCTCTACCCGCAGCTCTACATGGCAAGAAACGTCGGGCGAGCGCCGCTCAGGGTCCACCACTACCATCCGGACCGCCCGATCGAGAACGAAGTTTACGACTCGAATGTGAGGCTCGAATTGCGCGACGAGTTCGAGCTTCGACCCGGCGAGTCGCTGGAGCGCAACGGATACAGGGACGTGCTCGATTGGGCTCGCGCGGACGCGTCCGGCTTTGTGCTCCGTCTGCGTTCCGAGTCGGTCGGCAACTACGAATGGGCCTTCGATCGGGAAACCCGCGCTCCGAAGGGCGTCACGGTCCTCGACAGCTTGTGGAGTGGTACAGGGGGGCGTCACCGAAAACCCTGCTCACTCCTTATCCTTGGCGGCAGAGCAAGAGCAAGACCCGAGTCGGGCACGCGGGTTCGAATCCTGTTCGGTGCGCCAGTCCCGTACAGA
>PKWC01000239.1 GCA_003131925.1 Alphaproteobacteria bacterium | reverse complement strand
CTAGCAGTCTGCTGAAAAACCTCGCCAGGGCACAGTTGGGGTGATTCAGTTTCCCCGCTGCGAATCAGCGTGGAGGAGAGCGATGCGGGGCGCGTTTCGAGACCAAGGAGCGATGTTTTCCTACATTTCGCCCGAAGAACGTATCCCGGCGGAGCACCCGCTGCGGCGAGTGCGCGAACTGGTACGGGAAGTCTTGAAGGAGCTGAGCCAAGGCTTTGGCCGTTTGTATTCGCGAGAAGGGCGACCATCGATCCCGCCGGAGCAACTATTGAGCGCGCTGCTGCTTCAGGTGTTCTACGGTATCCGCTCGGAACGACAGCTTATCGAGCAGCTAAATTACAATCTTCTCTTTCGTTGGTTCGTGGGGTTGTCGCCGGATGATCCGGTCTGGGACCCAACCGTGTTCACCAAGAACCGGGAGCGGCTTCAGCAGGGCGATGTGTTTCAGAAGTTCATGGCCAAGCTGCTGGATCATCCCAAGGTCAAGCCACTTCTGTCCGATGAGCACTTTTCGGTCGATGGCACGCTGATCGAGGCTTGGGCCTCGCACAAGAGCTTCAGGCCGAAAGCATCCGACGGCGATGATGATGGCTCAAACTTCCATGGAACCAAGCGTAAGAACGACACGCATGCCTCCACGACTGATCCGCAAGCCAAGCTCTACAGGAAGGCGGATGGCCGCGAAGCCAGGCTCAGCTACATGGGCCATGCCATCATGGAAAACCGCAACGGCCTCGCCGTTGCCGGTACGATGAGCCAAGCCAACGGCACCGCGGAGCGGCGGTCTTCGGAGAAGCTGCTTAAAGTCAAAGCCAAGCGTTCTGGCCGGCGTATCACCGTCGGCGAAGACAAGGCCTATGACACGAGTGACCACGTTGCCGCCTTGCGCCAAATGAACATCACGCCGCATGTGGCGCAAAACGATAGCCTGACCAAGACAGGCAAGAGACGCAAAAGCGCCATCGACGCGCGCACCACACGTCACGTGGGCTATGCAATCTCGCAGACTTGCCGTGCAATGGTCGAATGCATCTTCGGCTGGGGCAAACAGCACGGCACCATGCGAAAAACCAAACATCGAGGCCTGGATAGGGTCGGCGTCGACTTTATGCTAAATCTCATCGCCTACAATCTGATCCGGATACCCAAGCTTGTCCCCGCTTGAAGAACCCCAACCAGAACCAGTTGCTTTCCCGCCGATCAAATTCAACGACAACGTACCGGTCGAACAACAGAGAAGAGGTTCAATTTCCAGTTTTTCAGCAGACTGCTAGAGCCGTTTCTCGCGCTTGCCGCCGAACTACTCGGCGAGACCGACCACATCGGCCATTGTGTAGAGCCCGGGCTTCTGCCCCCGCGCCCATTTTGCCGCCACGAGCGCACCCCGCGCGAAAATCTCGCGATCCTCGGCGATGTGTTCGAGAACAACACGCTCTTGAGGGCCAGCGAGAATCACCTTGTGCTCCCCCGCCATCGTGCCGCCACGCAGGGAGGCGAAACCGATCGAACCGTCTTTGCGCGCACCTGTGCGTCCCGTGCGTGGGGGCGCGACATGCGTTTCAAGATCAACACAGCGGCCCTCCGCTGCGGCACGGCCCAGAAGCAGCGCCGTACCCGACGGCGCATCCACCTTCATCCGATGATGCATTTCGACGATCTCGACATCGAAGTCCGGCAATGCCTTGGCGGCGCGTCTGACGAGTGCCGCGAGCAAAGCGACGCCGAGGCTCATATTCGCGGACTTGACGATCACCGCCTCGCGCGCCGCGACCCTGATCCGCTCTTCCTCCGCAGTTGAGAATCCCGTCGTACCGATCACGTGAGCGATGCGTGCCTGCGCCGATAGCGCGGCGAGGGCCACCGAAACGGAAGGCGTGGTGAAATCTACGAGCGCGTCGGCTCCCGCCAGCGCGGCGCGCGCATCGTCTGCGACAGGGATATTTGCCGGGGGAAGATGAACCATCCATCCGGCATCGGTTCCGAGATCGGGATGAGAGGGCGCTTCGAGAGCGCCGGCCAGCGAAAACGCGCCGTCCTCGAGCACCGCGCGAACAAGTGTGCGGCCCATGCGTCCGGCCGCCCCTGCAATGACGATACGAATTCCGCTCATGCCTGACGCTCGGTCCGCCGCCGCTGCACGCGCGGCTATGCCTTGGTATCGACGGCTTGATCGCTACCCGAATCGCCCTGCGCTCTGCCGTTGCCCGGATTGCGCGCCACCGTCACCATGGCCGGTCGCAAGAGGCGATCGGCGATGACGTAGCCGGTCTGGACGACGTTGACGATCGAGCCCGGCGGCTTTCCTTCCGCAGGGACTTCGGCAATTGCCTGATGAAGATGCGGGTCGAATTTCGCATCCGCCGTGTCAATCGCACGCACGCTGTGTCGTTCGAGCGTCGCCGCGAGGTGACGCTCCGTCGCTTCGACGCCTTCGAGCACCGCCTTCACCGCAGCAGACGCTTCGGTCTTCGCCTCTTCGGGGAGATGGTCGAGCGCACGCTTCAAATTGTCGCTCACCACCAGCATGTCGCGCGCGAAACGGGTGACGGCGTATTGAGAGGCGTCGAGCCGCTCGCGCTCCGCCCGGCGGCGTGTGTTTTCCGCATCTGCAAGCGCCCTCAGATGCTTTTCCCTCAGTTCGGCCACTTCGGATTTCAGCGCGGCCACTTCGTCGGATGACGCCTCGCCGTCTGCGGCGGCATCGCTCATATCCGGCGAAGTCTCGTTGTCATTGTCGGCCATGCTCCGGTCCTTCGAATTGGCGTCAGGCAAGAAGCCTGCCGATTACCTTCGCCGTATGATCCACCATTGGAATGATGCGGGCATAATTGAGGCGGGTCGGACCCAGAACGCCAATCACGCCCACCACGCTCCCTTGCGCGTTCGCATAGGGCGCAGCGATGATCGACGAGCCCGAGAGACTGAAAAGCCTGTTTTCCGAGCCGATGAATATACGAACGCCATCGCCCTTTGCTGCAAGTTCGAGCAGGCGAATGAGATCGTTTTTGCGCTCGATGTCGTCGAAGAGCGTGCGAACGCGTTCGAGATCCGTCTGAACCTCGAGCCGATCGAGGAGATGCGCCGCACCACGGACGATCAGCACCTTCTCCTCCACCGCACGGGTAGAGCCCGAAGGTTCGGCCAACGTGGCCAGGCCCTCCGCAACAATCTTCGCGGTAAGCCCGTCGAGCTCGGCCCGCCTGGCTTCGAGCTCGGCCATGATTTCGGACCTGGCGGAATCGAGCGTGCGGCCCCTGAGCCTTGCGTTGAGATAGTTCGACGCTTCACTCAGGGCCGATACGGGCAACCCCGTGGGCGTATCGATAAGTCGATTTTCGACCTGCCCATCTTCGGAGACGATCACCACGAGCGCGCGGCCCGGCGCGACAGCGACGAACTCGACGTGCTTGAGCGCGGAGTCCTGTTTTGGCGCCACGACGAGTCCCGCGCAGCGCGAAAGCCCCGAAAGCATCATCGTGGCCTGGGTGAGCACGTCCTCGACGCCGCGGCCGGTGCTCGCTATCCGGGCCTCGATCGCACCGCGCTCATCGGGCGACAAATCTCCGATCTCGAGCAGCCCATCCACAAACAGTCTCAGGCCCTTTTCCGTCGGCACGCGGCCGGCGCTGGTATGCGGCGCGTAGAGCAATCCCATTGTTTCCAGATCGGCCATGACGTTCCGGATGGACGCGGGGGAGAGCGAATGTGGCAGGCGCTGTGAAAGCGTGCGCGAGCCGACCGGTTCGCCGGAGGCAAGGAATGCGTCGACCAGATGCCGGAAGACCTCGCGGGGCCTTTCGCCGAGATCCGTCGCCAGAAGTCGTGCCTGCGCAGTATCGATGGACGAGGTTTCCACTATCAAGCTCTTGATTTTTCAATATATTTTTTCAATGTGCGGGCCTTCGTTGCGCCCCGCCGACCGGGAGGGCTAGGTAGCGGCAGCAACCTCAAACTTCAAGGGATGTCATGCGCCCCAGCAAGCGCGCTGTCGACGAGATGCGCAAGATCAGCCTCGAAACAGGCGTGGCACGCCACGCGGAAGGCTCCTGTCTCGTCAAATTCGGCGATACGCACGTCCTGGTTACGGCGAGCCTGCAGGAGCAGGTCCCGCCCTTTCTCAAAGGCTCCGGGAAAGGTTGGGTGACGGCGGAATATGGCATGCTGCCGCGCTCGACGCATGAACGTATGCGGCGCGAAGCCGCGCAAGGCAGGCAATCCGGGCGCACGCAGGAAATCCAGCGCCTCGTCGGCCGGTCTTTGCGCGCGGTCACCGATCTGACCGCACTGGCGGAGCGGCAAATCATTGTCGATTGCGATGTGTTGCAGGCTGACGGCGGAACGCGCACCGCGTCGGTGACCGGGGGGTTTGTCGCGCTCAGCCAGTGCACAGCCTTCATGCGAAAGACCGGCATGTTGTTGAAGCCGGCGATCAAGGATCACGTCGCGGCGGTATCCTGCGGCATCTGGAGAGGAGTGCCCGTGCTCGATCTCGACTACGATGAAGATTCGACCGCCGAAACGGATGCCAATTTTGTTCTGACGGGCTCGGGCGGCCTGGTGGAAATTCAAGGCACTGCAGAAAATGCCCCGTTTTCAGAAGAGGAATTCGCAGCATTGCTCAAGTTGGCGCGCAAAGGAATCTCCGAATTGATCGCATTGCAGAAGTTGGCGATGGAATGAAGCTTCGCGCTACCATCGTCGTTGCGAGCCACAATTCGGGGAAGGTGCGCGAGATAAACAGCCTGCTCGCGCCGCTGGGACTGGAGGTCAGAGCGGCGAAAGAGTTGGGGCTCCCGGAGCCCGAGGAAACGGGATCGACGTTTCTGGCGAACGCAACGCTCAAAGCGCGCGCTGCGGCCGGGCAAAGCGGACTCACCGCACTGGCCGATGATTCTGGTCTCTGCGTGTTTGCGCTTGGCGGCGCGCCCGGAATCCATTCGGCGCGGTGGGCCGGCGCCGAAAGGGACTTCGCGCATGCCATGGCGCGCGTGGAACGCGAGTTGAAGGAATCGGAAACGCAGGATTACTCGGCCCGCTTCGTTTGTGCGCTGGCGTTGGCGACGCCCGGCGGCGAGATCGAGACTTTCGAAGGTGAAGTGCGCGGACAGTTGAGGTTTCCGCCGCGCGGATCGCGAGGGTTTGGTTACGATCCTATTTTCGTCGCCGACGGCATGCGGGAGAGCTTCGGCGAAATCGACCCGGCCCAAAAACACGCTGTCAGCCACCGGGCTCGTGCCTTTGCAAAGATGCGGAAATTCCTGGAAAGCGGCGACGCGCCGGCATGAGCGCGGCAAATTTCGGAGTCTACGTCCATTGGCCGTTTTGCGCGGCCAAGTGCCCCTATTGTGACTTCAACTCCCATGTCCGCGCACATTTCGACGAGCGCGCGTGGAGTTCGGCGATCGTGCGCGAGATCGGCTTTCTCGCCTCGCAGATGGCGCCCTTGCGGCCGACCGTGGATTCCATCTTCTTCGGCGGCGGTACGCCCTCTCTGATGGGCGGACGCGCAGTCGGTTCCACGCTCGAGGCGATTGCAAAAACCTGGATTCTCTCCGGGGACGCAGAAATCACGCTTGAAGCCAATCCATCCAGCGCAGACTCCAGCCGCTTCCACGACTACCGAATGGCAGGCGTCAATCGCCTCTCGCTCGGAATCCAGGCATTAAACGACTGCGATCTCAAATTTCTCGGGCGCCTTCATGACGCGGAGGAAGCGAGGAACGCCGTGAATCTCGCAGCTGCAAATTTCGAGCGCGTCTCGATCGATCTGATCTACGCCAGGCCCGATCAGACCATCGCGCAATGGCGCGGCGAACTACGCGACGCGATCTCGCTGGGCGCCGCACATCTCTCGCTCTACCAACTGACCATCGAAGAAGGAACGCCCTTTGCGGCCCTCGCTCGCACAGGCGCACTCGCGCCAATTGACGACGACACTGCTGCCGCTCTTTTCGAGGTTACGCAGGAGATTACCGAAGGCGCGGGATTGCCCGCCTATGAAATTTCAAATCATGCGCGCCCCGGGCAGGAATGCCGCCACAACCTCGTCTACTGGCGCTATGGCTGCTACGCGGGCGTGGGACCCGGCGCGCACGGTAGGCTGCTGTTTGGCGACCAGCGCATGGCTACGTCGAATGAGCGGCTGCCCGAGCGTTGGCTCGCGCGCGTGGCGCAAGACGGTCACGGCATCGCCGAAAGCGTTCCCATCCCACAGGATATTGCCGCACGCGAACACCTTCTGATGAATCTTCGGCTTTCGGAAGGAATCGATGTGGAGGCTTACCGCGCGCAATGGGACCGCGAAATCGATGCGCGACGAATTGCGGCCCTCGCGGATGATGGCCTTGTATCGCTGAACGGCCCGCGCCTCGTCGCAACCTGCAAAGGGCGCCTCGTTCTCAACGCGTTGATCGCCGCGCTCGCGGACTGACTTACGACGCTGACCCCAGAAAGGTTGTTGGCGCGGGGCTGAGGATGGTCGCGCCGCCGCCTGGGCGGATGCTCAACACGGCGAGCCCGTGCTCGGACGTGCCGTCCGGATCGAACCGAAAAATGCCATCGACGCCGGAAAATCCGTTTGGATCGGTCAGCGCCTGGGCGGTAAATCGATGATAGGGCGTGCCGGAGGCGAGAACGGAAACCAGAGAAACCGCATCATAGGCGAGCGATGCAAGAGCTTGCGGACTGGCACCATACGCGGCGCGGAATCGCGCATCGAAATTGCGCTTCGCGTCTGGATCTGGTGCCGCAAACCAGCCGCCTGCCAAACTCGTCTCGCGCAAGGTCGCTGGATCGTCCCAGAGGCCCGTGCCCAGATATTGCACGCGCTGGTTTCCGGCTCCATCGGCTGCGAGGGTTGGCGCAATATTCACTAGCAGCGTGCCGCCTTGCGCAATCAGGATCGCGTCCGGATGAGACTGGGCGATCTTTTGTGCCGGAGCGGCGATGTCGCCACTTGCCGGGGTGAAGCGCTCCATGCCGACGACATGGCCGGCTGCGGTCTTGACACTCTCCTGAAATGCCTGCGCCACATGCGCACCGTAGACAGTGGCGGGGATCAGCGCTGCAAAAGCACTGTGGCCCTGGGCGGCGGCGTAGCGAACGATTCGCTGGACCTCATTCTCCGGTTGAAAGCTCAGGAGATACACGCCATCTCCCGCAATTCCCCGGTCTGTCGAGAACGATATGAGCGGGACGCCATGATCGCGGGTGAATGGCGCCACGGCAGAAACGGATTGCGCGAACAGAGGACCCACGATCACCTCGGCGCCTTGCGCCATAAGCGTCTGCGCCCCCGCGATCGCCGCCTTGCCGCCCGAGCCCTCGTCGGCGGAAATGAGTACGAGGTCGGGATTCTTCCTATCGAAGAGCGCCATCGCCGCCGCCTTCATCATGCTCGAAGCAAGCGAGCGGGTCGTGGCCGACCCGCTCGAAAAGGGCAGCAGAACGCCAATTCTCAGAGGCGTGCGTCCCGGCTCCATATTGCCAAGCCGAAGGAAGCCGGTGCGATCGCCCAGCAGCGGATGGGTGGGCTGTGTGGCGGAGGGAAGCGGGCGAAGCACCGGGGCTGGCGGGACCGGCTTCGGTGACGGAGGCGGTGCGCAACCGCAAATCGCCCCTATCGCAACGATCGATCCAATCGCGCACAATCGCCGCAGCGAGCGGGAAACTGAAACGGCTGGGGCAGCCGCCGAATGCCAGACCATGGAGAACTCACTAGCGGAGAAGCAAGGAACTGGAATGGGCAAACCTACCCCCTCACGCCCGAAATCTCAAAGCGGCCTAGACCCGGGATTGTTCGTCACGGCAACGCCTATCGGCAATGCCCGCGACATCACCCTCCGTGCGTTGGACGTCCTTGGTCACTGCGATGCGATCCTGACCGAAGATACGAGGGTTACGTCAAAACTGCTCGCCATTCACGCCATCTCCCGGCCGCTCATAACCTACAACGATCATAATGCGGCGCGCATGCGGCCGGCCATCCTGACACGGCTGGCCGCCGGCGAACGCATCGCTCTCGTCAGCGACGCCGGCACGCCCCTCATCTCCGATCCCGGCTACAAGCTGGTTCGCGAAGCCCTTGCGGCCGGTGAAAAAGTCCATGTCGTTCCCGGTGCATCGGCAGTTCTTGCAGCGCTGGTGATTTCGGGCTTGCCGACCGATCGTTTCCTGCTCGCCGGCTTTCTTCCGCCGGGTAGCGGTGCGCGGCGCTCGGTGCTGGAGGAACTGAAGCAATTGCGATCCAGCTTGATCTTTTTCGAATCGCCCAGACGCCTCGCCGAGGCTCTTCGCGACATGTGCGATGTGCTCGGTCGCCGCCAAGGCGCGATCGTGCGAGAATTGACGAAACTTCATGAGGAAGTCTGCCGCGGTGAGCTGAGCGATTTGTCATTAAAGTATTCGAGCGAGGCGCCGCGCGGAGAAATCACGATTATTGTCGGGCCGCCAGAATCCGCTGCGCCCAACCTCGATCGTCTCGATGCCCTGTTGGACAAAGCCCTGGCGTTCATGCCGGTTCGCGCAGCCGCGGAACTGGTGTCGGATGCGCTTGGTCTGCCGCGGCGGACGGCGTACGAGCGCGCCCTGACGCTCAAGGAAAGCGCGAAAGATGACCACTGAAGGTTTTGTCGCCATTCGGCGCGCCGCCGAGCGCCGAGGCCGGCGCGGCGAATTCGTGGCCACACTCCTCCTGATCGCGAAGGGTTATCGAATTCTCGGCCGTCGGGTGCGTACCCGCGCCGGTGAAATCGATCTCGTCGCGCGTTCGCCTCGTGGAATCCTGTGTTTCGTCGAAGTGAAAACGCGCAACTCGATGCGCGCAGCGCAAGAGGCGCTGCTTCCGCGCCAGGAAACGCGCATCGCCCGCGCCGCCGAACTCTACCTCGCCCAATGGCGCGGGTTGAGGCCAAACGGCGTGCGCTTCGATACGATCACGGTTTCGAGGACCCGCTGGCCGAAACATCTGCGCGACTCTTGGCGTCCGGGGGCAAGGTAAGGCAATCTTCGCGCTACATGCACCTGTTGCCCCATGATCCCGCCGAATATCTGCGCCGGCTCGGTGAAGCTGGCGAAGGGCCCTGCGACATCGCGGGAGCCGCGCTGATGCTGTCGGCGCTTGACCATGCCGGGCGCGATCTCGATCCGTATTGCGCGCATCTCGCAGAGATCGCCGAGCGGGCGCGTCTGGAAGCACACCTCGCCCAGCACGCCGAGGACGGAGCACGCGCGCTCGCCGCGCTCCTCGCCGACGACACCCTGCGCCGGCGACTCGGTGTCGCCGCCCGCGCCCGCGCCGCACGCGAGCAGGACTTTGCGCTCCGCGGCGGTCGTCGAGAGTAACTGCCCGACCAGGGAGCCGAAGGCGCCACCGGTTTGAATGATCGGGCCTTCGGCTCCGAAGGGTCCTCCGGTGCCGATGGCAATGGCCGCCGAGAGCGGCTTCAGAATTGCGACCTTTGCTTCGATACGGCTGCGTGAGGTGAGCACCGCCTCCATCGCTTCCGGGATTCCGTGCCCTTTGATTTTTGGCGAGCCGTACTTCGCCATCAGGCCGACGATCAGCCCGCCGATCACGGGAACCAGGATGACCCATCCGCCCAGGTGATTCGCTTCCGGACTTCGAAAGCGGGCAGAGACCTCGTGATAGAAGACCAAGTTCGTAATGAAACCGATGAGCTTGTAAAGAACATACGCGACCAGGCCGGCCAGCAAGCCAACCGCCGCGGCAAGAATGGAGATCAAGCCGAGACGATAGTCGCCGACGGTGCTCGTTTGGATGCTGGCTACACCACCGGAAGCAGAAGACTCAGACACACCTTCCTCCTGGAATTTGGTTCTACGCGCCGCATCAATTCTTACGTCGGGCAGTGCCTAAGCGGCGGGCAGCCTTCACCACATCGCCAAGAGCAGCCACCAACTCCGGGCCGACTTGGCGCAACTCGCGTAGACGCATGCGCGCGAGCTTTTCGAACACGCGGTTGCCGCGAGCGGTCAACCCCACAATCACTACACGGCGATCGGAGCGGCTACGAACGCGACGTACTAGCCCAAGCTTGGCGAGCCGGTCCACGCGTTCGACTACGGTGTTGTGGCGGACCTGCAAGCGCTCAGCCAATGCCTGTATCGTCGGGGATTGGCCGCGGGGCATGCCACGCACGGCAAGCAGGAGCTGATACTGCTCCGGCTCGAGAGCTGCAGAGCGCGCCGCGCGTTCGCTGGCGTTCAAGAAATGGCGAATGCGGTAACGGAATTCGGCGAGCGCAATGTATCCGGCTTGGTGAGAATCGAAGGCCACAGCCCATTCTATCGTTAAACGATATAATAAGGCAATGCGAGGTGCGCGCGCCGTTATCGATGGCTACTGTCGAGGGTGTCCAGATTGACTGCGGGAATTCTCTTCAAGTCATCTTGCGGAAGGTNNCGAAGATGAACGGTATGGGAGCCCTGCTCGCGGGCCCATTCTTCGGCGCGGTCCATCAGGCAGCGGCCGATACCGCGCCCGCGCGCGGTTTCATCCACAACCAAACCGGCGACTTCTATGCGCGAGCCATACTCGATAAGGTGCTGATTGAGAAGGTGCATCCAACCCAAGACCGCTCCCGACTCTTCCGCGACGAAGAGGCCAGATGACGNNCATGCGGGCCAGGATTTGCTCGATGGTCGCCGGATAGCCGAGTTGGCCCGAAAGCCGGGCAAGTGCCGGCGCGTCTTCGAGGAGCGCCGTACGCACCTTCACGTCTGGTAAATTTGCGGGCTGCGTCACTGCTGTGTCCTCAAAACAGCTTTTCCGAATCGAGCAGAATGGTCACTGGCCCGTCATTCACAAGCTCGACGTCCATGTGCGTCTGGAAGATTCCGGTTTCCACGCGGACGCCGAGCGCGCGCAGGGCCCGCACGTATTCTTCGTAGAGCTGGCTGGCTTCTTCGGGCGGCGCNNTTTCCCTCGCCATCGGGAAAGATTCGCAAATTTGCAGTTTTGTCGGACAGATATGCGGCCGCCTCGGCGGTGTCTCCGCGACCAACGCCGAGAAGCACGGCTACGCCCGCTGCTATTTCACCGGTGACGCGTCCCTCGACGGTGACGCGGGCGCGGCTGACGCGTTGTATCACGGCTCGCATGATTCGATGGCGCTACTTCACCGTCGGATACTTGATTCCGAGCTGATCGAGATACGTCTTGTATTTCGCCGGATCGTAATAATACTTGCGCAATTCCGGCAGATACTGCGCCATTTTGTCCTTATTCAATTCGATGGCCGGCTTGTCGGCGGGGCCGAGGAACGATTCATACTTGATGTCTTTCGTCTGCACCGTTCGAAAATAATCCCACGCTTGCTGCACCAACACCGGATCGGTCAGGATATCAATCGCTGTCATGGCCTGCACCTTCGCTCCGGCGGTGGATCCTTTGTGCGCGATGGGGGTAGCCATGGCGACGCCGCTTTCCCAACTGTGTCCGGCAACTTCCGGAATGTTGGCGGGATACATCATATAAACCATCGGAAGGTTCCAGGAAATGTCGCCCACATCGTCCGACCCGCCGCCCGTACCAGGCTCCGGAGCTTTGAGTTCGTTGACCTTGGTTTTCAGCCCGGTGACTTCCTTGCCAACCTCTTTCTGCAGCGCCTTCGCCAGCGTTTGGTCTGCATCCGACCATTGCGGCATGCCGACCGCCTGAATGTTCTTGACCTGATCTTCCGCGATCACTTTATTGAAGTATGTGGGCCATGCGGACCCAACCAAGCGCCGCGTCACAGTTGTTGAAGTCATCATCGCCGCGGCATCCGCCATGGTGTTGCCCAGATCGTAGAGCTCCTTGATATGCGGATAGTCCATTTCTCGGAAGTAATACCAAACGCCGGCTTCGGGTGGAACAACGTTCGGCTGGTCGCCACCGTTGAAAATAACGTGATGCGACCGCTGCTGTAGCCGCAGATATTCGCGCCGGAAATCCCAGCCGACGTCCATCAATTCCACTGCCGCGAGCGCGCTGTGCCCATCCCAGGGATCGGCCGCTGCGTGAGCCGCCTTGCCATGGAAAGAATATTGGATCGAGACAAGTCCGCTCATCCCGCCTTGTCCATACGAGGTGGCAAATTCGGATGAAACATGCACGCCAAGCATCACATCCACGTCGCGAAACAATCCGGCGCGGACGTAATACGCCTTGCTGCCGAGCAATTCCTCCGCGACGCCGGGATAAAGCTTTAGCGTGCCCGGCATGTGGTATTTCTCCATCAACTTCTTCAGAGCGAGCGCCGCGGTAATGTTTACAGCCTGGCCAGAGTTGTGCCCTTCCCCGTGGCCGGGCGCGCCAGCGACGATTGGATCGTGGTAGGNNGCCGGGCTTTTGCGAGGCTTGCGGGATGCAGTCAATATCGGTGATGAATCCAATCACAGGCTTGCCGGAGCCCCAGGTGGCGACCCAAGCCGTGGGAATGCCGGCGACGCCGCGCTCGACGTGGAAGCCGTTTTTTTCGAGAACGCCTGTCAGGTAGCGGAAGGTTTCGTACTCCTGAAAGCCAAGCTCGCTGAAGCTGAAAATCTGGTCCACCATTTGCTGCGTGAATATTTGCCGGCTGTCCACATCGGCCATGGCTTCCTTCTTCAGGTCCGCAGCCGGCGGAGCCTGCTGCGCGCGCAATGGGCACGCCACCAGAGCGCAGACCAAGACCACAACGCCGAACGCAAACCCGCGAATCCTCATTACGATCCTCCCTGGCGAGCCGAGCGGAAGTGCTCATGGTTCCCGGCGCGGGCCGAATGATACTTCACGTTGCGTGGAAATTGTTGCGGATCGTGCGAAGAGCGCCGAGCGAAGCTAGCTCTGTCTACTTAGGGGCGCTTCGGCGTTTATGCGGTGGGCGCGATGTCTTGCGTGGAGGTGCCTGGCACCGTGGACAGAAATAGCTGCCGCGCCCGGCAACGACAATGCGGCGAATCGTGGTCTTGCAGCGTGGACAGGGCTTGCCAGCATGGTCGTAGACGCGATGGTGCAGCTGATATTCGCCGGGCTGGCCTTCCGCATCGAGAAAATCGGAAATGGATGATCCTCGCAGCCGGATTGCATCCTCCAGCACCTTGCGAACAGCACGATGGAGCGCCACCAGTTGCGCGGATTTCAGATTTGCTGCAATTCGGGCCGGATGGAGGCGCGCTCGCCAGAGGCTCTCATCCGCATAGATATTGCCCATACCGCGCAAAACGCTTTGATCGAGCAGCAGGGCCTTAACGCGCGCGGTCCGGGCTCGAAAGAGCGCGAGAAAGTCCGTTTCCGTGATCTCGNNACGAGCATCATCTGTCCGAAGCGGCGAATATCCGTATAGCGCAGCTCGCGACCGTCATCGAGTTCGAAAAAGACATGCGTGTGCGGCGCGATGGGCGAGCCCGAGGTGCGCGGTATGATCTGGCCGGTCATGCCCAGATGAATGAAGAAATAGCAGCGAGCACCTTCGCTTGCAGCAGGCTCCAGCACCAGGAAAATGAATTTTCCGTAGCGTTCGACGCTTGCGATGCGGCTACCGGGCAAACGTTCGGCGATCACAGCAGGCTCGGCGACGAAGTCAGTCTTGCCAAAGCGAACGCCGAGAATGCGCCGCCCCACTACAGCTGCGCGCAAGCCGCGGACGATCGTTTCGACTTCGGGGAGTTCAGGCATGCGGGGCTCAGCTCGGCTTCAGCCCGGCGCGCAAATCGGGGCGCGAGGCGGCTAGCGTATAAAAGCCAGGCTCGGTGATCGAACACAGGTCCACGTGCGAGGCATACTTGCCCGCAACTTCGCCGATCTCGCTGGCCTTGCCGATGAGAACAAATACGAGATCGTCTTGCGGATAGTATTGCTCGATCACGCGGCAGGCGTCCGCTGGCGTGATCGCGTCAATTTTCGCGTAGAGATCATCAATTTCGCGCCGGTCGAGGCCGTGAAATTCGAGTTGTGCAATCAGTGAGGCCACTTGGTCTGAAGTTTCGATGCGAAGCGGGAACTGGCCCTTCACGTAGCTCTTTGCCGAGGCGAGTTGTTGCTCGGAAATGCCGTTCTCGTGGAATCGCTTTAACACTTCGACCGTGATGTCGAGCGCGCGGCCTGTGCTGGCATTGGGCGTGTAGCTCGAAATAAAAAACCGTCCGGTCGCCACGCGGGTATCGAAGGCCGAACTCGCACCGTAGGTGAGTCCGGACTCGATTCGCAGCGCCGAATTGATCAGGGACGTGAAGCGCCCGCCGAAAAGCGTGTTGACGAGGAGCAACGGCACGTAATCAGTATTTGTGCGCGAGATACCTACATTTCCGATGCGAAAGTAAGTCTGCGTCGAGTCGGGCTTGTCTACCAACAGCAAGCGGCTCTTTTGTGGCGCGAGCGAACCGATGTTCTCAACCAGTCGAACACCGCCCGCGGTCCAGGGCGCGAACCGGGCCGCAAGAAGTTGTTCCATCTCGGCGGAATCGAGATCGCCAACCACCGCGAGGATGGCGTCTTCCGGCTTGTAGTGCGACCGATAGAAATTGGCCACCGAGTCGCGGTTGATCCGCGCCAACGATGGCTCATCGCCGCCGGCCGGCCGGCCGGCCATAAGGGTGGCCGCCAAATAGATAACCGTTGAAATAGGCGGCGAGTACGTGCTGCGCCTGATCCTTGGCGGCGAGGATTCCGTCCATGCGCTGTCGAAGATGTTTCACGACCTCGACATCGGCAAATGCGGGCTCAAGCAAGGGCTCGGCTAATAAGTCCAACCCTGCGGCAAGATCCTTCCTCATGAACTCTGCCGAGACCGAAGTGTAGTCGGCTGTGGCGCCGGCGTGAAATGCGCCCCCGATAAAATCGAGATCGTGCGAATACTCCCCGGCTGTGCGGCTTTGCGTTCCGTGCCGCAGGAGCGACGCGGTGACGGACGCCGTTCCTTCGGCGCCGGCTGGATCAGCGATGGAACCGCTCCTGAGGATCAGGTCGAAGCTGACGAGCGGCAACTTGTGCTGCTCCATTAGGAGCAGCGTCATGCCATTGGGCAGGCGCGCCTTTCGATATTGCGGAAGCTGGAGTTTTTCCGGAGATTTCATGCGGGGACCGTGTCGAGGGGTGCGGATGGAGCTTGTGATTCGGGCATGAGCGTGGCAACGGTCCGATTCTTCTCTTCAAAATAGGCGGCCGCCACGCGGCGAACATCCCCAACCGTTATGCGCTGGTATTCGCTGGCCGCTGCATAGAGCTTACGATAGTCGCCGAAGAAAACTTCGTAGGTTCCGATCGCGTTGGCCCGGCCATTGTCGGTTTTCATCTGCCGGTAGAATTGCGCGAGAAGGATATTCTTGGCTTTTTCAAGCTCCTGCTCGGTGACTCCGCCGCTTTTCGCTTTCTCGAACTCTTCGTAGATTGCATTCTCCACAATCTGAGGTGCAACACCACTCTTAGGCTGCGAACTGACAATAAAGAGCGTGGGGTCAAGCGCAAATTGCATGCTACCGCGCACGGAAAGCGCTAACTGATCCTTGTCCACAAGACGCTGGTACATGCGCGAGCTTTGTCCGGCAAAAAGAATGGCTTGCAGCACGCGAAGCGCGTAGTAATCGGGATGAGCAGCTTCGGGGACGTGATATGCGACCATCAGGATCGGAAGCTGGGCGAACTTCTTCACGGTTAGGCGCCGTTCGCCGATCTGAGCGGGCTCGCGGGTCGTCACCTTCGGCGGAGGGGCATGCGCGGGAATTGGCTCCATGTACGTNNTACGTTGTGGCCAGGCGGAACACTTCATCCGCGCTGACGTCGCCCACAACCACCATCGTTGCGTTGCTCGGCGAATAGCCCATTTCAAAGTGGCGCCTCAGGTCCTCCACGGTCCAATTCTGGATATCCACCATCCAGCCGATAACGGGCCATTGGTAAGGA
>PKWC01000068.1:2591-33531 GCA_003131925.1 Alphaproteobacteria bacterium | reverse complement strand
TCGCCGCCTGCAGCGCGCAGATGGGATCGATCTCGGCCACCATGACCCGGCATCCCGCCTGACGCAGCGAAGCCGCCGAACCCTTGCCGACATCGCCGAAGCCGGCGACCATCGCGACCTTTCCAGCCATCATCACGTCGGTGCCGCGACGGATACCGTCCACCAGGCTCTCGCGGCAGCCATAGAGATTGTCGAACTTTGATTTGGTGACGCTGTCGTTGACGTTGATGGCGGGGAACAGCAGCTTGCTGTCCCTCTCCATCTGGTAGAGGCGGTGCACACCGGTCGTCGTCTCTTCGGTCACGCCGCGGATCTTTTGCGCAAGCTCAGTGTACCAGCCGTGTTTGTGCTTCAACCGGCGCAGGATCGCCGCATAGAGAACTTCCTCCTCCTCGTTCTGCGGCTTGTCGAGGAAACCGGCATCGCCTTTCTCTGCGCGCGCGCCAAGGTGTACGAGCAGCGTGGCGTCACCTCCATCGTCGAGGATCATGTTGGGCACGCCGCCGTCCGCCCATTCGAAAATGCGGTGCGAGTATTCCCAATAATCCTCGAGACTCTCACCCTTGATGGCGAAGACGGGTGTGCCGCCGGCCGCGATCGCCGCTGCGGCATGGTCCTGCGTCGAGTAAATGTTGCACGAGGCCCAGCGCACATCCGCGCCGAGCGCCTTCAGCGTCTCGATCAACACCGCGGTCTGGATCGTCATGTGTAGCGAGCCCGCAACACGCGCGCCTGTGAGCGGCTTCGATTCGCCGAACTCCTCGCGCGTCGCCATCAGACCCGGCATTTCGGTCTCGGCGATATCGATTTCCTTGCGCCCCCAGTCTGCAAGGTTGACGTTTTTGACGGCATAGTCTTGGGCCATGGGGGGCTCTCCGGTGGGGCGAGCGGATATACCAGCCTGTTGGGTCGGTTTCAAGAAGGATATAAAGAAATGTACATATCGTTATTTGTCGCCGGATGAGCGCCGAGTTTCAGGGGCTGTATCTCTGCGTTCGCGTGCCCAAGAGCGGCAGCGCGAGCCTGATGCGCGGCCTTGAGCAGGCGTTCGGGCGCGAACACATATTCTATCTGCCGAACACGATCGATCTCGACGGGCAGGTGTCGCGGCTTCAGCGCCTGCGCTTCTGGCGCGCTCGCTTCCAAAACCTCTTCCGCCACTATCGGACGCTCAGCATGCGCGCGGCGTTCGAACGCATCACCCGCGACGCGGCGCCTGGCGACCTCGTCATGGGGGGCCATGTCGATTTCCTGACGGCGCAAGCCGCGATCGGGCAACCGCTCAAGATCATCACGCTGCTCCGCGAGCCCGTCGCCCGCGCCCGTTCGGAATATGACTATCTGCGCCGAAACTACCTGCGGAAGCCGCGCTTGAACCGCTTCGACGCAAGCGTCCTGCACAAAGCCGCCGGTCGCTACGATTTCGATTCTTTCCTCGATTTCCTCTCCGCGCATCAACACGTCTATGGCGACATCGCCTGCCGCTATGTCGGGTGGGACGGCGTCGAGGATCTGTCGGCGTTTTTCACGCGCCACATCTTCCATTGCGGCGTGCTCGAGCGGAGCGACGAATTCGCGCGCGGCCTCGGCGAAAAGCTCGGCCGGCCGTTCTCGCTGCCTCATGAAAACCGCGACACAACGGAACGAAGCTCTGTTATTGGCGCGCAACGCGCGAAACTCGAACGCATCTACGCGCGGGATATTTTGCTCCATGAGTGGGCGGGAACGCATCGATAGGTGTTTGGCAGCGGGCCCAATCGAATCCTGTCGCTGCGATTGCGGGCAATGGTGAATGCCAATACCTGCAGGGGTCCGGATTTCTGGCCGTTTTGTTCAGGCGTTCGGACACTATGCCTGGAGTGCTTCCTGCGGAGCGGGTGCATGGACGTCGGCTTCGGCTTCAACTTCGACTTCGACGTCTTGCCAGGCTCCGCCCACAGAGACCTGCCGGAGATGGTGCGCCTCCGCGTCGGTCCCGATGTAGAAGAGTTCTAGCCGGCCGTCGGCGTTTTGCGCTGCCGCGATGTGCGCTGCGTGAGCGGCGAGCACCGTCGGGGCGCTCCAATTCTTCCCAGGCGATAATTGCCGTAGGTGGCGAACTCGGGAGTCCGTGCCGACGTAGAAGACTTCGAGACGCCCGTCGGCGCTCACAAACGCTGCGATCTCCTTGGCAGCCACCTGCAACGTCGCAGAACCCGCCCAGGCCTTCCCGGGCGCAATCTGCCAAAAGTGATAGAGGGCGGAATCCGGTCCAATGCAAAATATCTCGAGTCTTCCGTCTGCATTGCACGCCGCGGCGATTTGCGTGGCCTTGCCGGGAAGGGCGGCGGAGCCGTCCCATGCCTTGCCTGGTGCCTGTTGCCAGTTGTGATAAATGCCGGCGTCCGCTCCGACATAGAAGAGCTCGAGCCGTCCGTCCTTGTTACGGGCCGGTGCAAGCTTGCGCGCAATGCCCGGAAGCGCCTGCGATCCGCGCCAGGATTTTCCCGGAAACATCTGCCGGTCGCTGTAGATGCCGGAATCGAGGCCCACGTAAGCAAGTTCGAGCCGCCCGTCGAAATTGCGCTCGAGGGCGATATGCCGCCCTCTTCCGGGAAACTGTTTGTGCTCACTCCAGGCTCTTCCGGCAACATTCTGGCACATGTGGAAAAGTGAAAATCTGGCGTCGACCCAGAAGAGTTCCAGGCGACCGTCCACATTGCGTGCAAGCGCAAGCTCGTTGGCGGAATTGCCGGTCGCGCGCGGCGGCGTCCAGCGGCCGCCAGGAGAAACCTGCCGCTGGTGGAAGATCGAGTTGTCTGGTCCGCAGTAGAACGCCTCCAAGCGTCCGTCACGGTTGCGCGCCAAGGCAATGCGGTCGCCCCTTCCGCCACTCATGTATCTCACCCACCATATTCGTCCCCCAGCTTAACCGCTGGGCGTGACAGGCATTTGACAATTTGCATCGTGCGCGGTCAACGGCCGGGCAACTCTGCTCCGAAATGCCAGAGATCGTCACCTCCCGCCACGCCAGGATCGCAGGCGACGGACCGGCTTCAAAAACGGGTCTGCGCCCTACCGCGGTTTGCGGAATTTCAGGATGAACTGGTCGGTCTTGCCGCGGATGGAGGGATCGAACACCGCCGCCTTGTGCGTGTCGGCGGGATTGCGGAGGATCGTGCTCTCGGCGACGAGCTTGAATCCGGCGGCTTCCACTTCTTTCTTCACCGCCGGCTCGTCGATGCGATGGAGCGTGTCGGTGTCGCGAAAACCCGAGCCCCGTTCCGCAGCGTGGTCGAGCACGATGAAGATGCCGCCCGGCTTCAGCGAATCGTAGATCGCCTTGTTCACCTCTGCGATATCCGGCGGCCCGAAGAATTTGTCGTGCAGGTCGTGATAGTTCTGCGACGTCCAGACGAAATCGAGTTTTTCCGGCGTGACGAATTTCGCAATCGGGGCGTGAATGTAGGAGATGTTGGGATAGTTCGGGTCCGCGGGCGGCGGGATCGTCACATTGTGTTTCTTGTAGATCGCGTCGAGATCGGAGGGGATGTAGGAATAGACATAGCCTTTCGGTCCGACGGCCTTCGAGAAGAGGCGGGTGAAATAGCCGGTGCCCGGAATGAGGTCGGCGACGCGATCGCCGGGTTTGATGCCGGCAAAGGCGAGGCATTCGGCCGGCTTGCGGTTTGCGTCCCGAGTCTTGTCGGCGGCAGGGCGCGCCGGATCGGCGACCGCCGCGGCAATGTTGGCAGGGATCGCGTCCTTTGCAGCCATGGCGGGCATGGCAAACGCGGCGGCGGCCAGTGCCGCCAGGGCAAGTTTTCCGATCACGGGGCTCCCTCCTCGCCGGGCTTCCGTCCCGGCGCGGGACAATTCAAATCTTCCGTGTGCCTATTTGCAAGTCACCTCGGTGGGAGTGCCGGCCGTTCGACCGGCGGGCAATGACTTTCGCCCGCCAAGGGCTTTCGGCTCCGCGAAACCATGATACGGTCGTGCATCGATAGTCCGGGAGAGCACCATGAAGTGGACGACACCAAAGGTCGTCGAGATCTGCGTCGGCATGGAAATCAACTGCTACGCCTGCGCCGAGCTCTGAATCGTTGAAACGCTTGGAATGCCCGGGACGCCGTGAGCAATCGCGGCGTCCCGGCCGTTTTGCGTGTCTCTGATGACACTTCGTATTCTTGTGCTCGGTTCCGCCGCGGGCGGGGGGTTTCCGCAGTGGAACGGCAACGACGAGACTTCGCGACGGGCGCGGGCGGGCGATCCGAAGCTTCCGCTCCGCACGCAGTCGTCGCTCGCGCTGAGTGCCGATGGCCGGCGATGGGTGCTGCTCAATGCTTCGCCGGATCTGCGCGAACAGATCAATGCACGCAGGCAGCTGCATCCGCTGGCGGAGGCCGCGAAGCGTTCGAGCCCGATCGCGGCCGTCGTTCTGACGAACGCCGATGTGGACCATGTCGCGGGGCTGCTCAGCCTGCGCGAAAACCAGCCCTTCGCGCTTTACGCACATCGTCGCGTGCTCGACGTGCTCGCGGAGAACAGCATCTTCAAAGTGATCAACCCTGCCTGTGTCACGCGGCGCAGCCTGCCGCTCGACGACTCGCAGGAATTGTGCGACGCCTCCGGCGCGCCGCTCGATCTGCGGGTCGTGGCATTCACGGTGCCGGGAAAGGCGCCGCTCTGGCGCGAGGACGAAGCTCAGCCGTCTTTTGGAACGCGCGCCGGCGATACGATCGGTCTGGAGATCGGCTCGGGCGACTCGACCGATGCGCTGTTCTACATTCCGGGCTGCGCCGCGATGACGGATGAACTGGCCACGCGCCTCGACGGCGCCGCGCTTGTCTTCTTCGACGGCACGCTGTGGCGCGACGACGAGATGATCGTGCAGGGTGTCGGCGCGAAGACGGGACTGCGCATGGGCCATATGAGTTGTTCGGGGCCGGAAGGAAGCATGGCGGCGTTTGAAAGCTTGCGAGTCGGGCGCAAGGTGTTCATCCACATCAACAACACGAATCCCCTGCTGGTTGCAGATTCGCCCGAGCGCGCCGAAGCCGAAGCACGCGGCTGGGAAATCGCTTGTGACGGCATGGAGATTGCTCCGTGAGCAGAGCGTTTGATCGCGCAGAATTGGAAGCCGCGCTGCGCAGGATCGGCGAGGAGCGCTACCACGACAAGCATCCGTTTCACGTTCTGATGCATGAGGGGCGTCTCACCCAGGGCCAGCTGCAGGCCTGGGTGCTCAACCGATTCTATTATCAGAAATCGATTCCGTTGAAGGATGCGAGCCTGATCGCGCGCGCGGACGATATCGATCTGAGACGCGCGTGGATCAGCCGCGTCATCGATCACGACGGAACCAGGCCGGGCGACGGCGGCATCGAGCGTTGGCTCGTTCTCGCCGAAGGCGTGGGGCTCGACCGCAGTTACGTCGCCAGCTGCGAAGGCGTGCTCCCGGCGACGCGCTTCGCTTGCGAAGCCTATGTGCGATTTGTGCGCGAGAAGACTCTCGTGGAAGCTGTTGCTTCGTCGCTGACTGAGTTGTTCGCCCCCGATCTGCACAAGACGCGCATCGATGCGCTGCTTGCACACTATCCCTTCGCGAGCGAGCCGACGCTCGCCTATTTCCGCACGCGTCTCGTGGAGGCGCCGAAGGACGTGGCATTCGGGCTCGATTATGTGCTGAGCCATGCCATGACGCGCGAACAGCAGGAACTCTGCCTGGCGGCGCTGTGCTTCAAGACCGACGTGCTCTGGGCGCAGCTCGACGCGCTTCACCACGCCTATGTTTCGCCCGGACTTATTCCGCCCGGAGCGTTCCAGCCGGAGCAGCGCAGATGAATGCGCGACTGCTCGCCGACGACTCGTCACGCCCGCGCCTCGCGCCGCACCGGCGGCTGCAATTCGACAAGATGCGCGAGATCTGGACCGTCCAGGCGCCGGAACGCGCGTTCGTGCTCGATGAAACGGCGCATGCGATCGTCTCCCGCTGCAATCGCGAAGCGACTATTGAGACAATCGTCGATGATCTTTGCCGCGTCTATGACGGCGCGCCCCGCGATGCAGTCGCGGCCGACGTGCTGAAGCTCGTGCAGGACTTCCTCGACAAGGGCGTGATGACGCTGTGAACGCTCCGTCACCTCCGATGGCGCTGCTCGCGGAACTCACCCATCGCTGTCCGCTGCAATGTCCATACTGCTCCAATCCGCTTGACCTCGAACGCGCGAGCGTTGAGCTCGAAACCGAAGAGTGGCTGCGCGTTCTTCGAGAAGCGGCAGATCTCGGCTGCATGCAGGTGCATTTTTCCGGCGGCGAACCGACCGCACGTCGCGATCTGGAAGCGCTGGTCGAAGGCGCGAACCAGGCGGGCCTCTACACCAATCTGATCACCTCAGGCGTGCTTCTCGACGAAGCCCGCATTGCGCGGCTCGTGCGCGCGGGTCTCCAGCATGTCCAGCTGAGTTTC
This sequence comes from Alphaproteobacteria bacterium, assembly GCA_003131925.1. Taxonomy (GTDB): domain Bacteria; phylum Pseudomonadota; class Alphaproteobacteria; order Micropepsales; family Micropepsaceae; genus Rhizomicrobium. Next base: position 27,083 of record PKWC01000068.1, on the reverse strand, counting down.
CAGGACTCGCAAGCTGATAACGCAAACCGGATCGCGGGCTTTGCCGGTCACGCGAAAAAGCTCGAGACTGCGGTGCAGATCCGCGCCGCCGGTCTTCCTTTGACGGCCAATTTCGTCGTTCACCGCCAGAATCTCGACCGTCTCGATTCGATGATCGATCTGGCGCTCGGACTCGGCGCCGAGCGGAGTGAAATTGCGCATGTCCAATATTACGGCTGGGCGCTCAGGAACCGCGCCGCGTTCATGCCGACACGCGAACAGCTGGAACGTGCGACCGCCACGGTCGAGGCTGCGCGGGCGCGTCTCGAAGGGGTGATGGTCATCGATTATGTCGTGCCCGATTATTATGCGAAGCGCCCCAAGGCGTGCATGGGCGGTTGGGGACGCCGCTTTCTCAACGTGACGCCATCGGGCAAGGTGCTGCCGTGCCACGCGGCGGAATCGATCACGGGCCTTGCGTTCGAAAATGTCCGCGACCGGCCGCTCGCAGAAATCTGGGACTCGTCTGACGCGTTCAATCGTTTTCGCGGCACCGATTGGATGCCGGAACTCTGCCGCTCCTGCGCGCGTGCCGAAATCGATTGGGGGGGCTGCCGCTGCCAGGCTTTCGCGTTGACCGGAGACGCGGCGCGCACCGATCCCGCCTGCGCGCTTTCGCCCGACCACGCGCTTGTCGTTGAAGCTGCCGCGGCCGAGTCATCTTTGCCAGCCGGAGATTTTGCTTACCGAAATTTTGCGCCGCAGGCGCTGCGGTCCTGAACCATCCCTCACCCGCGCTGATGTGATTGCATCGCACGTATCTGCACGCCTCTCCCGCAAGAGGAGACGGGAATCGGAGTCCTGCATCAACGACGGAAAATCAGGGCGCGGAATCCCCTCTCCCCTTGTGGGAGAGGGCTTAAGCAGGAAACCTCTCTACCGCTTCAGCGCGGGTGAGGGGGAAACGGATTCTATCCCTTCGTGGGTGGGGCCGGCGGAGGATTCGCTGGCGCGGCCGCTGCCGGTTGCGCGGCGGGTATCGGCTGAGTCGCGTCTTCCGGATTCTCGGCCCAACCGCCACCCAGTGCCCTGTAGAGATTTACATCGGCCTGGACGCGCGCGAGCTTAACCTGAATCAACAGGTTCTCGGCCGTGAACAAAGTCTGCTGCGCCTGCAGCACCGACAACAGATCGGCGATGCCTTCGCGATATTGAAGTTCCGAAATGCGGAAAGCGTTGGCGGACGCCGTCACTTCGCGTTGCAACGCCTCCTCTTCTTCGCCGAAATTGGCCACCTGTCCCAGCGAAGTATCGACGTCCGAGAATGCCGAAATAACGGTCTTGCGGTAGGTCGAAATCAATCCCTGCTGTTCGGCCTTGGCGAGCTCGCTTTCGCCGATCAGCCTTCCGCCATCGAAAACCTGTTGCAGCGCGGTGGCGCCGAGACTCCATTGCAGGCTCCCAGGATAATGGAACAGCGTGGCGATCATGGTGCTGGCGAACCCGCCTGCGGTGGTGAGATTGATCTGCGGAAAGAACGCCGCCCGCGCCGCGTCGACATTCGCGTGGGCGCTGGCGAGATTGGCTTCCGCCTGGGCGACGTCGGGTCTGCGTTGCAGCAATGTCGAAGGAATGCCGGGGGTCACCGTGGGCACTTTGACCGCGTCGAGATTCTTGGCAGTGACATTGAATCCTTCGGGCGGCTCTCCAAGCAGGATGGCGAGCGCGAACACCGCTTCGCGCTCCTGCTCGCGCAGGGGCGGCAGTGAGGCTTCCTGGCCCGCGACCGTAGCCTGTTGCTGCGACAGATCGAGCTGCGAGGAAATGCCGTTGGTCACCTTTGCCTCGGTGATCGTGAGAATGCGCTTGGCGGCGTCGATGTTCTGCTGAATTGTCGCGATCTCTTCGCGGAGTGCGAGAACGTCCAGGAAGGTGGTGGCGACGGTCGCCGTCGTGGTCAGCGCCACTTCCTCCTGTGCAAACCGCGACGATTTCAGTGCCTCGTCCGCCACGCGCAGATTGTCCTGCGCTAGGCCCCAGATGTCGGCCTCGTAGCTTGCGCTCAGCCCAAGGCCAAACGAATTCCCGGTGAATGGGGGCGAAGAAACCTTCGTGAAGCCGCCTTTCCCATTCGGAACGAGGCTCGTAGATCCGGGCGTGCGCGAGCGCTGCGCGCTTGCGTTTGCCGTGATGTCGGGAAACAGAGCCGCAAGCGCGATGTCTCTGTTCGCTTCCGCCTGCAGCACATTCGCCATGGCGACGGCGATGTCGAGATTGTCCGTTTGCGCCGTGACGATGAGCCCGCTCATCTCGTCGCTTCCAAAGGCCTTCCACCAGCCGGGGTTCGGCCACACCGAAGCATTGGCCGTCAGCGGACCGATGAAACCTGGTGGCACGTCCTTGGGCTTGAGGGCCTGGGGAACCGGAGTGGAGCACCCCGCCGCGACGAGGGCGCCGGCCGCCACGGCCAGGAACCGAATGGATGAGTCCATGGGTGCAAATCCCGCTCTTTGGATGCGGCCCCCGGCCGTGCAGCCAGTCTACTTAGCTTTTGCAGGCCCGAAAACAAGCCAAACCATGCGGAGATTCCGGTATTCCCCACCGCCATGGGTCCGCAAATAGCCTGTCAACGCGTCAATGTTTGCGAGTCCACGGGCTGCAGATCGCTAATTCGCAGGATTGGCGGCCGGACGCGTATCCCGGTTCGGGGTCCAGGAAACGGCCCGGCCGCCTGCGCGGCCACACCCTGTTTGGAGCGCCGACTAAGGTGCGACTGCGACAGCACGAAGGAGGTTCGACTGGTGCGCGGCGATCGGCGTCGAAGGTANNAGCAAGCGAGGCGGCCCGCCGCTCTTCGGCTTCAACTGTTTGGGGCGGACCCATCGTGCCTCTCGCCGTCGCGCGAGACAAACAGATAGCCACCGGCAGACGGCGCGCAACAGTTGAATTGTATCAATCTGTCGCGCGCGTGGTCAGTGCGTTCAGGAGCCGTCGGCTGCTTTGCGCACCACCCGGAAACGGGCGAGCTGCTGGGTTGCGAGCGCAAAGTCCGGCTGAATTTCTGCAGCCTTCTTGTAATCTTCGTAGGCCGCGCGGATGTTGCCCAGCGCTTCATCGGCGATCGCCCGGTCGTAATAGGCGATCTGCAGGCGATTGGCCCCCAGCGATATTCCCTTGTCGAAATCGGCGACCGCATCGTCGTAGCGCCGCAGCACGATCATGATGGCGCCGCGATCGACATAGCCTTCGCCGAGATCGGCATCCATCGTGAGTCCTCTGTTGTAGTCGGCGAGAGCATTCTGTGTCTGGTCGTTGCGCGCCAACAGAATGCCGCGATTGATGTAGGTCGCGGCCCGGTCCTTGACGGAGAGTGTCGTCTGTTCGAGCGCGAACGTGCAGGTGGCGACGCCGTCGGTCGGATTGCCGGCGAACTCTGCGAACTCGAAACAGCTGTGTGCCACGCCGTTGCCCAGAACCGTAACGGCGGCCTGCGCCCGGGGCGCGGCGGAAACGGCAATCGCGGAAAGCGCGATCACGCTCAATATGCGGAAATTCATGGCGGCCCTCCTCCGGATGCCGCAGGAATTGTCTCACTCGCCTCAGTGCTCGTCCATGCCGGCCACTTCACGAATTGCAGAGGTTGCCAGGCCGGTTGAGCGCGGGCCTGCCTCGAAGAGCTTTGTATGCCGTGGTTTTTTGCAATTCCGCCGCCATCGGCGATCGCAAAGGGCGCTTCAAATTGGCGTGAGCCCGTCCCTCTATCTCGACGATCGACGGGGTGGAGGCACTGTGCTCACGACATTCTGGTCGAATCGCCTGAAATCGGTGAGCGAGCGATTGTGCCTCTTGCCTCCGGCATCCGGGCAGCGGATATGTCGCGCCCGCAAACGGAGGATTCGGATTCGTGAGTTCGCGCGCCCTGCCCGAGGGCTTTCTGGCCCGGTCGATCGGCCGAATTCAACCGGCACAGACGATTGCCGCGAACCAGAAGGCGCGCGATCTCAAGGCCCTGGGATACGACGTGATCGCACTCGGCGCCGGCGAGCCTGATTTCGACACGCCCGACAATATCAAGGAGGCGGCAATCGCCGCGATCCGGCGGGGCGAAACGAAATACACGGCCGTCGAGGGAATCCCCGAGCTGCGCAAGGCGATCTCCGCGAAATTCAAGCGCGAGAACAGCCTCGACTATGCGCCCGCGCAATGCTTCGCGGCGCCGGGCGGAAAGAGCGTTATCTTCCACGCCCTGCTGGCGACGCTCAACCCGGGCGACGAAGTGATCATGTCTGCCCCCTATTGGGTCAGTTATCCCGATATCGTGTTGTTTGCAGATGCCAGGCCCGTCATCGTCGAAACCAGCATCGAGAACGGCTTTCGCCTGAGGCCCGAAGATCTCGAGCGGGCGATCACGCCGAAAACCAAATGGCTGATCTTCAATCAGCCCGGCAATCCTTCCGGCGCCTGCTACACGCGTGCGCAACTGCGCGCGCTCACCGACGTTCTGCTGCGCCATCCCCATGTCTGGATCCTCGCCGACGACATGTACGAGCATCTCGTCTACGATGGCTTCCGCTTCGAAACCGTCGCCGCGGCAGAACCGCGTCTCTACGAGCGTACGCTGACGATGAACGGCGTCTCGAAGGCCTACGCCATGACCGGCTGGCGAATCGGCTATTGCGGTGGCCCGGAACCACTGATCAAGGCCATGGCCAAACTCCAGTCGCAGACCGTTTCGAATCCCGCTTCGATCTCTCAATGGGCCAGCGTCGAGGCATTGGACGGTCCGCAGGATTTCATGGACGAATTCCGCCGCGCCTTTCAGGAACGGCGCGATCTCGTCGTTTCGATGCTCAACCAGGCATATGGAATCGAATGCACGAGGCCCGAAGGCGCTTTCTACGTCTACGCTTCGATTCGAAAGCTGATTGGCAGATGCACGCCGGCCGGCGCGCGGATTGCGACCGACGAAGATTTCGTCAGGGAGCTGCTCGAAACGGAAGGAGTCGCGGCCGTGCACGGCGCGGCTTTCGGGCTCTCGCCGTTCTTCCGCGTCTCCTACGCGGCATCGAATTCCTCTCTCGAAGAAGCATGTCGCCGCATCCAGCGCTTCTGCGCCGGCCTGCGCTGAATTCGGCGCCGCTGCGGCACTCCACTTTCTGAAAGCGTGACGTCTCGGCTGACGCGCCCATAGCGTGTCATCCCCTAGACGCGCGGCGGCGCATCATTGGGAACTCGGGAAGCACGAGCCAGGCGCATGTAAAGCACGTGTTCCTTAGGTCCCGGCTCCCCGCTGTCGCTTCGGCCGGGATGACACGCACCCTCTTGCCAGCGCCGTTCCAAGGCGCGAGCATTCGCTTGGGGTGGTGACGTAGCGTCGTCTTGAGCGAAGACGTGCGCCCGTGCGCGCCCCGATCCCCAACCGGGGCAAGGAGGCGAGCATGTCCAGAAAAAACGGAGGAAGTGGGCCACGCGCAGTGGCCCTGGTGGGACCGTTCGGCAGCGGCAAGACGACGCTGCTGGAAAGCATTCTCGCCATCACCGGCGCGATCCAGCGCAAGGGCTCAGTACCGCAGCGCAACACCGTTGGCGACTCGTCGCCCGAAGCCCGGGCGCGGCAGATGAGCGTCGAGGTGAACTGCGCGACGACAAAATATCTCGATGAGAGTTTCACCTTTCTCGATTGCCCCGGCTCGATCGAATTCCTTCAGGATACGCTCAATGTCTTGCCGGGCGTCGATGCGGCTGTCGTCGTCTGCGAGCCCGACCCGGCAAAGGTGCAGATGCTGAAGCCGTTCCTCAAGCGCCTCTCCGATCTTTCCATCCCCCATTTCCTCTTCATCAACAAAATCGACAAGGCGCAGGGTGCATTGCGCGATCTGCTCGCCGGACTGCAGGAGGCGAGCGACAAGCCGCTGCTGCTGCGGCAGATTCCGATCTGGGAAGACGGGATCGTGACGGGGTTCGTCGATCTCGCGCTCGAACGCGCTTTCGTCTATCGCGAGCACGATGAATCGAAAATCGTCGATCTGGCCGGCGACGTGAAGGAAGAGGAGAAGCAGGCACGGTTCTCGATGCTCGAAAAGCTCGCCGACTACGACGAGCATCTGATGGAAGAGCTACTTTCCGACGTCGAGCCGCCGCGCGATGAAGTCTTTGGCGACCTTTCGAAGGAGCTGGCGGAAGGGCTTGTGGTTCCGGCGCTGATCGGCTCCGCAGAGAAGGACAACGGCATCCGCCGGCTCCTCAAGGCCTTGAGACACGAAGTGCCGGAGCTGACGGCAACGGCTGCGCGCCTCGGCGTCAAGACGGATGGCGAAGCGGTGGCGCAAATATTGAAGACCTACAATGGCGCCCACGGAAAGCTGAGCCTTGTGCGCGTGTTCGCCGGCCCGCTCAAGGATGGCGCTGTGTTGCACGCAAGCGATGGCCGCGATGCGCGGGTCGCGGGCATCTTCGCCTTGAAGGGCGACGCCCAGACGAAGCTCGCCGAAGCAAAGGCCGGAGAAACTGTCGCGGTCGCGCGGCTCGAAGGCATGATGACCGGCGATACTCTCTCAGTCGCAAAAACGCTTGCCGCGAGTGCCGCCATCGAAGCGCTCGAACCGGTTTACGCGCTTGCAATCGAAACGACGGATCGCAAGGACGAGGTCAAACTCACCGCCGCGATCCACAAGATTCAGGAGGAAGACCCGTCGTTGCATTTCCGGCAGAATGCGGAGTTGCAGGAAATGTCGCTGGCGGGCCAGGGCGAGATTCATCTGAAAGTCGCCGCCGAGAAGCTCGCGAGCAAATTTGGGCTCAAGATCACGACGCATCAGCCGAAGATTCCCTACAAGGAAACGATCCGAAAACCCGGACGGCAGCATGGCCGGCACAAGCGGCAGTCGGGCGGGCACGGCCAGTTCGGCGACGTGCATATCGAGATCAAGCCGCTGCCGCGCGGCACGGGGTTCGTGTTCGAGGATCTGATCAAGGGTGGTGTAGTCCCCAGACAATTCATTCCCTCGGTCGAAAAAGGCGTCGTCGATTTTCTGAAGCAGGGTCCGCTCGGATTTCCTGTGGTTGATGTAGGTGTCGCGCTGGTCGACGGTTCCTATCACACCGTCGATTCGTCCGACGCCGCCTTTCAGACGGCGGGGCGCATCGCCATGACGGAAGGCATGCCGAATTGCGCACCAGTTCTGCTCGAGCCGATCATGCGGGTTAAGATTCATATTCCCAACGACGCCACGTCGAAGGTCAATCAGGTGGTGAGCGGGCGGCGCGGACAGCTGATGGGTTACGACGCGCGGCCGGGCTGGAAGGGCTGGGACACGGTGGATGCACAGATGCCCCTGGCCGAGCTGCACAGTATCATCATCGATCTTCGCTCGCTGACGCAGGGAGTGGGCACGTTCGAGATGGAATTCGACCATCTGGCCGAACTTACGGGCAAGCTCGCCGACCATGTTGTGGCGTCGCACAAGGCGGCGGCCTGAGAGCATCCACTTCTATGACGGAGATGAAAAAAAGAGCCGGGGCGAATGAACGCCCCGGCTTATGTTGCTTGGGTGTCTCCCGCTTCAACTCGCCGCGGGAAACGACGAAGCGAAACTTTCGCCTTGCCGCTGCCATGGGGGAATGGCTCACGGCCCAACGCACATAGTATGCCGCACAATCGTTTCAATAGAATTGAAGCGTTGGGCGAATTTTGCCGGATAAAATGGCCCGTTCCGGGCGCTTGCAGCGCAGTCGCCCGGCCAAATTGGTCGCACGGCACGCGTGCCGCATGCTATGGTCGCAATCTGGTACGCGCGGTTGTGCGCCGCGTATACCTTCGGGGAGGAAAAGATGGGCTTGAAATGGACCCTGCACGGCAGGGAGTTCACCAACTGCAATTGCGCCTATGGCTGCCCTTGCCAGTTCAATGCCCTGCCGACGCACGGCAATTGCGCCGCCGTGGTGGGGATACAGATCGATTCCGGACATCATGGCGACACGCCGCTCGACGGACTGAGGATTGCCGGCGTGTTCAGCTGGCCCGGAGCCATTCACGAAGGCGGAGGAGAAGTCCTTCCGATCGTGGACCGGCGGGCCGATCCGGCCCAGCGCGAGGCGTTGCTCCGTATCATGAGCGGACAGGACACGGCTCCGGGCGCGACGATCTTCAACGTCTTTGCTGCGACATTCGTCAAGGCGCACGAACCGCTTTTCAGCGACATCGAGTTCGAAGTGGACGTCGACAAAAGGCGCGCCCGAATGCGCGTTCCCGGTCATGTCGAGCAGCGGGGTGAACCGATCGTCAATCCCGTGACGGGGAAAGAGCATCGCGCCCGCATCGATATTCCCGACGGCTTCGAATACACCCTGGCCGAGATGGGCCGCGGCTGGTCGAAGACCAGCGGCCCGATCGCGCTTGAGTTCAACGACACTTACGGACAGTTCTGCCAGCTGCATCTTTGCCAGGACGGCATCGTGCGCTGATGGCTCGTGGCCGGCTCGAGGCGGCTCTCAAGCGCGACAACCTGATAGTTTCGTTCGCATTGGCCATCATGGCGGCGCTCGCCTGGGCCTATGTGCTGTGGTTGGCGCACAATATGCGCGCGTTCTCCGACACGTCGGCCATGGATATGACGGGCATGAACATGCCGGGCATGCTGTCGCCCCAATTTGCGGTGTGGACGCTTCCCCACGCGCTGTTCGTATTCACGATGTGGACGGTGATGATGGTGGGCATGATGACGCCTTCGGCGGCGCCGATGATTCTCATCTATTCCCAGGTCGCACGCCAAGCCGTCACGCTCGGAAAGCAATTCGCATCGGCAGGATGGTTTGCGGCGGGGTACCTCGCCGTGTGGACGGGCTTTGCGCTAGCGGCCACCGCTGCCCAATATTTTTTGGAGTGGGCGGCGCTGCTGACGCCGATGCTCGCAAGCGCGAACCGCTTCGTCGGCGCCGGCGTGCTGATCCTGGCCGGTCTCTATCAGTGGACGCCGCTCAAGGGGGCATGCCTCGCCCAATGCCGCTCGCCCCTTCACTTCGTGCAGCAGCACGGCGGGTTCCAATCCAGCCCAACAGGTTCGTTGCGGCTAGGAATGTTGCATGGCGCCTATTGCGTCGGCTGCTGCTGGGCCTTGATGGTGCTGCTCTTCGTCGGCGGCGTGATGAACGTGTTGTGGATTGCAGTGATTGCGATTCTGGTCCTGCTGGAAAAAGTGGTCCCGGGCGGACGTGTTCTCGCAGCCGCCGCAGGCGGGATCGCGATTGCTGTCGGAATCTGGATGCTCGTGACATGAGTGAATTCTGATGGATTGAATCAAAAACGATTGTCATGGTCCGGCGACGCGACAGCGGGAACCTGGCCACCCAGTCTTCACAATCGATCGCACGCCACTCCCGTCTGGGTGGCCCGCGCAATCGCATGGGCGCTAAGATAGGCCGAGAGACCCCTCACCCGCGCCGGAGCAGAAATCATTGCACGTATCTGCGTCCCTCTCCCACAAGGGGAGAGGGGAAGTCGGAGCGCTGCATCAATGCCGGAAAACAAGCGCGTTGTTTCCCCTCTCCCCTTGTGGGAGAGGGGAAACATTCGAGCCCTCGCGACCGCTCTGAAATGGGTGAGGGGTCTCTCGGCCTGCGTTATCTCAGCGCCCATGCACTTGCGCGGGCCATGACAAATAAAGGGAGTAAACCGGATACGAGATCGCTCCAAGCACCGCGCACGGCGTCGGAGACTCACGCGAAAGCGCGCCTCAGTACTTCCACTCCCTCGCCAGGCGCACCAGGAAGTCGCGGAAGGCGCCGACGCGCTTGGATTGGCGAAGCGCGTCGCAATAGACAAGATGCACGTCGAAAGTGGGACCTTCGATCTCCGGCAGGAGCCGCACGAGGCTCTTGCGTTCGGCGGCCACATAGTCCGGCAGCGCCGCGATTCCCATTCCCGTCTCCGTCGCCTGCAGGATGCCGGAAATGTTGTTGATGCGCAACACGCGGCCGCGGCAACCGGGCTCGATGCGGATCGCCTGGTTTGCGAGCCAGTTCACTTCGCGGATTTCCGGCGAGGCGGTCTCGCCATAGACGATGAGCTGATGGGCGGCGAGATCCTCGAAGCTGTCCGGCTTTCCGGCGCGCGCGAGATAAGCGGGCGCGGCGTAAATATGGTAATGCACCGTGAACAGCTTGCGCTGAATCAGGTCCGCCTGCACCGGCGCACGCATCCTGAGCGCGATGTCGGCTTCGCGTTGCGAGAGATCGAGCTCGCGATCTTCGAACACCAGATGCAGCTGCAGTTCGGGAAATTCGCCGACGAATTCGTGGAGGCGCGGCAGAAGCCAGAAGGTGCCCAACCCGTGGCTCGTTGTCACTTTGAGCGAGCCGCGCGGCGCGGCCTGGACGTTCTTGAGCGCCTCCTCGGCCTGACCAAGCCTCGCCAGCACGTCGGAAACAGCGCTGTAGAGAAGCTCGCCTTCATCGGTGAGCGTCAAGCCGCGCGCGTGCCGCTGAAAGAGCGGCGTGGAGATCTCCTCCTCGAGCGCGCTGACCTGGCGGCTCACAGCCGACTGGCTGAGGGTGAGCATCTGGCCGGCATGGGTGAAACTTCCCGCCGACGCCACGGCGTGAAAGATGCGAAGTTTGTCCCAATCCATGCGCAGTCCTCAAACTGATCGGCGCTAGTGCCGCGCCGCCAGAAACCGCTCTGCCTCAAGCGCCGCCATGCAACCCATGCCCGCCGCCGTCACCGCCTGACGGAATATCTTGTCCTTCACGTCGCCCGCCGCGAACACGCCCGGCACGCTCGTGCGCGTGGAGTCGGGTTCCGTGCGGATATAGCCGTCGCCATCCATGTCGAGCTGGCCGTGGAATAGCTCGGTGGCGGGGGTATGACCGATGGCGACGAATAGTCCGTCGACCGGAAGCGTCTCTTTCGTTCCATCTTCGAGACTGCGCAGCCGGACGGCATTGACTGCGCGCGGCTCGCTCGTGCCCAGAATCTCGTCCACTACGGTATCATAACGGATGGCGATTTTTCCGTTGGCCGCGAGGCGCATCTGGTTCGTCTTGTCGGCGCGCAGCACCGGCCCGCGATGGATGAGCGTGACATGTTCGGCAAAATTGGTTAGAAAGAGCGCCTCTTCCGCCGCGGTGTTGCCGCCACCGACGACGGCGACGCGCTTGCCGCGAAAAAAGAAGCCGTCGCAGGTCGCGCAGGCCGACACGCCGAATCCCTTGTACGTTTCTTCCGAGGCGAGGCCCAGCCACTTCGCCTGCGCCCCGGTGGCGATGATGATGGTCCGCGCCCGATAGCGTGAGCCCGAATCGCCGGTCAGCGTGAAAGGGTGTCCTCCGAGGTCAACACTCGCAATCATGTCCTGCACGACCCGGGTGCCCACATGCTCGGCCTGCGCCTGCATCTGCTCCATGAGCCAAGGCCCCTGGATCGCTTCCGCGAAGCCGGGATAGTTTTCGACGTCGGTCGTGATGGTCAGCTGACCTCCCGGCTGCAAGCCCGAGATCAGCACGGGTTCGAGCATGGCGCGAGCCGCATAGATGGCAGCCGTCGCGCCGGCCGGCCCGCTGCCCAGAATGACAACCTTGGCTTCTGTCGCGTCCGCCATGCCGCTCCCGAATGCGTGAACCGCGAGGATGAACCCGCCGCGCACGCCGCGGCCTGACTCTCCCCGATATCGGAACAGCGCGCGGAAAGGTCAAGCACGGCCGCGAACGCCGCTCAATCCTTAGGATCTCGCCATCTTGGGCGGGTCGGGAATTCCACTAATTTGCCGTGCCCCGAATCGGCAGACACGAAAATGTGCGATCCCGAAATATTATTGCGCGGGCGGCGCGCCACGTATTAAATGCCGCCGCATCCCCTGTCGAAGGTTTCATCATGGAGCGTCACAAGCTCGACTCCATAGACATCCGCATCCTCTCGGAATTGCAGAGTCATGGCCGCATTACCAATGTCGAACTTTCCCGCCGCGCCAAGATCACCGCACCGCCCTGCCTGAGGCGGATGCGGACGCTGGAGAAGGCCGGATACATCAAGGGCTACCATGCCGAGCTAGACGGCAAGTCTTTGGGCTACGAGGTCACGGGCTTCGCCTTCGTCGGGCTCTCAAGCCAGGCCGAAGCGGACCTGAAGCGATTCGAAGAACAGGTGCGCGGCTGGGCCGCCGTGCGCGAATGTTTCATGCTGTCGGGAGAGGTCGATTTCATTTTGAAATGCGTGGCGCGGGATCTCTCTTCGTTTCAGTCGTTCATCACCGAGACGCTGACCGCGGCCAGGAACGTCGCAAGCGTCAAGACCGCACTCGTCATCCGCGCCAGCAAGAACGAGCCGGGGATTCCGCTTGATGCGAAGTGAAAGGTGAAATGGGTCTAATACCAACCGACGGAATTAATGACACGCTGCGCTCACCCTAAATTGTCATGGCCCGGCGAAGGGTCCCCCGGTTTAACCGGGGGATGAGACCGGGCCACCCAGTGGATCGGATCCAACACTTCGTACCCTAAAATTGGAATGCGATCTAGTTGCTGGAATGTACGCGGTCATTCCAGAGACACGCTTTCCACGCCATTCATTTTGGCTAATCACGGAATCTGCAGCGGCTCTCGCAATGGTTGAACTGCTGGCAGTATACGTATGGCGCGGCTTCGCGAAACGAAGTTAGGGGAACGAACGTGACTCCGTTCATCGCGCCGCCTGCCTGACAAGAAGGGATTGTCTGCACCTGCCAGAGGTCCAAGATCAAGAGATGCCATCGTGGCAAGCTGAACGGAGAAACCTAAGATGCTGACGCAAACGGGAGAACCCTAAGATGCTGACGCAAACGGGAGAACCCCCATGCATTTCTCAATCGCCGGCGATATTATGACTACGAATCGAGATATGGCGCATTGAATGTCGACCCTCGTTGCAAATTGTCCACGTTGCGGTGCCGGTCATATGACGTTTGATGTGAAAGACGAACGGATGACAGGCATCCGATACGACTGGCAGCGGATTTACGAACTTCCGTGTCTTTGCAGACGATGCCACCAGTTCACGGTGTTCGTCGCTGAGCAATCGAACATCCATGACAACCACCGTCTTTCTGCTCCGGACTTCTTCAGGGACCATGAAGGGTCGGCAAATGATTTCGTCAAGGTGGCGAGCTATATTAGCTTGAAGGACGAATCTGCCGAAGAGCCGCCGGAGCACCTTCCGGAACCGATCAAGAATGTGTTTGTCGAGGGCGCTACGTGTCTGGCGGTAGAATGTCCTAACGCCGCGGGCGCGATGTTCCGCGTTTGTGTCGATATTGCAACGCGCAACATGCTCCCCGAGGGAGACGTTGAGGGATTGACGTCCAAGACGCGCCGAGACTTGGGCTTACGCCTTCCGTGGTTGTTCCAGCACGGACCGCTCGCCGCTGATCTTCGGGACCTATCACAGTGTATTCGTGAAGACGGAAACGACGGGGTGCATACAGGGACATTAACACTGGCGGATGCCGAGGACCTACGCGATTTTACGCGGTCACTGCTCAAACGTTTGTATACCGAGCCGGAGCGACTGAAAGTGGCGGCGGCGCGGCGAGACGAGCGACGTAAGCCAAGACAATAGATGAGGAGGGATTGAAGGGACACATCTTTAAGCAATATGCCGTCGATCAATCCGAGACGGAGGCAGCAGTTGTCGATCAGCAGAAAGTGCGAAAAGTCTCATATTGCGCGGAACATTAAACAGCTGAGTTCGACTGCGGGCGCTCATCGGCTGTCGGCTGGTGAAAGATGGTGGAATGCGATACCGAAATCGCCGGGCGTCTACTCGATATTTAAAGACGGAAAAGTCGTTTACTGCGGCGAAACGGGTAATCTCCAGGGACGCATGCGCGATCTCACGCGCACAGTCAATCATACTTTGCGCCGACGGTTTGGAACGAAACAATATGAGCATCGATCGGACTTTCAACCAGCAAGCGCAAAACAAAAATTTCCACCCAATATTGAAACGCTGTTGGACAGAGCCATGAGTTGCCTTCTTGTGAAGGTCGTTTCAATTCGTCTCGGGCGACGCGAGATCGAAGAAAGCGCCATTTTGCTTCTCAAGCCAAAATTTAACCTTCGAACGGCGCGATATTAGTGCGCCGAAATAGGTTATCATCGAAGTCCTCCATGCGGTACGTCAGGTGAATGTAGTCTCGGAAACTCCTCACGGCGCTTCTTGAACATCGTGCTATCCGGATTTCGCGCGCTCCAGTTTTGCATACGATTCGCAACCTATTGAAATGTTTGGGACAGTTGGAGCGCTTTTTTGCGCGCAAATCATTGATAACGAAGAAATAACACGAGCTTCCCAAGCTGTATGTCGAGGGTTCGATTCCCTTCGCCCGCTCAATGACTTAGGTGATATCGGGACTACGGTTTTGCACTAAGTTTTGCAGAATTCGTTCTCTGCTCGTACTCGTCAACTAGCCGGATCAGCTCTGCCTTGCGTTCGTTGTCATGGCCCCGCTGGTCCCCCGGTTGAACCGGGGGAGGCCACCCAGCCAGCGCGCGTCCGCGCGCTGAGTTGACGCTCTGAGCGGTTTCGACTGGGTGGCCCGCTTGCGCGGGCCATGACAATTTATTTGGGATTCAATTGTCAGATATGAACCGCTAGTCTTTGCCGCCGACCGCACGTCATTTCCAACTGGGTGGCCCGCCCCCCGGTCCGCGCGAAGCGCGGCCGGAGGACAAGCTTCACGCGCGGGCCATGACAAGTGGGGGGAACGGGAGTCAACAATTACAGCCGTTGGTATTACGCCTCGATGTCCCGCTCGCGCGTTTCGGGCAGGAAGAAAAGCGTCACGAAGAATCCGATCGCCGCAATGACGGTCGGATACCAGAGGCCGGCATAGATGTTTCCGGTCGCAACCACGATCGCATAGGCGATCACCGGCAGAAATCCGCCGAACCAGCCCACCCCGACATGGTAGGGAAACGAGAGCGCGGAATAGCGGATGCGCGTCGGAAACAGCTCGACCAGCGCCGCGGCTTGCGGGCCGTAGAGCGCGGCCGCGGCCGTCATCAAGATCAGCAGCAGGCCCAGCGTGCGCGGAATGTCGAGTGCTTGGCTGTCTGCAGAGGCCGGATAGCCCGCTGCACGGAGCGCGGGTTTCAGTGCTTGAACGAATTTGGTTTTCATGGCTGCGAGCGCATGCGCACCCAATCCGCGCCCGTCCGGACTGGTCACCGTGTCGCTGCCGATTCGCACAAATGCCGGCGCGCCCGAAGGCGCAGCTCCGTTTCGATAGGGCACACCGGCACTCGCAAGTGCGCCTTTGGCGATGTCGCAGGAAGTTGCAAACTTTGCCTTGCCGACCAGGTCGAATTGCAGCGAGCAATCCGCAGGGTCGGCGACGACTATGACCGGCGCGCGCGCAACCGCGTTGGTGAGGGCACGGTTCGCAGACTGTGCCAGGAGGTGGAAGCCGGGAACGAAACTGACGGCGGCGAGCCCCAATCCGAACAGCATCACGGGTTTGCGGCCGACCTTGTCGGAAAGCCTGGCAAAGAACATGTGCAGTGCCGCGCTGCCGACGGTGGCGGCCATGATGAGCGCGTTCACCAGCGCCGGCGCGACCTTGACCACGCCCTCCAGAAAGAACTGCGTATAGAATTGCGCCGTGTACCAGACGACACCCTGGCCCATGAGCAGACCGAAAAGAGCGATCAGAACGATCTTCAGATTGCTCCAGCGCAAGAACGATTCGGCAAGAGGCGCCTGCGAAGCGCGGCCCTCTTCCTGCATGCGCTGGAACATGGGCGATTCATCGAGGCGCAGCCTGATCCACAGAGAAATGCCGAGCAGGCCCGCGGAAAGCAGAAAGGGGATACGCCAGGCCCAGTGCCGGAATGCATCTTCGCCCAGAGTGGTGCGGCAGATCAGGATCACCGCCAGCGCAAGAAATAGCCCCAATGTTCCAGCGACCTGGATCCAGCCCGTCGCAGCGCCGCGCCTGTGCTTTGCAGCGTGCTCCGCCACGTAGATCGCCGCGCCGCCATATTCGCCGCCGATGGCGAAGCCCTGGATGACGCGCAAGGATACGAGCAGATAAGGCGCCAGGATTCCGATCGACTTGTAGTCGGGGAGGAGCCCCACGCCGACCGTCGCGAGGCCCATCAGCGTGATCGTGACCAGAAAGGCGCGTTTTCGCCCTTGCCGATCTCCGAACCTGCCGAACACGAGCGCCCCAAGCGGGCGCACAGCGAAGCCGGCGGCAAACGTCAGAAGAGCGAAGATGTAGCCTTGGGACGCTGCGGCGCCGGAATAGAAGTGGGCTGCAATGATCGTTGCGAGCGATCCGAAGATGAAGAAATCGTACCATTCGAAAACGGTGCCCGCGCACGACGCCGCCACCACAAGCGTGATGTTTCCCCCGGCGGAGCCAACTGGCCGCGCCCCAACCTCGACCGCCGACATTCGCGTTTTGCTCCCTGGGCACTCCCTATGTGCCCCGGCCCTCATGGTTCGACAAGCTCACCATGAGGATAAATCCCTCATCCTGAGCTTGTGGAAGGATGCGGCTCGAAATCGCGGCATGTTGGGTTGCAGGATTCGCGTCTTGCGGGTGCGAGCAACCGCAGAGTATCAAGCTTGCGGCACGGAAAGGCATTTGATGAGCAAGCACGCAGAGCCCAAGAAAACCTCGAAACGCACGCCGCATGGACCCGACAGCCGCGCGAACGCGGCCGCGGCGGCGACCGACACGCCCGCCGAGGACGAGTACCGGATCACGGATCCCGGCGAGTTTGCCCGCAACATGGTGCGTGTCGGCATTCAGTCCCAGCGTATTCTCGGGGACTATCTCAAGAATCAGGCCGCAAAATTCGGCAGCGAACCGCTCGATCCGCTCAATCTCGCCAGCACTTTCATGGATCTCCTGCGCGGCATGGTCGCCGATCCGTCCGCCATCATGGAAGCGCAGTTCGCGCTCTGGCGGGATTATATGGGGCTTTGGGAACGCACGGCGCGCCGCATGATGGGCGGCGAAGCCCAGTCTTCGGTGCTGCCGTTGCCCGGCGACAAAAGATTCAAGGACCGCGACTGGCAGGAAAACCAGATCTTCGACTTCATCAAGCAATCCTATCTTCTCACCGCGAACTGGCTTCAGAGCACGGTCGCGCGCGTCGAGGGGCTCGATCCGCAGTCCCGCCGGCGCATCGAATTCTACACCAAGCAATTTGCGGATGCGTTCGCGCCGACGAACTTCGTGCTCACGAACCCCGAGGTACTTCGGGCCACCCTCAAGTCGAATGGCGAGAATCTCGTCCGTGGGCTGAACAATTTGCTGGAGGATCTCGACCGCGGCCAGGGCCAGCTTTCGATCCGGCAAACCACCGAAGCCTTCACTGTCGGAAAGGACATCGCCACAGCGCCCGGCAAGGTGATTTTCCGCAACGAGCTGATCGAGCTCCTTCAATATGCACCATCGACCAGGGAAACCTACCAGCGGCCCCTGCTGATCTTCCCGCCCTGGATCAACAAATTCTACATTCTCGATCTGCGCCCGGAGAATTCCTTCATCCGCTGGTCGGTTGCGCAGGGATACACCGTCTTCGTTGCGTCCTGGGTGAACCCCGAGGGCAAACTCGCCAAGAAAACCTTCGAAGATTACATGCGCGAAGGAATCTTTGCCGGGCTCGATGCGGTGGAGAAGGCAACGGGCATCAAGGATCCCAACGTCATTGGTTATTGCATCGGCGGGACCCTGCTCGCGAGCACGCTCGCGTACATGGCCGCGAAGAACGACAATCGCATCCACTCTGCAACGTTTTTTGCCGCACAAGCCGATTTCAGCGAGGCGGGGGACCTTCAGATATTCATCGACGACGTGCAGCTCGAGGCGCTCGAGGAGCAGATGACTGCTTCAGGCGGGGTGCTGGAAGGGCGCCGCATGGCGACGACCTTCAACATGCTTCGCGCCAACGATCTGATCTGGTCGTTCGTGGTGAACAATTATCTCCTGGGGCGCGACCCGGTTCCGTTCGACCTCCTTTACTGGAACTCGGACACCACGCGGATGCCCGAGGCCACGCACCTCTTCTATCTGCGCGAATTCTACAAGAACAACGCACTCGCGCGCGGTGAACTCATGCTGGGCGGAGTCAAGCTCGATCTTTCGAAGGTGAAAGTGCCGATCTATCTGCAATCCGCGAAGGATGATCACATCGCGCCCTATCGCTCCGTCTACAAGACCACGCAGCTCGTGAAAGGGCCGGTGCGATTCATCCTCGCGGGATCAGGACACATCGCCGGCGTGGTCAATCCTCCCTCGGCCAAGAAGTATCAGCACTGGACCAACGACAAACTCCCACCCAAAGTCGAGAACTGGCTGGCGGGAGCCAAGGAACATCCGGGATCGTGGTGGACGGACTGGGACGCGTGGCTCGCGCCCCTCTCGGGCAAGAAGATTCCGGCACGCAAGCCAGGCGACGGGAAACTGAAGCCACTCGGCGACGCCCCCGGCACCTATGTAATGGTGAAAGCGCAGTAGCTCGATGCATTGAGTCACCCTCTTTACCTCCCCATCGTGGGTGAGGAAAGATTCAGCCGTGCGAACTCCTCATTTCATACACCTTGGGAATGCGAACGCATCGCCGCGGCGACGGCTCGGCTGGCGCAGTCCCCGTGGGCTTCGAGTCCGGCGATCACGCCGGCGATGTCTTCGGCCTTCTTGTCCTGAGAGAGTTTGAATTTCCCCTCCAGCGTATCGAGGCTGACTCCGAATCCCCGAATGCCATTGAGCAGCGTTGCGATGCGCTGCTCGGGGATCTTGTCGATTGTCCATGGCTGTTTGGGGCGAAGCCTTTCCTCGCGCTCCGCCGATAGATCGATCAGCAGCCGACGCAACTCATCCGAGTCGAGTCTGCGCGCCGTTCCGGCAGCTTCAACGGCGATGTAGTTCCAGGTCGGTACGAAGCCGTCACTCTCGTACCAGTCGGGCGAAACATAGGCGTTCGGTCCAAGGAATGAGAACCGAATGTCTTCGCCATCCAATTCTGCGAGGGCGTTGGCGCGCGCCAAGTGAAAACGCAGGGCGCCGCGTGGCGCCGGGAAGGCGTCCACGATTACCGGAGCGTATGCGAATCGCAGCCTCCCCTGCGCAATTGCACCGACGGTGGCAAAGCTGTGCTCGCGGATGACGGCATGCAGCGCCGCCACGTCGTCGATCGCGTATGCAGAAGGCCGGTACATCAACGCAGTCCAGTCCCTTCGGGAAGCTCGAGCATGATGTTGAGGTTTTGCACCGCTGCGCCACTCGCCCCCTTGCCCAGATTATCGAGCACCGCAACGAGCCGCACCTGCCTCGTCCGCTCGTTGCCGAAGACAAACAGATTCATCCGATCCGACCCGCTCAGCAGTTCCGCGTCGAGTGTCGTCGTGTCGGCCGGGTGCGCGAGTGGCTCGACTTGGACGAGCGGCTGGCCGGCATAGGCGTCGGCGAACACGGCGTGGACAGTGACGGCAGAGGTGTTGCCCGGCAACGCCCAGAGTTGCAGGGGCACCTCCACGATCATGCCGCGGTAGTAGCGCCCGACGCTCGGGGCGAAGACAGGTGGATGGCTCAAGCCGGCGTGAACCTGCATTTCTGTAACATGCTTGTGCGCGAGCGTCAGCGCGTAGGTGCGAACCACGGGCTTCGTCGATCCGGCGGACGCGGCGCTCTCGAACTCCTCGATCATCGCCTTTCCGCCCCCCGAATAGCCCGAAACCGCGTTCGCGCTCAGCGGAAAATCAGCCGGGATAATTCCCGCCCGCACCAGCGGCCGTATGAGTGCGAGAAAGCCGGTAGAATAGCAGCCGGGGTTGCTCACGCGTTGGGCCGCCGCAATCTCGCTGAGCCGGCCCGGTTCCAGCTCGGGAAAACCGTAGACCCAGCCCGCCGCCGTCCGGTGCGCCGTGGATGCGTCGAGCACGCGGACCGCCGAATTTTCAATCAGCGCGACCGCTTCGCGCGCGGCCTGGTCCGGCAAGCAGAGGACAGAGAGGTCCGATTCGTTCAGCGCGCGCGTTCGTGCCCCCGACTCTTTGCGCTCGCTGCCGGACAATGAAACGACCGCCAGGTCCGTTCGCCCTTCGAGACGTTGCCGGATCTGGAGACCGGTGGTACCGGCCGCGCCGTCGATAAAGATGCGTGGTTTCACTTCGCGCACCTCGCGCCTTTGCTTGACTCGGCCAAGTTGACCCACTTAGCTCATTTGACCGGCCGATTCTCGGGAAATCGGCTCCGGAGCCGGACCCATCAAGCATTCCGGCCAGAAGACGCTCTCGTGCCAAACGATTGCAGGCTGGGCGCCTGCGGGAGGATGCGATGGATCAGATAGACATCAACAAGCTGTGGCAGAACTTCGTCGACACCATTTCCAAGCACTACATGGATTTCGACGGACGTGTCGGACGTGCGCAGTTCTGGTACTACATCGCGGTCTATGTCGTCGTCGGAATAGGTGTCAGCATCATCGGCGGGATCGCCAGTGCCGGAGGCGGCCTACGCGCCCTTTACGGCCTGGCGCTGCTGCTTCCCACACTCGGGATCACCTCGCGGCGCCTCCATGACACGGGACGAACGGCAAGCTGGGCCTTGTTGCTCGCGATTCCGTGGGCGCTCTCGATCCTTCTTGGCCTCGTCGCGTTCCTCAGCTTCATGACCTTCGGATTGCTGGGCCTGTTGTTCGTCTTCACGCCCATCATCGGGTTGATCTCGCTCGCGGCTGTCGTACTGCTGATCTATTTCTGCGCGCAGCCAGCGACGGATGGCCCGAACGAATATGGGCCGGTTCCGGCGATCTGGAGTCCGAACACGTCGCCCGCGTCGCCGGCTACGCCGCCGCCCGCGGCGTCATAGCGCGACCGACAAGAGAGCGCTGAGCCTTTAGCGCTTCGAGAACTGGAAGCTGCGGCGCGCCTTGGGGTGGCCATACTTCTTCCGCTCGACCACGCGCGGGTCGCGGGTGAGGAATCCGCCCTGCTTCAGGACGGGCCGCAACGAACTTTCATAGACCACGAGCGCTTTCGAGATGCCGTGGCGCACGGCGCCGGCCTGTCCCGAGAGACCGCCCCCCGCGACGGTGCAGACCACATCGAACTGGCCATCCCGGTTGGCCGCGATCAGTGGCTGGCGCAGGATCATGCGCAGCACCGGCCGCGCGAAATAGGTCTTCTCTTCCTTGCCGTTGACGGTGATGCGGCCATGACCGGGCTTGATCCATACCCGCGCCACTGCGTTCTTGCGCTTGCCCGTCGCGTAAGACCGGCCTTTGGAATCGCGGCTGCTCTTCGCCTGCTCACGTGCCTCGGCAACCGGCTCCGTCTGCTTTGCCTTGATGAGCG
Organism: Alphaproteobacteria bacterium; assembly: GCA_003131925.1. Taxonomy (GTDB): domain Bacteria; phylum Pseudomonadota; class Alphaproteobacteria; order Micropepsales; family Micropepsaceae; genus Rhizomicrobium. Next base: position 5,767 of record PKWC01000068.1, on the reverse strand, counting down.
TCGTTTTGAGATCACTGAAGCTCTTCACGTCCTCAGCCATGATCAGACCGCCTTCGCTGTACGATAGTTGGTGTTCTTGGGATTCATCGCGCCGATATCGATCGCCTCGGGCTGCTGTGCCTCGTGGGGGTGCGTCGGACCCGCATAGACTTTGAGATTGCCCAGCTGCCGGCGGCCGAGGGGGCCGCGTGGAAGCATACGCTCGACGGCCTTCTCGACGATGCGCTCCGGGAACTTACCCTCGATGATCGCTCCCGCCGTGCGCTCCTTGATGCCGCCGATATAACCGGTGTGCCGGTAGTAGATCTTCTTCTTGAGCTTATCGCCGGTGAAAAGAACCTTGGCCGCGTTGACCACGATGACGTTATCCCCGCAATCCATGTGCGGCGTAAAGCTGGGCTTGTGCTTGCCGCGCAGCCGAAGTGCGATCAGCGAAGCCAGACGCCCCACGACCAGCCCCTCGGCGTCGATGACGAACCACTTCTTCTCGATCTCGGACGGCTTCGCCGAGTAGGTCTTCATGCTTCTACTCCTCGGGGAGGGTCGTTCAGGCCGCGCCGTATAGGCGGCAACGCGCGCAACGTCAACCACTTCCGCCTATTTTTACTGAACTTTTGCGATGCGGTATCAGGTTACCATATCAATGTGCCCATGTCGCGCGCGTATTTGAACGCCGGCGGCATGACTTTTCCCGCCGGCTCCTTACATTGGGCCCGATGAACGTTCCGCATTCCGAACCGCTCCTTCTGGTCCGCCGCGAGGGGACGGTGTTGCGCGTGGCCATGAACCGGGCCGGGGCACGAAATGCCTTGAGCGAAGCATTGATGGAGGCGCTCCAGGGGGAACTGGACACAGCTGCGCAGGACAACTCGCTGCGAGCAATCATCCTGGCAGCCGAGGGGCCGGCGTTTTGCGCCGGACACGATCTGAAGGAGATGACGGCGTTGCGGCGCGGCGCGGACGCGGGGCGCGATGCCTTCGCAAAGGTCTTTGCGCAATGCTCGCGGCTCATGCAGACCATCGTGCGGCATCCGAGGCCGGTGATCGCAGAGGTGCAGGGCATCGCCACCGCCGCCGGATGCCAGCTCGTCGCGAGCTGCGATCTGGCGGTCGCCTCGACAGAGGCACGGTTCGCGACGCCCGGCGTGAATATCGGCCTGTTCTGTTCTACGCCGATGGTCGCGCTCTCGCGCAATGTCGGGCGCAAGCAGGCGATGAAAATGCTGCTGACCGGGGAAATGGTCTCAGCCGACGAGGCGATGCGCATTGGTCTCGTCAATCGCGTCGTGGCGCCGGATGCGCTTGAGACGGAGACCACGGAGCTTGCGCGCCTGATCGCGTCCAAGCCTGCGCACACCGTGAAGATCGGCAAGGAAGCATTCTACCGCCAGCTGGAAATGCCGCTCGCCGAAGCCTACGGCTACGCGAGCGAAGTCATGACCACCAACATGCTCGCGGCGGAGGCCGAAGAAGGAATCGGCGCCTTCATCGGCAAGCGGCCGCCGAACTGGCCCGCGTAGCATCCACGCTTATGCTGCAATATTCCGACGAATTCATCCGGGGCATCCTGCGTTCCACGAAAACCATCGCGATGGTGGGCGCGAGCGGCAACGACATGCGTCCGAGCTATTTCGCAATGAAATACCTGCTCGACAAAGGTTTCACCATCCGTCCCGTGAATCCCGGCCTGGCGGGCAAGGAGATACTCGGTCAGAAAGTCTATGTGTCGCTCCACGACGTTCCCGCGCCGGTCGATCTTGTCGACATCTTCCGTTCGTCGGATGCAGCGCCCGGAATTGTTCGCGAAGCTCTGGCAGAAAAGGACAGGCTCGGCCTCAAGACGATCTGGATGCAGCTGAGCGTCATCAACGACGACGCGGCTGCTTTGGCTCACGCAGCAGGGCTCAACGTCGTGATGGACCGCTGTCCGAAGATCGAATACGGGCGCATGTCGGGGGAGATCAGCTGGATGGGAGTGAACCGCAAGCTTATCGACAACCGCAAACCGCTTCTGTTCGGCAAGGGCGGCGCGCTGAAGCGCTGACGGCTGGACGAGCAATGCCTATTTATTCAAACTGAACCTCGGACCAGCAAAGGGCGCCACGCATGAGCGAGTACGGCTTCAATACATTGAGTGTGCATGCGGGGGCGCAGCCCGATCCGGCGACCGGCGCCCGCGCGACACCCATCTACCAGACGACGTCTTATGTTTTCGAAGATGCGGACCACGCTGCGGCCTTGTTCAATCTCCAGGTCTTCGGAAACATCTATTCGCGAATCACGAACCCCACGAACGCGGTCCTCGAGGAACGCATCGCCGCGCTCGAGGGCGGCCGCGCGGGACTCGCGGTCGCGTCGGGCCACGCCGCACAGTTCATCGTTATGCATACGCTGATGCAGCCCGGCGACGAGATCATCGCTGCGCGCCAGCTCTATGGCGGTTCAATCAACCAGTTCAGCCAGGGCTTCGCAAAATTCGACTGGCACGTGAAATGGGCGGATACGCGCGATCCGGAGTCGTTCCGCGCGGCGCTCACGCCGAAGACGAAAGCGATCTTCATCGAAAGCATCGCCAATCCAGGTGGAATCGTCACCGATATCGAAGGGGTGGCCGGAATTGCCAATGGTGCCGGCGTGCCTCTGATCGTGGACAATACGTTTGCTACGCCGTACCTCATTCGGCCGCTTGAATGGGGTGCCGATATCGTCGTTCATTCCGCGACGAAGTTTTTGGGCGGCCATGGCAACTCGATCGCAGGGCTGATCGTCGACGGCGGAAAATTCGACTGGGGCAAGGATGGCAAATATCCGACCCTGTCGGAGCCCTGCCCCTCCTATCACGGCATCCGCTTGTGGGAGACGTTCGGCGACATGGCCTTTGCCGTGGCCACGCGCGTGCTGGGCTTGCGCGATTTGGGTCCGTCANNGCGACCTGGGGCCTGCGCTGGCGCCGATGAATGCGTTCCTGGTGCTGACGGGCATCGAGACGCTGCCTTTGCGCATGCAGCGACATTGCGACAATGCGCTCGCCGTAGCGCGCTGGCTCAAAGCGCATCCCAAAGTGGCGTGGGTCAGCTACGCCGGTCTCGAAGACAATCCCTCGCACGGACTGCAGCGGACCTATTCGCCGAAAGGCGCCGGCGCGGTCTTCACATTCGGCGTCAAGGGCGGCTACG
>PKWC01000068.1:0-2559 GCA_003131925.1 Alphaproteobacteria bacterium | reverse complement strand
TCATCGCCGACCTCGATCAGGCACTCGCGTCGGCGGTGTAATGCGGAGCGGCGCGGGAATGCTCGAACACGTTCCACAGTCCGGCAGCCAGCAACGCAACTGCTCCCGCCTGGTGCGATGCGGCCAGCGCGAGCGGCGACTGATTGAGCAACGTCGCGATCCCCAGAACAATCTGGGCAAGGACGATGGCCACGAGCACATTGCTGCTCGCGCGTAGCGCATCGCCTTTTGGCTCTGTTCGCCGCACGACCAACCACAATGCCGCCGCGCCCAATGCAACGACATACGCGCACATGCGGTGATCGAACTGCGCGAGCCCTGCATTCTCGAAGAAATTGATCCACCATGGATGCAAAGCGAAAGCGCTCTCGGGAAGCACGCGCCCGTCCATCGACGGCCAGGTGTTGTAGATCAATCCCGCATGCAGGCCGGCAACGAGCGCGCCGAGCAACATCTGCGCGTAGACGAGTGCGACGAAACCCCAAGCAAACCACAGCTTTCCTCCCTCATACGCGGAGGAGGTGCCGAGCGTAGCGAGGNNCGCTTCGCGCCACCTCCCCCACTCGTGGGGGAGGAAATTTAGGCGGGGGCGGAATCGGTCGGCGCAAATACTCCAGCGCCGTCCATAACAGCGCGCCGAAGAGCAGGAGCGCGACGCCGAGATGGATTGCAAGCCGGTACTGGCTGACGGAGACGCGCACTTCCAGGCCGCTCTCCACCATCCACCAGCCGACAAAACCCTGCAGGCCTCCGAGCGCGAACAGCAATGCCATGCGCGGCCACCGGCTGCGGGGGATCGCACCCGTTGCCGCAAAGAAGATGAATGGCAGCAGGAAAACAGCGCCCAACAACCGGCCGAGGAACCTGTGGGTCCATTCCCACCAATAGATGAATTGAAACGCGGCCAGGCTCATCCCGCGATTCTCGAACCGGTACTGCGGAATCTGGCGGTATCTTTCAAATTCTGCCTGCCAGGCCTGATCGCTCATCGGCGGAACGATGCCGGTCACCGGTTGCCATTGGGTGATCGACAAACCGGATCCCGTCAGACGCGTCAGTCCGCCCAGCGTCACCATCGCGGCGACGAGGACCGCGACCGCCACAAGCCACCAGCCAACCGCTTTTCTTTGCTGAGCCGTAGACTGTCGAGACATGAATGGCGTCATCGGCTTTTCCATACAAATTCCGTACACTGTTCCGCTCGCTTCGGCCATGTCGGAAGAGGTCGCAGCAGTGCATACGGAGTTCGGAAAGGCGTGGGCAATGGCGAACGAAAAGTTTGCATCGTCCAGGTTCTGAAGCGTTCCCGGGTGATGATCGAAAGGTTCTTTTCGCGTGAGTCCGCACCTGAAGAAGCTTGTGGGAACAATTGGCTTGATCTTCTGGCTGGCGGTCTATGCGGGTCTGGCAGCTGGGACTGGCGTTCGCCTGCTTCCTGGCGCGAGCTGGTACATTGCCCTTTTGTTTTATGCGCTCGCCGGAACGCTCTGGATCATTCCCGTCGGTCTCATGCTGCCGTGGATGCATCGGGATGCACGCAAGCCGTGACCACAGCATGCTAAGAAACCGTTCCTCGAAACCTTATTCGGCGCCGGACTCGTTCGGCTTCGTCTGCAGCTGGACGAAATTCTCCAACCCCATCTGTTCGATGAGCCGGAACTGGGTCTGCAGCCAATCGATATGCTCTTCCTCGCTCTTCAGAATCTGTACGAACAATTCGCGCGAGACATAGTCGCCGACCCGCTCGCAAAGCCCGGCCGCGCTGTGGAGATCCGGCAGCGAGCGCTGCTCGAGGCGAAGATCGCAATCGAGGACGTCCTTGACGTTCTCGCCCACGAGAAGCTTTCCGAGATCCTGAAGATTGGGCAGTCCGCCCAGAAACAGTATCCGCCGGATCAGCCGGTCTGCATGCTTCATCTCGTCGAGTGACTGGTCGTATTCCGCCTTGGCGAGGACGGAGAGTCCCCAATCCGCAAGCATTCGCGAATGAAGGAAATATTGGTTGATGGCGGTGAGTTCGTTCTTCAGAACGAGATTGAGAGAGCGGATGACATCCGGGTTGCCTGGCAAGGATGCACGGGGGGAAGGTCCTGGCGCGTCGACTACGCCGCCTGTCGCTGCGCCTTCACGGCGTCCGCCTCGTCCAGCATGTCTTCGATCGTTTCCTGGCATCGACCGCAATTCCTTTCCACACCGCACCCAGCATAGACCTGCTCCGGGGTTTCTGCGCCACGGGCGATGGCCGCCCAGACGCGAGCCTCTCCCAGCCGATTGCACACGCAAACAATCATGAACAGCCAAACCCGATACGAGCCCACAGAATATTGTCTAGTTGAGAATGATTGTCAATCGCGATTGGAGATTTGGGTGCAGAATCCCGCGGGGAAGCGTTGGCTACCCCGCGGGCTGTGCGCAATGGGGAATCAAACGGCCTTCAGATTGACAGCCTTGGCGCCGCGAGCGTCCGGCTGAATGTCGAACGACACGCGCTGTCCCTCCGCCAGCGAACGCATGCCTGCCGCTTCGACAGCGGTTGCATGAACGAACACGTCCTTGCCG
>PKWC01000089.1 GCA_003131925.1 Alphaproteobacteria bacterium | reverse complement strand
CCGACGTGTTCGAAATCGAAGCGGCATTCGCGAGGCTGCTTCAACGGCACTACCAATTGGAATCTACGTAGCTAAACAGCATGTGGGACTCTGGGAATGGCGACGATAAAAAACTTTGGATTCATGTGGGAACGAGGGAAAGTGCACTGGGGCCGACGCGGTCCAGGCGGCAACAGGCGATTTGAAGGAGTTATGGTCGGCAAGAAAAAGCGCAAAGTGGATTTTTTGGGGCAGATGGGCATCTATGTTCTTTACGATAAATTCGAGCAACCGATCCAAATTGGTCAATCGGAATCAATATTTGACCGCCTCAGTCAACACCGAGCAGATCACCTGAGAAATCGCTGGACCTACTTTTCGTGGTTTGGCTTCTACAAAGTCGGCGCGAATAACAAATTGATCCTAAAGGACCAAGCAGCTCAACTCAGGCGGCAGATTACGTTAGGCGAATCGTTAGACGAAATTGAAGCGGTTCTTATCCAGGTGTTAGAGCCACGTCTAAACCGACGCGGACCAAATTGGAACGATGCGGAGGAATATCTTCAGGTTATCATTGCACCCGATGCGGAAATCGAAGGAGTGCCCTAGCAAACACAACTTAGCGATGGTCAGACGTTCGACCACAAATTGGAATTAGGCGATGTCGAAGAAGAAGGTCGGCCGCACGCGGATCATTACGGCGCTCCGGCATGAAGAGGCGAAGCGGAAGAATATCCCGACCGCCGAGATGCAGTCGATCGCCGAGCGCGCGGAGGAAATGCGCCCGCGCGCGCCGGTGAATTTCCCGCGGGCTATGCCGCTTGCCAAGGGCGAGACGCGGCCGCGCAATGGCGATCTCGATCCGCAGCTGATCTGGAACGGCGCGCGCATCCGGCTGACGAAGGAGCAGATCCGCGCGCTGGAAGAGAAAGGCGAGATCGAGATCGGTTCGGCCCAGCTCGTCTGGCGTGGCAAGGACAACCAGGATTGGTCCGACCTCGTGGTGCAGGCGCCGCCGCTCTACATCCAGGAGAAGCTCCACCCCAAGGTCATCATCGACGATCTTGTGCGCCGCTCCAAAGCGAAAGCGGAAGCAACGACCGACGCGCCCGACCTGTTCGCCGATTTCAACGGCCTAGATCCCGAGGCGCGGGTCGAGTTCTACCAACACGACCAGCACTGGTCCAACCGCATGATCCTTGGCGATTCGCTTCAGGTGATGGCAAGCCTCGCGGAGCGCGAGGGCCTGCGCGGCAAGGTGCAGTGCATCTTTATAGACCCGCCTTACGGCATCAAATTCAATTCCAACTGGCAGGTCTCCACCCTCTCGCGCGACGTGAAGGACGGCAAGCGCGAGGACGTTTCACGTGAACCGGAACAAGTGAAGGCGTTCCGCGATACGTGGAAGGACGGGATTCACTCTTACCTCACGTATTTGCGTGACAGACTGACCGTTGCGAGGGAATTGTTGGCAGATTCAGGTTCGATTTTTGTTCAGATCGGCGATGAAAATGTGCATCGCGTTCGCGCATTAATGGACGAACTGTTTGGCGCTGAGAATCATCTGAATATGATTTTTTTCGAGAAAACCACCGGAGATACGGGGCTGTTCTTAAATCATGTGGGTGACTATATTCTCTGGTACGCGCGGAATAGCTCTGCCACAAAATATCGGCAACTATATCATCTGAAGAGCATAGGAGGTGAAGGCGCGAGCCAATACGTGCTCGTGCAAGATCAAGCCGGAAATCGTCGCGCGGCTACAGAAATTGAAATCACGCGCCAACCTACGGAACTACGCTTTTTCTCTCACGACAATATGACCAGCCAGAAGCCGCCGGGCGATTTTCCGGTTTCCATAAATGGGCGGAAAATTCGACCTGCCCGTGGATACTGGAAGACCGGCGAGCCCGGAATGGAAAGGCTTCTGCGCGCCCATCGACTTCTCCTGATCGGAAATACGCTTCGGTACGTAAGGTTCATCGAAGATTTTCGAGTTTATCCAATCGCTAATGAATGGGACGACACAATCATTTCCGGATTCGGCATCGAGAAAACCTACGTTGTCCAAACTCTTCCTAAGGTGGTCGAACGCTGTCTACTAATGGCTTCGGATCCCGGCGACCTTGTTGTTGATCCAACGTGCGGCTCTGGCACCACAGCCTACGTCGCGGAACAATGGGGACGCCGGTGGATCATGATTGACACGTCGCGCGTGGCGCTGGCGCTGGCGCGTACGCGCACTATGGGCGCTCGGTATCCGTATTACTATCTCGCTGACTCGCCTGAAGGCCGAACGAAAGAGCAGCAAATCGCCGGCAAGGTGCAGCCGAGCGGGCCCACACACGGCGACATCCGCCAAGGCTTCATCTATGAGCGCGCCCCCCACATCATGCTTAGCTCTATCGCCAACAACGCCGGAATCGATGTCATTTGGGAGGAAGCGCAAAAGACGCTCGAGCCCCTGCGCGTGCAATTGAACGACGCGATCGGCTCGAAATGGGAGGAATGGGAGATCCCGCGCGAGGCTGATCCAAAATGGAGAGAGAAAGCGAAGGCGCTGCACACGGCGTGGTGGGAAGCGCGCGTCGAACGACAGAAGAAGATCGACGACTCGATCGCCAAGAACGCCGAAGTCGAGTTCCTCTACGACCGCCCCTATGAAGACAGATCGCGGGTGCGCGTGGCGGGACCATTCACGGTGGAGAGCCTGTCGCCCCACCGCGTCGTGCCGGCTGACCAAGAGGAATTGCTCGACACGCTGAATGCGGACAAAGGCAAGCGCCGGCGGATGAAGCTGGTGACGCCGGCGACCGATTTCGCGGAGATGGTGATCGAGCATCTGAAAACCGCGGGCGTGCAGCAAAGCAAGAAGCAGGACAAGCTTACTTTCACCGCGCTCGCGCCCTGGCCCGGCGAATATGTGAACGCCGAGGGTCAGTTCCTCGAAGGCAACACGCCGCGCCGCGCGGCCATTTTCATCGGCCCCGAATTCGGCACCGTCTCCCGCGTCGATCTCGTCGCCGCCGCGCGCGAGGCGACCGACGCGCGCTTTGACGTGCTGATCGCCTGCGCCTTCAATTTCGACGCCCATTCGAGCGAACTGGCCCGACTCGGGCCGCTTCAGATCCTTAAAGCCCGGATGAATCCCGACCTGCATATGGCAGACGATCTCAAGAACACCGGCAAGGGCAATCTCTTCGTGGTGTTCGGCGAGCCCGACATCGACATCCGCCATAAGGATGGCGGCGAAATCGAGGTGCAGGTGAAGGGTGTGGACGTGTTCGATCCCAACACCGGCGAAATCCGCTCGGGCGACACTAGGGATATCGCCGCCTGGTTCATCGACACCGACTACAACGAAGAGAGCTTCTTCGTCCGTCACGCCTATTTCCTCGGCGCGCATGACCCCTACAAGAGCCTCAAGACCACGCTCAAGGCCGAGATCGACGCGGACGCCTGGGAAACCCTCTACCGCGACACCTCGCGCCCCTTCCCCCGCCCCTCAACCGGCCGCATAGCGGTGAAGGTGATCAACCATTTCGGCGATGAGGTGATGAAGGTGTTTGGGGTGTGAAGATTAGAGGGGATTACCAACGCCTTTTGGACTATGCGAGGAAGCGTTTTGAAGCTGCCCGCGCCCGATTTCCCCGTGCCGCCACCGGATTCCGAGCGAGTATCTACAGGGTTCACGAGAAGATGGATGATACGCAAGCCCAAAACGTCAACGCGACCGACATACTCGACCGCATTCCGCGGATTGCTCGTGAGCGCCTTTCACACCAAATCGTCACGAATCAAGTTCTGCAGCACCGGAATTTCTTCGACTTCGACGGGCTCAAGAGCAAATTTGTGGATTACGATTTTTCGTATTCGAATTTCTATCGAGCATACTTCAGAGACGCTCGTTTTGAAAATTGCACCTTCACCGGGTGCAGATTCCATGAAGTGAATTTCAAGAACGCCAGTTTTTACAATTGCAACCTGAAATTCGCAAAGTTTTATCGCTGCGAACTCGAAGCCGAACGGATCGTCGTCGCTTTGCCATTCGAACCCAATATCCGGCGTGAGTCGCTTCACAACCTGATGGCAAACGTCCGCGACATTGGCGACTACGCAAGTCTGCGGCTTTTGGTATTGCAAGAGATCGCCGCAACGAAGGATCACTATTGGCGAGCATTGCGCGGTGCAGATTCCTATTATCAACAGAAATATGGATCCGCGATTTCAAAGCTCTCCGCAGGCTGGACTCTTGTGCGGCTCTACGTCAGCGGATTTATATGGGGAAACGGCGAACGTCCAGGCAACATTCTGACAAGTGGCTTAACAATTCTGCTCGCACTGACGCTCATCGATTTCTGGAGTGTTATGCCGCGGATCGGTTGGTCACAAAGTGTCGGCGGGTTGCGGGTGCTTCAATATACAACGTCGCTGTTTCTTGGAATCCCAGTGGACCATGATTTTAAGGGATTTCTGATTGTAGATTACGTGATCGCCGCGATGCGATATGTTTACGTCGGACTGTACGTTGCAGTGCTCTACAAAAAAATTGCGCGACGGTAGTGAAAATGGGGTCGCTCGTTGGGACTTACATTTTTGGGTCCGTCGGACGCGGTCAGAATGATGACCGCAGTGATTTAGATCTCCTCGCAGTAGTTCAGAATGGATCAGGGAAGGTGGAAGAGAGTTCCGTATTAGCTTGTGTCCCAACCCGGTTTGCTAACATGAAGCCTTCAATCTCATGGTACGGCCAGGATAGAATTCGAGAGATGTATCAAAATGGGGAATTGTTCGCGTGGCATCTTCACGCTGAAACGATCCCCGTCTTTGAGCTTCACCCATTTCTCGCATCGCTGGGTCGGCCGCAACCTTATGAGGACTCCGCGCTCGATGTGGGGTCATTTCAGAAGGTCTTGCGCGGAATTCCGGAGCAAATAGCTTCAAATCAATACAACGTGATCTACGAGGCGGGATTGATCTATGTTTGTGTGCGGAACATTGCGATGGCGGCATCGTGGAAATTGTGCAGAAGGCCGGATTTTTCTCGCTATTCACCGTTCAACCTTGGAAGCGTGGGGCAATGCCCGATTTCAATCGAGGAATACGAGATCACGATGGCGTGTCGCATGGCGAGCCAGCGCGGCATCACGCCGCCCGCTCGATTGAAAGACACGTTTGTAATGGACGCGTATAGTAGGTTGGTCCCCTGGACGGACGAAATCCTGTCGGCCCTAAACGAGGATTAGCAGAATGGACAACGGAACCAGGCGCACACGGTTTGAAACGCGAATCGCTCTCGAACGTGAATTCTTGGCTCCGGTCAACGCGGCCTTTGGGCATATTGCTCCGCTCGCTGGGATGACACAGGGCGCGATTGACTCGTGGCAACGACGAGTAACTGAATCAACCCCGCCAGTGGTAATAAATTCTATCGCACAAATCTTGCGCGAGGCGGCATTACGAGGTGAGCTACTAGCAGATAACAGCAAAGAGGTATTTGAGCCCGATCATCGTCCTGCGCCTGATTCGATCAAGGAATTGCGACTTCTGTTGGACCGGACATTGACGAGCGTCAGATATTAAGTTCGCGGCTGGAGATGCAGAAGCGAGAGTGAGCATTTATTCTGTCGCGACATGAACGACGCTTGCCGCTTCTGGAAACTCATCCCATGTGCGACCTCGATAGGTACGGCCCGCGGCCTTCTTGTTCCTGCCGCCCCATTGCTTGAAGAAGAATGCCGTTCCGGCCTGGTGGCACTGCGCGCGGATTTCGTCAATCCAGGATTGTTCCATCGGTCGCACTCGTGGGCCAGACTCTCCGCCCACGATCGCCCAATGGACGCCTTCTAGATTCGCATGACCTACGCGCCCAATGAGCGGCTCGAACGAAACGAAGCGAACGCTCGCCGGTACTCGGCGCAGAGTCGTGATCCTGCCTTTGTAAGCTGCATTCTCGACAGAGGTGCCGAGCCAGACGTTCGGCAGGACAGCCAGTCCGTTTTGAACGACGATCCGAAGCATGTTCTCCGGCCGCTTTGTGAGGATTTGAAAAATGTGCCAATGCGCGCGTTCCATCGTGCTCCAGACGCGTGAAACGAATTCGTCTGGCACGCCGTCCTGAAACAGGTCGGACATGGAGTTGACGAATATCTTGCGCGGCTGCCGCCAGCGTAGCGGAATTTCGAGTGCGCCGTCGTTCAAATGGAGTGTGCCCGTCCAGACCGGACGGCCGCCGCTCTTGCGCGTGGTGCCGGCGTAAGCGGCGTGACCCATCGATTGCAGCCGCGCCGCCATGCGCATCGCGTAGCAGTTCGTGCAACCGGGCGAGAGCACCCTGCAGCCCGAGATCGGGTTCCAGGTCGCGTCCGTCCACTCGATGTCACTTAAGCCGGCCACGATTGCTACTCCGAAGAACTCCCTTCGCCAAACGTTGCGCCAATGCGCGAGCAGCCCTGCTGGGATTGGCCCAGGCGAAGATGAGCGAATACATATGCACGTTTCTTGAGCCGAGCGGAACCCATTCGTCCAGCACGCCACCGCGGAATATGCCACGCATCCGCGTAATCATGTACTCTGTAATTGCAACCGGATCTGCGACTTTGGCACTACGTGAACGTGCTCCCTCGAACAAATCGTCGTCGATCTTCTGCGTAATGAACGCGGTTCGCCATTCCGATGTGCCAAGAATGCGATCCAGTGGATCGCCGTGCTGAAAGTGTACTGTGCCGTCCTTTCGAATCTGTCGATGCACACCCAAGCCCGCCGGGAACAGATACCACAGGTCGATCGCCTGAGTATCCGCGATACGTCGTAACGTGTCCCATTCGACTTGATTTCCGAATGGATCGAGAAATACGACTGCGCGGTGATGGGGCGTGTCGCGCCGGTGCCATGGGGTCTCGGCACAAAATGTCCGCAATGACTCGTTTGCATCTCCATTCTCGATGGCAATTCGGTCCGCGATTGCCGGGAACTCATCCTTCAATCGACCCAGTTCCCGAAACTTTTTCAGGGATCGCTCGACAAAGATGTATTCGTCAAACGCAGCGCCCAATTGCAATGCGCGCCAAGCAGAACCTTTGACAAATGGTTGGTAGTCATCGACCGTTTGCAACATTGGGGTCTCATCGCCGACCTGAATGTCGCCGGTCCCCGCGAACGCGTCGAAGTACAGCAGTCGAAAGCCCTGGTTTTTGAGCGCCGTCGAATACGCGTTTAAATACGCTTCGAGAGCGTCAAGCTTATGAACGGTATGCGCATCGCCAAACCTCTGGGACATCTCAGCATCAATTCTTCATTCAGAACAAAAAGAGAACACAAATATGACGAAAGTGCAAGCCTTTTTGGCGGCTTAAGAAGAGCGGTCTAATGATTGGCGCCCGATAGCCGAGTCTTCGCCAATCATGCAATTCCACATCGCCAATTCATTCACCGACGCGCTCGCGCGGTTGCCTGCGCAGGAGCAGAAGGCAGCGAAGACAAGCGCGTTCGATCTTCAGCTCGATCCCTCGGCGCCGGGGCTGCAGTTCCATCGCGTCGACAAGTCGAAGGATTCGAATTTCTGGTCCATCCGCGTCAATCGCGATCTGCGGATCATCGTTCATCGCACGCGCGAGAGCATGCTGCTCGCCTATGTCGATCATCACGACAAGGCCTATGGCTGGGCGGAGCGGCGGCGGATCGAGGTGCATCCCAAGACAGGCGCCATCCAGATCGTGGAAGTGCGCGAGCGCGTCGAGGAGATTGCGCCACGCCTCCCATTCGAGCCTGCGGTTCCCGAACCGGTTGCAGAGCCGATGAGCGCCGCGAAGCCTTGCTTCGACGGATTGTCGCGCGAGCAGCTTCTTTCGCTGGGCGTGCCGGCCGATTGGATCGACGACGTACTTGCCGCCGACGAGGACAGGTTCCTCATGCTCTCGGATCATCTGCCTGCTGAAGCTTCAGAAGTGCTGCTGGAATATGCGTCCACCGGGCTGATGCCAGTTGAGCTGGCGCCAGTGGACATGATGGCTCACAGCTTCCGCACGCGAAGCGCTGCGCAACAAATCAGCCGCAGTCCGGCGGAGATGTTTCAGATCGAACAGCGGGCATACTTGCATCCCGATACGCTTCGCCGCATCCGCCCTATCGAGAAGGCAGATGACCTCAGGCTTGCGCTCGAATATGCGCGGGACAGATGGATGGTCTATCTCCATCCTTCCCAGCGCGAGACGATCGAGAAAAGCTTCCCAGGTCCTGCGCGCGTCGCCGGCTCGGCTGGGACGGGCAAGACGGTCGTGGCGCTGCATCGCGCGGCGCGGCTAGCGAAGGAATCGGCGCAAGCGCGCGTCCTGCTGACGACCTTTTCCCGGCCGCTGGCGCAGATGCTCGAACGCAAGCTGAGGATGCTCGCCGGCGAAGCGCCATCCGTCGTGCCGCGTGTCACGGTGACGGCGTTCCACGGCGTCGCGGAAGAGCTTTATCAGCTGCTGCACGGGCGAAAGCCGCCGATTGCCTCTGCCGGGCTGGTCCGCAGCCTGCTCGAGAAGGCCGCCAATGCAAACGGAGCGACGGAATTTCCGCTGCGATTTCTGGTCTCCGAATGGACCAATGTCATCGATGCGTGGCAGCTCGACAGCGAAGAGGCATACGCCAACGTGCCGCGTCTCGGGCGCAAAAACCGGCTGGGAGTGAAACAGCGTGCGCGCTTGTGGCCAATCTTCCAGGCGACGCGCGAAGCGCTGGCCCAGAAGGGCGCCGCGACCTGGGCGCAGGTGCTGGGCGAACTGACGGCGCATTATTCTTCGAAGGCGGACAAACCGTTCACGCATATCGTCGTGGATGAGGCGCAGGATCTGGGCGTCGCCGAGCTGCGGTTCCTCGCCGCCATAGCNNTGTTCTTCGCGGGCGATCTCGGCCAGCGCATTTTCCAGCAACCGTTTTCCTGGTTGACGCTCGGTGTGGATGTGCGCGGGCGATCGCAGACGTTGAAGGTCAACTACCGGACCTCGCACCAGATTCGCGCGGCAGCAGACCGGCTGCTGCCGCAGGTGTTGCGGGACGTGGATGGGCTGGAGGAGCGGCGCGCGGGCACCGTCTCGGCGTTCAACGGGCCGGAGCCGACGATCGCGCGCTACGACGATGCCACGGCGGAAATCGCCGCCGTCGGAGAATGGATCGCTGCGGCGCTGAAGGACGGCTTCGCGCCATCGGAGATCGGCGTCTTCGTCCGCGATCACGAACTGCTCGACCGCGCCCGCTCCACCGTTAAAGCGGTGGGGCAGAACGCATTCATTCTCTCCGAGCGCGACGAGGACGCCGGCGAGCGAATTTCAGTCGGCACGATGCATCTCGCCAAAGGGCTGGAGTTCAAGGCCGTCGCAGTAATGGCCTGCGACGACGAGGTGCTCCCGCTCAAGGCGCGTGTGGAAGCTGTCGCGGATGAGGTCGAACTCGACGATGTCTACGAAACCGAGCGCCAGCTCTTCTACGTGGCCTGCACCCGCGCCCGGGACCGTCTCATGGTCAGTGGGGTCGATCCTGCGTCAGAATTTCTTGATGATATGGGATAGGCGCTGGGGTCTTCGACGATGGCAGTTTCCTTCCGCTTCAATGGAACGGGACACATCCGATGTTTTTCGCGACACAGATTGAGCAGGTCGCCGAGACTCATTGAGCGGTCCTATTGGTTCACGGTCGCGATTTCTCAAGCAGGAATAGTGATGCGGATCGAACTCATAAACTTTTGCCTTTAACACTACTCCGCCGCGCAGCCCCGGCTCCTGAGCGTCATAGAAGGCGCTCATTTGTGGTCTTGCGAACCGGATTCTTGTATTGCGCGATCGCCTCACGGATTTGAGAGATGACATAGCTCGCCCCAGTCTCTCCCGCCCCGAATAGCGGCGAGTCTGCTGCAAGGCGACGATAATTGAATGAAAGATATTTCTCGAATGCCTCGACACACTTGAGTTTTTGGCGACCGGCTATGTCCCCTTCTCTTGCTTCAACGCTCAAATAATTGGCAAATCTCTCTGCGATTCTTCTCTCGGTAATCGGAGTGGACGCAAGAACTCCATAGAGGTATTCAATTCGCGAGCTGAGAATGCGGAGATGTATGAAACCAGAGGAAGTTATCTTAACGCAATCTTGGAAATTGACGGTGGCCGTGTTCAATTGATCCGCCTCGATCAGACCTCCCCGCAGCAGCTCGTTGGATGCAGCTCTTACGTCGGACCGAATATACCCTCTTAATTGCAGCACGTCGGCAAGTCGCGACATACTAAAGTAACCCTGGAGACCGATTTCGCCCTCCACCTTTCGATGCTGGAAAAGCCAGTACAGAATGTCACTGCATATAAAGTTATTCCCATTCTCCCAGTCATCATTGAAATCGAATATGTTGGTTATGAATCCGCTCCCTTTACTAAAAAAGCGATATTCAGTTCTCATAAGAATTTTCAATACCAAACGCTCCTGGATCAATATCGACTTCGCGCCACGCACGTTTGACGTGATTGCCTCTTCGCTTAAATGACCTGAATTCAGTATACTGACGAACATTTCGAGCGCGCGCCTAACGTCACGGCCCGCAATTCCTTCTAGTATCCAGGAGATGTTTCGCCGTCGCCCAAAAAGCTCCAAGTAGATTTCCTTCAGAAATTCGCCGAGCAAACCTTTTGGGTACACAATTCTAGCGCCACTATCGAGAACGTACTCGAGCTTCTCCGCTGCATGCGCGGCCAAATATTCAAGGCCGAGCTCCAACCGCTTCCTTACTACATCGGTGAACCGGGGAGGGGAGATGTGAAAGATTATGCCACTACGAAACGTGTCCAATGGGCGTTGGGTTTTATACCGCTCGTACGTCTCGTCACGCATTTGCAAAATTACAAATGTCCGCGTCTTCTTCATAAACCACAGGGAAAGCTGAAACGCTGTGAGCTGTTGTTGAAGGTCTTGCTTGTCGACGTTGTCCATGACAACGACAACGGTCTCACCGCGATCTCCGCACAAATAGCGACAGAGTCCAGCCGCAAATCGTTCTGGATCGGCTTTCCACGATGCAAGATCGTGGGCACGTTGGAGAGCGGCTTGGTCAGGATTGATTTTTCGTAGCTGGTCATAAATTCCCTTCTGCTGCTTCAGGTCCGGCGCGAAAAGTCTATTCAAGTGTTGCTCTTCATATGGATCACAATTCGCATTTTCGCTTTGAAAACTCTCAAGGAAGGCTTCACACAGCCACCTCTCGGCCGTGTTGAGTGAGGGTGGTGCGGTGTTAAAATCAATGAATGCCCAATAAGTGCTTGCCGCCAACTCTGGGCGTTGCAGCAATTCCTTGTAACGACGCGCGAATAGGGATTTGCCAACACCCACTCCACCGGTAACAAGTTGCAGTTGCCCTTCGAGCGGATGATTTTTGCTGAAATCCCGAATTGCCCCGGTTAGCTTTGGTTCACTCTTTTTGGTTGGCTCAAGCTCGGCAACAACGGAGCCGCGATGACCTGGGAGTCGATCCTTGAGAAGTGATTCAAGTACCTGATCGTAACGTGTCACTTCGTCTGAGCCAACATATCCACGCTGGTAAATGTCGGGATCAGAATTCTGTGAAGATGAGGTGAAGTACTTTCGCAGAACAGGTGCGAGATCGACGGCAAATGTATTGAAAGGTTTTCTAGAACGAGACAGTTCCGAACCGCCGGTTAGGGTATTGAACGGAGTTACCGCAACTTTGATCTTTATGCGTGACAGGCAGAGCTGTGCGTGGGACTGCAACACACGGTAGTGCAAATACTCTCGCAACCTCTGTAGAGCGGGCGATCCAATCGTCAGATCGGATACTTTGTATTCCAGTTCTGGTTTTGAGTCCCAGGTGCCGACCAAGACATGAGTTCCGTTGCAAGAGAGAATATATCGGCAGGGGTTGAGGTCTGAGCGGTATTCCTGGTTCAAATGGCGGGCATATAGCGACGCTTCGCGGTAGCCAACTTCAGCAGCGACATCGGGCGATTTCGCTTCGACAATTAGAACTGGAAGGGATTTTTCCCAGATGGAGTAGTCAGGGTAGTACCCGTGAGTTTTCCCGCTAACCTTGTCTAGGACAGCTGGAGCTAAATACGCCTTGCTCTTTATGTGACGCGAGGGAATCTCCAAATAATTCGCGCCCCGTAAGATCGGAGCAATGACGTTGTCTTCGACGTCTCCCTCAGTCAGTAGGGGGGCATCTAGGGCGATAATTACACGTGCACCCTTGTCAGAATCCTCTGTCATGCCTTTCAGGATACATCGTTTTAGAGGAATCCAGGAACGGGCAAATCCGGGTTTGGTTGAGCTAGGGTGGCCGGACTGCTGGCTCGCGCGCGACGGATGAAAATGGTCGACCTGTAGATAACGTCACTACGATTCAGGGATGGCTCAGCATCGGAGCGTACTGTGGATATTGAAGGGTTTGTTGCCGGTCGAACGTGAGGCCGGCAAGCGTGGCCGGGGCCGACCACCCGAGGATAATCGCAACATTATCAATGGCATTCTGTGGCGACTGCGTTGCGGCACGCCATGGCGGGATGTGCCGGAGAAGTATGGCAACTGGAACTCGATCTACCGGCGCTTTCGGCGATGGAGCGGTTCTGGTGTCTGGGAGAGCGTGGCCATCGCTCTCGCCGAGACGATGCGGAAAGCGGTCACTACAACATCGATTCCACATCGGTTCGCGCCCATGTCTCGGCAGCGGGCGGAAAAAGGGGATTCATGGACGAGCTCTTGGCCGCTCGCGGGGCGGGTTCACCAGTAAAGTTCATTGTCTCAGTGATGCCAGAGGCAGGCCCATCGCCTTCCTCCTCACGCCGGGCGAAGCGGCGGATTGCAAAGCTTATGTCGAACTGATCGATTTGCCTGGAGCGCGCCGTTGGAGAAGTCAAACAAACAGAGCCTTACGTGCGCGTCATTGCAGGCGGCACGAGATATGCAGCCGCCGAAGGATGCGCGCTACGCTTGCTGGATGCCAGCGACCACCCTGTCGGGACGGAATGCCGGCAGCATTAAAGTGGCCCGCAATCTGCTCGGTTGTTCGCGCGCCTGCATCGAGCGCAACCATAATGGCCCCCCGCATTTCCATCGCGAAAGAGGCGGCCTCAGTTTTGTGCTTGACGGCAAGTCGAGCTCCGTTCAAACCTAGCCGAACTCCGCGGGCCTTCGCGGCCGCCAGCGCGGCTTTCGTTCGCTCACCGATGACCTGGCGTTCGTGCTCGGCGACGGCCGCTAGGACATGGAGAACGAACCGGCTGGCATGCGGCATGTCCACCGCCACAAACTCCGTCTCGCTATCCATCAGGTTGGCAATGAAAAGGACGCTACGCGCTAGACGATCCAGCTTGGCAATGAGGAGGACTGCCTTTTCGCGCTGACACGCCGCGATAGCGTCGCGCAGCTTGGGTCGGTCATTCTTGCCGCCGCTCTCGATTTCCACGTACTCGGCGATGATCGTCGCGCTGCGCCCCGCAAGGAACTGCACGACGGCCTCGCGTTGGGCGTCCAAGCCGAGACCGGATCGGCCCTGGCGGTCCGTGCTGACCCTGAAATAGGCGACGAAGCGTTGGCTATCCACGGCGCTGCGGCCTCTCCGGAACAGGTAAAGGAAGGTTTGCCTGTTCCGAGGCTTCTGCGAGCTTCACCGAACCCCGTATCGCGCTCGACAAGGCCGCACGGCGCGCGCATGTCAGTGCAGGCCAGTTATTGACGATCCAGAGGCCCAATTCGTCGAGGTGATCGGGCGGGACGCCTCGGAACAGCAAGTCTGCGCGGTGGGCGCGCTGCCGTATCTCGTTCGCCAATGGCCACGCCAGCGTCCTGTCGCACGCCGCGCTCTCGCCGTTCCAGAGCGCCGCCGCGACCTGGGAAGAACTAAACGGTTGTCTCGTCAGGTACGAGCGGACCCATAAATCAACCGCGCGCCGACCCGAGCGTGTGTGGAGCGGATCGAGCGCATACGCGGGCCACTCCCCGATTATTTCCGGTTCGGGCAGAGATCGCACCGTTACGCTCGTCTTCTTTGTGCGCCCTGGCACGGAGAGAAGCCAGGCCATTGGCACCAACACCGAAAGCGGATCGCGCGAGCGCGAAGCATACGCGGAACACGCAGCTATCAGCATGTCCGACACGCCGAGGTCGGCAAACACTCCCGAGAGGGTCGAGGTCCGTGCCGTCGAATATCGTCCGCTGTTACGCCCGCTCAGCAGGGCTGCGGCACGGACGCGCCGTGTCCACGGGAGTTGCGATGAGGCGATGATCGCCGCAAGGGCGTTCTGTGAAGCTCGATTGAGCGCCGCCGCGTCTGCTGCATCTATTGGCTCGCGGTGCAACACGGACGCGAGATGATCTCCGGTCCGATCTTTGATGGCCGCGCATGCTCGTACGAGCACCGCTTCGAGCGCGGCCCGATCTCCACCAACGACTCGACGCCCTGCTTTCAGCGTAGCGAGGCTGACAAGTTCTGTGGCGACGGTCGTGTCTCCGATCCCTATGTCTTCGAGACCGACGGTCATGATACGACGCCAGAGGCGCGCGGGATCGACGGCAAGCAGCTGGAAACCGGCTCGGCGTGCCACCGCGAGGTCATTGCGCCTGATTGCCTTCTGTAGCGCGGAGCTGAGCAGATACACATCGCCACTTGGGAATGGCGCGGGCGGTCGGTGATCGAGGCTGAGCGCGGCTAAGTCGTGTGAGCGATCACGAAGGAACTGAAACAGAAACGTCGAAGCTCGTTGCAAGCAGAGGCAGCAGAAGGGTTACAAACTTTGACTTAGATGGTTGCCGCGCCTGTTCAATATGGAAATTCAGCCTGCACGCACTTGAGTGCAACGTCGGCTAGGATCACGAATTATTCATCCTGCGCGGGCATGCTTGAAAGCGAAATCACCTGGGCTTATTGTCCGAACCATGTTGATGCAGGCCATAGCGCAAAGACTTGTGGCAGCGATGTTGGCGCTCGCAGTCTTTATCGCGACCGCGCCGGTTGTCGAGGCATCCGCTTCGCGTGGCCCGTGCGACTGCCCGTCCATGCAGATGCTCGATCACGGCATGGCCCGGCATATCGTCCCGGAGAAGCAGAAGAACGTGCCTTGCAACGAGAAGCAGAATTGCATCTGCGGCGTATCTTGCGGGGCGGCGGTCAGTCTGCCGCAGCAATCGTTCCCACTTCCATCATTCGTCCCATCGAACAAGCTTGTGTGGTCTGGTTCCGACGGCGGACCTGGCCTTTTCATCAAACCTGCAATTCCTC
>PKWC01000127.1 GCA_003131925.1 Alphaproteobacteria bacterium | reverse complement strand
GCGCCATCAAGGATCGCGACGAGGTGATCGGCAACCAGACGCGCGTCAAGGTAGTGAAGAACAAGGTGGCTCCGCCGTTCAAGGAGGTCGAGTTCGACATCGTCTATGGCTCGGGCATTTCAAAAGTGGGCGAATTGATCGATCTGGGCGTGCGCGCCGGCATCGTCGAGAAGTCGGGTGCCTGGTTTTCCTATGACGGAATCCGCATCGGCCAGGGCCGCGAGAACGCGAAGCAATACCTCATCCAGAACGGGGACGCGGCCGCGCGCATCGAGGCCCAGATTCGCCAGAACGCGGGCCTGATCGGCAAAAGCCTGTTGGAAGCACCGGTCACAAAAGAGCTGGAAACGGCCGCGATTGCGGCCGAGGACTAATGTCGTTCCTTTGGCATGGGAACGGCTCCAGAAGGGGCGCCGCTTGCGGCGCCCCTTCGCTTTTGACGTATCGCGCCGGCATCTTGCTCGCGATGTGGAAAGGCCGCATTTAGTTCCGAACTGCGACCTCCGGGTTTGGACCATGAGCAACCCCTATGCTTCGAAGGCGCCGGAACATTTCTGGAAGTCGGCGGTCGGCACGCACGCCGCCGAGGACGTCAGTCCCATCGCCGCGAGACGATTCCTGCTGGCGCCGCATGATCTCATCGCCACTGCAGGGAGCTGTTTCGCGCAGCATGTCGCAAAACATTTGAAGGCCCATGGGCGCGTGCGGTTCCTTGAAACCGAAGACATCGGACCGAACCAGCCCTCGTTCTCGGCACTGTACGGAAACATCTATACGATGCGCCAGCTTCTGCAGCTCGTCGAGGAAGCGCTCGGTGAACGGCATCCTGCGGACATCGCGTGGAGGCGTCCGGACGGCACCTATGTGGACGCATTGAGGCCGGCCATCTTCGCGGACGGTTTTCCCGATGCTGCTTCCCTTCACGAGGCGCGCAGGAGACATCTGGCGGCGGTGCGCGCAATGCTCTCGGGCTGCACGGTTTTCGTCTTCACACTCGGCCTCACCGAGATATGGCAATCCCTGCGGGACGGTACCGTTTATCCATTGGCGCCCGGCGTGGCGGCGTCACCATCCAATCCGGAAGATTTCGGATTTCGCAATCTCCGCTACGAGGAGGTGCTTGGCGATCTCGCGCAGTTTGCCGCGCGCCTGAAAGCAATCAATCCCGGCGCGCGCATACTCTTGACCGTTTCTCCCGTGCCTCTTACCGCGACCTACAGTGAGGAGCACGTGCTCGTCGCCACCACGCATAGCAAATCCATCCTGCGGGCGGCTTGCAGCGCGATGACGGAGAAATTCGAGCATGTCTATTATTTCCCGTCCTATGAAATCATCACCGGCAATTTCAGCCGCGGCCGCTATTACGACGAAAATCTGCGCACCATCGCCCCTGAGGGCGTGGCCCACGTCATGCGCGTGTTCGATCAGACCTATGGGTTGACTCAACCGGTGGCCGATGCGGACGCTCCGCCACGAACTGCCAGGCCGTCGCGGCTGTTTTCCGATGACGATGCGGACGTGCTCTGCGACGAGGCGGAAATTGTCAAGACCATCGGCTTCTGATGAAGGCGCTTGTTGTCACCAATTGCGCGACTGCCGCCTACACTTCCGGACTTCGCGCGCTGTTTCCGGACTGGGAGGTGAAAGGCGCCGAACTGAACACGGCGCGCAACTGGGTTGGCGGAGAACCAAACCCGTCCTTTATCGAATTTCTTGCAAGCACCGATTTGGTGCTGACGGCCATGCCGGACGAGCCGATGTTTGCGGGTAACGCGAAACTCGTCGTTCCTGCTTTCCATTTCCGCGCCTATCATCCGGACTCCTTCCATCTTAGTTGCGGCGATGTGGCGATACAGTCGGTGCTGAAGAGCGGAAATCTCCATTCGCGTATCGCGGCCACCGCTTTCCTTCTCGGCATGTCGCGGAACGATGCGATTGCGGCCTTCGACGCCGGGACCTATGAGCGCACCGGCTATTTCGCGGTGTTCGAAGCGGAGAAAACGGAATTGCTGCAGAGATTTGCCTTGCACGGCATCGATCTCGCAGCTGCATTCGACCGCTGGACGCAAACGGGAAATTTTCTCTACACCTACAATCATCCCAAAGCGTCCATTTTCAGCGACGTCCTGCTTCAGGCGCTCAAAGCCCGCTTCATCGAATCCCGCCAGATGGCGTCTGCGCGCGCGACTCTCGCAACAGTGCCGGACTATCTTGAGCCTTCGATAAGATGGCCGGTCTATCCGGAAATCGCGGCCCTCTACCGCTTCGATTCGGAAATGGTCTGGCGCACTGGCCGCGACGCCGGGTCCGTTTCGATGTCGCTCGAAGATTTCGTCGGGCGCTCGTTTGAAGTCCTCCAAACCCTATCCGACATTTCTGCCGACTGCATTCCGGGCTTCGCACAATGTCGGGACGCCCTTCAGGACTGAGTTCGACACCTGATTCTCGCCGGTTCTGGACATCGATTCGTGCCGGGGTCTAAAAGCAAATCATGAACAGCCTGTCCGAAATCCGTTCGACATTCGTCGAGTTTTTCCGCGACCGCGGCCACGAGCCGGTGCCGTCTTCACCGCTGGTGCCGCGCAACGATCCCACGCTGCTCTTCACCAATGCGGGCATGGTGCAGTTCAAGAGCGTGTTCACCGGCCAGGACAAGCGTCCCTATGTCCGTGCCGTCACCGCACAGAAATGCGTGCGCGCCGGCGNNTCCTTCGGCGACTATTTCAAGGAGGAGGCGATCGCCTATGCCTGGGAACTCGTCCACAGGGTCTTCGCGCTCCCTGCGGAGCGATTGATCGCCACCGTCTATTCGGAAGACGATGAGGCCTTCAGGCTCTGGAAGAAGATTTCGGGCCTTGCGGAGTCGAAAATCATCCGCATTCCCACTTCGGACAATTTCTGGTCGATGGGCGATACCGGCCCCTGCGGTCCCTGCTCGGAGATTTTCTTCGATCACGGATCGCAATTCGCCGGCGGCCTGCCGGGCTCCGCCGACCAGGACGGCGACCGCTTCGTCGAAATCTGGAATCTCGTATTCATGCAATACGAGCAGTTTGCCGGAGGCCGGCGGGAACCGCTGCCGCGCCCGTCGATCGACACCGGCATGGGGCTCGAGCGCTTCGCCACCGTGATGCAGGGCGTGCATGACATTTTCGACGTCGATCTGTTCCGCCATCTGATCGCCGCTTCGGTCGAGCTGACGGACCAGCCCGCAACGGGCGCCCATGCGGCAAGCCATCGCGTCATTGCCGATCATCTGCGCTCGACCTCTTTCCTGATCGCGGACGGCGTGCTGCCCTCGAACGAGGGGCGCGGCTATGTGCTCCGCCGCATCATGCGCCGCGCGATGCGGCACGCGCATCTTCTGGGCGCGCGCGATCCGCTTCTCTACCGGTTGCTGCCCGTGCTGGTCGCGGAAATGGGCGGCGCTTATCCCGAACTCAAACGCGCCGAGGCGCTGACGTCCGAAACGTTGCGGCTCGAGGAGCTGCGCTTCCGCGATACGCTGGCGCGCGGATTGAAGCTTCTCGACGAGGCGAGCGAAGGGCTCTCCCGCGGCGACCGGCTGGCGGGCGAAACCGCGTTCAAGCTTTACGACACCTATGGCTTTCCGCTCGATCTGACGGAGGACGCGCTCCGCGAGCGTGGAATTTCCGTCGACACGGCGGGATTCGCTGCGGCGATGGAGCAGCAGCGGGCGGAGGCGCGCAAAGCCTGGTCGGGCTCCGGCGAAACCGGCACGGATGCGCAATGGTTCGCACTTCGCGACGAAATTGGATCGACCGAATTCCTTGGCTACGACACGGAAGAGGCCGAAGGCAAGATCGTGGCGATTTTGAAGGACGGCGCACGTGTGGAACGTGCGCGGGCGGGAGAGATCGTCCGTATCCTGACCAACCAGACGCCATTCTACGCGGAATCGGGAGGCCAGATCGGCGATCGTGGTGCGATGTTCTCGTCGAAGGGAGGCGAAGGCCGCGTGACGGATACCGAGAAGAAACTCGGCGCGCTGCATGTCCATGTGGTGGAACTCGATCACGGGACGCTCGGCGTGGGCGATGTGGTCGAACTCCGGGTCGATGGCGAGCGCCGCCGCGCCACCCGCGCCAATCATTCTGCCACGCATCTCCTCCATGCCGCGCTGAAGCGCGAGCTCGGGCCTCATATCTCCCAAAAGGGTTCGCTTGTCGCGCCCGACCGGCTGCGTTTCGATTTCAGCCACCCGAAGCCCCTCACGCCCGACGAGCTCGAACGCGTTGAAACCGACGTCAATGCGGTGATTCGCCAGAACACCAACGTGGCGACGCGGCTGATGCCGACGCGCGACGCGATCGCGGCGGGCGCCGAAGCCCTGTTCGGCGAAAAATATGGCGACGAGGTGCGCGTGCTCGCCATGGGCGAGGCGGGCGCGAAGCCCTATTCCGTCGAGTTGTGTGGTGGCACGCATGTGCGCAGGCTCGGCGATATCGGTCTCTTCACGATTCTCTCCGAGAGCGCAGTCGCGGCGGGCGTGCGCCGCATCGAGGCGCTGACAAGCGAAGGGGCGCGGCTCTATCTCTCGCGGCAGACAGAAATTGCGCGCGAAGCGGCTGCAGCGCTCAGGACTGCGCCGGCGGAATTGCCGCAGCGTGTCGCGCAATTGTTGGACGAGCGCCGACGAATGGAGCGCGAGCTCGCCGATGCGCGACGCGCGCTTGCGCTGGCGGGACCGGCGCGTTCGAGCGAGGAGGTCGAAACGCGCGAAATTGCCGGCGTCAGAACAATGCTGCGCGTCGTCGATGGCGTGAGCGCGAAAGATCTGAAGGGTCTCGCAGACGACGCGAAAGCGAAGCTCGGCTCAGGCGTGGTGGCGCTGATAACTGTCGCCGACGGTCGGGCCTCGCTCGTGGTCGGCGTCACCGATGACCTCAAGACGCGCATCGATGCGGTCGATCTTGTAAAAAGCGGCGCGGAAGCGCTCGGCGGCAAGGGCGGCGGCGGCCGTCCCGATCTCGCCCAGGCCGGCGGTCCCGACGGCGCCAGGGCGCAGGACGCTCTCGCCGCCATCGAACGCCGCCTCGCCGCACTGGCGCCCGCGACGTAGCGCATCAAGGTCCGGCGTTCACAGGACCCCTCACCCACGCCTGAACAGAATTCGCTGCACGTATCTGCGTCCCTCTCCCATCCGCCTACGCCAAGGCTTCGGCGGACCAAACCGAGCCGCGTGACCCGCCGAAGCTTTAGCGAAGGCGGGCAAGGGGAGAGGGAATCGGAATCTCGCATCAACGCGGGAAGATCAGAGCGAGGAGCGCCCTCTCCCCTTGTGGGAGAGGGGCCAAGAACGAGGACCATCAACCGCCGCAGCGCGGGTGAGGGGGCAACCGCTCACGCAAACGGTCCCTTGGCGAAGACGCAGATCTTGTTACCGGTGGGATCGCGCAGATAGGCGCCGTAGAAATCTTTCGAATCAGCCGGACGCGGACCGGGCGCACCTTCATCCTTGCCGCCATTCACGAGCGCGGCTTCATAGGCCTTCTGCACCTGATCCTTCGAATTGGCCACGAACCCAATCATCGAGCCGTTGCCTGCGGATGCCGGTTTGCCATCGAAGGGCGGACAGACATAAACGCTGTGTCCGTCCTCACCTTTGCGCCCATAGCCGATCCATCCGCCGTCGGTGAATTTGCGCTCATTCCCGATGGCGCCCATCAGCGCGTCGTAAAATTTTCCGGATTTGTCGACGTCCAGCGCGCCGATGGTCACATAGCCGATCATGATTGCCTCCCGAATTTCACAAAAATCACCGTAACAAAAAGTATGGAACAAAGCAAGAACGCATTCGCGGAACCGCTCTGCGTTGCGCGCATGGCGGCCTCATGGTTCGCGGCTCACCATGATGTCCTCATCCTGAGCTTGCCTGCCTTCGCCGACCCGCCGCGCCGCGCGCGCCGCGCGGCGAGAGCGAGGCTTCAGCTTCGCGCAGGCAGGTCGAAGGATGAGCGGCTCCTATCGCATCGCCGCCTTCAGATTCTCATCCACCTTGTCGAGGAATCCTTCGGTCGTCAGCCATTTCTGTTCGGGGCCGACGAGCAGCGCGAGATCCTTGGTCATGAAACCCGCTTCGACCGTTTCGACGCACACTCGTTCCAGCGTGCGCGCAAATTTGTTGAGGTCCGCATTGCCATCGAGCTTCGCGCGGTGCGCGAGTCCGCGCGTCCAGGCGAAGATCGAGGCGATCGAGTTGGTCGAGGTCGCGTGGCCCTTCTGGTATTCGCGATAGTGGCGTGTGACGGTGCCGTGCGCGGCTTCGGCTTCTACCGTTTTGCCGTCCGGTGTCATCAGCACGCTGGTCATCAGGCCGAGCGAACCAAATCCTTGCGCCACCGTGTCGGACTGCACNNTAGCCGCCCGACCATTTCAGCGCCGAAGCAACCATGTCATCGATCAGGCGGTGCTCGTAGGTGATGTGGGCCTCCCTGAAGCGCAGCGCGAATTCGGCGTCGAAAATCTCCTGAAACAGATCCTTGAAGCGGCCATCATAGGCCTTGAGAATCGTATTCTTGGTCGAGAGGTAAAGCGGGTATTTCCGCGCGAGCGCATAGTTCATCGACGCGCGGGCAAAATCGCGGATCGAATTGTCGAGATTGTACATGGCGAGCGCGACGCCCGGGCCAGGAAACTCGAACACCTCATGCTCGATTTTCCGTCCGTCCGCGCCGGTAAAGACGAGGCTCAAATGGCCCGGTCCCGGCACGCGGAAATCCGTCGCACGATATTGATCGCCATAGGCGTGGCGGCCGANNATGTTGCGGATGGTGCCGTTGGGCGATTTCCACATCTTCTTGAGCTTGAACTCGGCGACGCGTGCCTCATCGGGCGTGATCGTCGCACACTTGACGCCAACGCCCACGCGCTTGATCGCTTCGGCTGCGTCGATCGTCACCTGATCGCCGGTCGCGTCGCGGTGTTCGATGCCAAGGTCAAAATAGTCGAGCGCGATGTCGAGATAAGGCAGGATCAGCTTTTTCTTGATCAGCTCCCAGATGATCCTGGTCATCTCGTCGCCATCAAGCTCGACGACGGGATTGGCGACTTTGATCTTGTTCATGGATATCCTCGCGCGAAGCGGCGCCCGCTATAGCGAGGTCACCGGACTGCGTCAAAGAACAGTGTTTTGGCTCGAACTGAAATGAACCCGCCAGCCGTCATTCTCTCTCATCCGCAGCTCGGCGAGAACATCGGCGCCGCGGCGCGGGCAATGGCGAATTTCGGATTGTCGGATTTGCGTCTCGTGGCGCCGCGGTCCGGCTGGCCCAATGCAAAGGCCGCAGCGATGGCGGCCGGCGCCGCAAGCGTTGTGGACAATGCACGTGTGTTCGCCACTGTCGCGGAGGCGGTCGGAGAGCTGAACCTCGTTTTTGCAACGACAGCGCGCGAGCGCGGAATTGCAAGGGAGATTATGACACCGGCGGAGGCGGCAAAACGGCTGCGGGTTGCGTCCACGCGTGATGAGAGAACCGGCATCCTGTTCGGCAATGAGCGCGCAGGGCTGGACAATGACGAAATCTCGCTCTGTGACGCGGTGATCACCGTCCCCACTGCCGAATTCGCGTCGCTCAATCTCGGTCAGGCTGTGCTCGTGACGAGCTACGAATGGTTCCGCGCCGGCGATGCAACTCCGCCAGCGCGGCTCGAACACGGTCAGCTCCAACGCAAACCGACGCGCGAGGAGATGCTGCAGCTGTTCGAACATCTGGAGCGCGAGCTGCTCGTCAGCGGCTTCCTCTACCCGCCCGACAAGGTCGATGGAATGGCCCGCGCCATCCGCGCCACGCTGCACCGCGCCCGGCTGACCTATCAGGAAGTGCAGACCCTGCGCGGCATGATCGTGGCGCTCGCCAAGGGCAAGCACCGGGTGAGAAAGGGTTAGCCGGTGTGTGAGAATTCCATGAGAATGGGCACGCGAGGCCGCGGGGACGAGAAAGTGAACCACAGAGACACAGAGGACACGGAGAAAAAGGAATGGCGCGCGAATGCGCGCCAGGCTTTCTCAGTGCCCTCTGTGTCTCTGTGTTGAGTCTTTTTTCCGCGCTTCCGCCCCTCCGCGTGAACCCTTTTGCCGCCCGCCTGCCATTTGCTATACTGCACGCGGGAGTCCGGCGGCGGACGAGGCGCTCGCCAATCCGGTCAGGTCCGGAAGGAAGCAGCCGTAACGAATCCGCATCGGGTCGCGGCCGGGCTCTCACCTGAATTTTTCCAACCGCCTTCTGTCCAGACAATCTCTGCTTACGTCAGAGAACTGAGGAATTCGGCTCGCCCACCGAAGCGGCTTTGCTATAGTGGCGTTGGCCGATCCCAACACGATACCATGGACGACACGGAAGAACTCACACTCGGCTTTGCCCCGGCGACCGCGAAGGCCGAAGCCTATCGCGTGCTGGCGCGCAAATACCGGCCGCAGGATTTCACCGGCCTGATCGGCCAGGAAGCGCTGGTGCGCACGCTGCGCAACGCCTTCGCCACGGGCCGGATCGCGCATGCCTTCATGCTCACCGGAGTGCGCGGCGTCGGCAAGACGACGACTGCGCGCATCATCGCGCGCGCGCTCAATTGCGTCGGCCCCGACGGCACGCGCAAGGAGCCGACGATTCAGCCCTGCGGGGTCTGCGAACCCTGCGTGGCGATCGCGGAATCGCGCCATCTCGACGTGCAGGAAATGGACGGCGCCTCGAACAACGGCATCGAAGAAGTCCGCCAGATCATCGACAGCGTCCGCTACGCGCCAGCAAGCGCCCGCTACAAAGTCTACATCATCGACGAAGTGCACATGCTGTCGAAGCCGGCATTCAACGCGCTCCTCAAAACGCTTGAGGAACCACCCGCCCATGTCGAATTCATCTTCGCCACCACCGAAATTCGCAAGGTTCCTGTCACCATCCTGTCCCGCTGCCAGCGCTTTGACCTGCGCCGGATCGAGACCGGCGAACTCGTCTCGCATCTCGCAAACATCGCGACGAAGGAGAATGTCGAGACCGAGCCGGCGGCGCTGTCGCTGATCGCGCGGGCGGCGGAAGGCTCGGTGCGCGATGCGCTGTCGCTTCTCGACCAGGCGATCGCGCACGAGGAAGGTCATGCGATTTGCGCCGAAAGCGTGCGCGCCATGCTGGGCCTCGCCGACCGGGGCCGCATTCTCGACCTGTTCGAAAAGACGATGCGGGGAGAGATCGCCACAGCGCTGGCCGATCTTGGCGACATCTATGCCGGC
Source organism: Alphaproteobacteria bacterium (assembly GCA_003131925.1). Classification (GTDB taxonomy): domain Bacteria; phylum Pseudomonadota; class Alphaproteobacteria; order Micropepsales; family Micropepsaceae; genus Rhizomicrobium. Next base: position 1,893 of record PKWC01000127.1, on the reverse strand, counting down.
GGCGCCGATCCGCTTGTCGTGCTGCAGGACCTGCTGGAGATCACGCACTATCTGACCCGGTTGAAAGTCGCGCCCGCCGCCGAGGGTTTCTTCGATGGGGGCTCGGGCGAGGCGCGGCGAGCCGCGGAGATGGCCGCCAGGCTGCCACTCTCGGCGCTGGCGCGCGCGTGGCAGATGCTGCTCAAGGGCCTCATCGAAGTGCGCGATGCGGTACGGCCTATCGCGGCCGCCGAGATGGCACTCGTCCGGCTGGCCTATGCGACCGATCTTCCGCCTACAGACAAATTGGTGCGCGACGCGATGGAGCGCGCGGAATCGACGCCCACGCCGTCGAGCCGTCGCGCGCGCCCGGCGCCCGCGCCAAATGCGACCACGTCCCGTGGTGGCGAGGCGGTGAGTGCACAGGCCCGCCCCCTGGCGGAGACTGAGGCCGCGCGCCGCCCGGCTCCGCCGGAGCCCGTGGCGCTGCATTCACTGGCCGAAATCGCCGGGCTCGCCGGCCTGAAGGGCGCCGCTGTCCTCAAGGTGCAGATCGAAAATCACATGCATCTCGTGCGCCTGGAGGCGGGGCAAATTGAGTTCCGTCCACGCCCTGGCGCGCCACGCACGCTTGCGTCCGATCTTGCGCAGAAGCTCAAGGAATGGACCGGAATCCGCTGGGTGGTGACGCTGGCGCGCGAAGGCGGCGAGCCCACGCTTGCCGAGCAGAAGAAGGCCGCGCGGGCCGAGAAGCTCGAGATGGTGGCGCAGGAGCCTCTGGTGCGTGCGGTGCTCGACCGCTTTCCCGGCGCGGAAATTGTCGCGGTGCGCGAGCGCGCCGATCGCGATATCGCTCCGTCTACGGACGAATCGTGATCGCCTGATTCATGGCCTCACTTCCCACCGGTCCCGAGATCGAAAAGTTGGTGCAGCTCCTGGCGAAGCTGCCGGGGCTTGGCCCGCGTTCGGCGCGCCGGGCGGCGCTGGTTCTGCTCAAGAAGCGCGAGGCGCTGCTCGAGCCCCTCGGCCAGGCGATGCGCGAAGCGGCGGCTGCGATCCGCGTCTGCGCGACCTGCGGCAATCTCGACACGACGAGTCCATGTGTGGTGTGCCGTGATCCGCGCCGCGACCTTCATGTGCTCTGTGTGGTGGAGGACGTTGCCGATCTGTGGGCGCTCGAACGTGCCAACGTCTTCCGCGGACGCTATCACGTCCTGGGCGGCGCTCTGTCCGCGCTCGACGGCGTCACGCCGGAAAAGCTGAACGTCGCCCCGCTGGCCGCCCGCGTGGCGAATGGTATCGAGGAGGTCATCCTCGCGATGAATGCGACCGTCGAGGGCCAGACCACCGCGCATTATCTGATGGACATTCTTGCAGCGTCGAAAGTGAAGGTGACGCGCCTCGCCCATGGCGTGCCTGTCGGGGGAGAACTCGATTATCTCGACGAGGGCACGCTGGCCGCGGCGATCCGCAGCCGGACGCCGTTTTGACGATGGCGCGGCCGGCTGCCTGCAAAATAGCCAGCGACCGCCCGCGGCGCGACCAACGCGCCGTTTGGCCCCATGAATCCGGGCGGAATTTCCGTGATTTTACCCCCGGAGGAATTGGCCCACGGCTTGCATAACAAGGATCGGCGATCTCGGTCTCACTTACCGTGGCGAATTGAGGTTGCTAGAGCCCCGGCATTCCCGGCACCGGGGCTCTATTATTTTGTGCATACCCTCGTCATTGCTGCGTCGCTTCGCTCCGCTCGCAATGATGGCCACGAACCGGTATGCCTCTCCCCGCATGAGCGACGACGTCCCGTTCGACAAAAGCTTCGATCTCGAGCCCGACCGGGTGCGCGAGGTGGCGCCGCGCGTGCGCGCCATCGTCGCCAACAATCCGGGACCTTTCACCTTCAAGGGCACGATG
>PKWC01000189.1 GCA_003131925.1 Alphaproteobacteria bacterium | reverse complement strand
GACATCTCTCCGGTCCAAACAGTCGGCTGGAACGAGGGAACAATATCGAACTCGCATGCGGGCGTTACTGTTTCAGGAAAGCACGGAGGATTTGTCGGTGGCATTGTCGGTTTTAACGCCGGCACGGTCAGCGAATCCTATGCCACCGCGACTGTTTCGGGAGAGTTCGTGGGTGGTTTGGTCGACGAGAACGACGGCAGTGTTTCGAAGAGTTATGCCGCAGGCGACGTGCAGGTGTTAAACGTTCAGAACAATCCCAGTGGTGGTGGAGGGCTTGTCAGTTACAGCTCTGGAACAATCAGCAATTCCCACGCGACAGGAGCCGTGCGCGGGGACGATGGCTCCACGGTCGGCGGGCTTCTCGGCGTCAATCAGGGGGGCACCGAGCAAGGGATCGTCGAAAATTCATATGCCAGCGGGTCAGTGACAGGGGGCAGCGCGTCCAGTGTGGGAGGGCTAGTTGGAGGCAACGGCTATATGATTTCAACGTCATATTCGATCGGAAAAGTGACCGGTGGTGCGGGAAGCGATGTCGGCGGCCTGATCGGCGACGACGTCGCACCGGCCGGCAGCCCCGATGATACCGATTGGGATACGGACACCAGCGGAATCACCAATCCGAGCCAGGGCGCAGGCAACATCGCCAATGATCGCGGTATCACGGGCCTGACCACAGCGCAGTTCCAGTCTGGCCTGCCGGCCGGTTTCGAGCCGAGCATTTGGGGCGAGAAATCCAACATCGACGACGGCTTCCCCTATCTCCTCGCCAATCTGCCGCCCCGGCATCAATAGACCTCCCAAAGATTTCGCTGCGCGGTTCGCGGCCGTCGCATGCTATGTTGCCTGTCTCTCTTGCGGGGAAACTCAGAGCGCGTCCGCCACCTTGTAGGCCAGCAGCGCCGCCGCGATCAGCGGGCGGCGCAGCCAGCTTCCGCCGGGGAAGGGGCGGGAAGGGACCCGCGCAAAGACATCGAAGCGTTCGTTGTGTCCCGTCGCCGCCTCAGCCAGGAGCCTGCCGCCGAGTGTTGCCAGTGCGACGCCCTGACCGGAATAGCCGTGCGTAAACAGCACGCGTTCGGACAATTTCCCGAAGTGAGGCATCCGGGTGACCGTGATGCCGACGGTTCCGCTCCAGGCGTATTCGGTCGCGACGTCGCGGAGCTGCGGAAAGACTCTCAGCATGCGCGGCCTGACCAGGGCTGCAATGTCGGCAGGCATGCCGAAATAAGCTTCCCGTCCGGCAAACAGCAGCCGTCCGTCCGCGCTCTTGCGGTAGTAGTCGAGAACGTGGCGCGTATCGGCCACAGCGGCATCACCGGGGAGAATCTCGTTCGCCAGCGAGGGAGGCAGCGGAGCGGTGGCCGTGACGAAACTTTCGACATGGCCGATGAAACGGTCGAGTTCGGGCGCAATGGCGCCGGTGTAGGCATCCGTCGCCAGGATGACTCGATCGGCTGCGACGCTGCCACTCGCACAACGCAATTGCACGGGTCCCTGCACGTTTTCGATTGCTCCGACCTGAGACTCTTCGAAGATCGCGGCGCCCGCGGCCTCCGACGCGCGCGCCAGGCCGCGGGCGTAGAGAAGAGGATGCAAATGGCCGCCGCCCTCGTCGAAGCGGGCGCCGCGATAGAGACGCGATCCCGTCTGCCTCGTCGTTTCCGCGGCGTCCAGCATCCGCATCGCGCGATAGCCGTAGCTTCGCTGCAGATGTTCCGTTTCCTTTTCAAGTGCACGCGCGGCCCTGGCGTCGTGCGCCGCGGTGATGAGGCCGGTTCTCAATTCGCACGCAATTTCATGACGCGAGACGAGCGCACGCAGGAGCGCCTTTGCTTCTTCGCTCAGCGACCAAAGATCGCGCGCATGCGCGGCGCCGAGCCAGGCTTCAAGCTCGCTCTGCTCCTTGCGCAGTCCCGTATGGATTTGTCCGCCATTCCTTCCGGAAGCACCGAAGCCGACGCGTTGCGCTTCGAGCAGGACAACGCGCGCACCGGACTCGGCTGCGTGGAGAGCGGCGGAAAGGCCGGTATAGCCGCCTCCAACTACGCAGATGTCGCATGTCCGCCGGCCATTCAGCGCCGGCCTGGGCGGCTCGGGCGCGATGCTCGCGGCGTAGTAGCCTTGCGGTTCCTGCTCGGGCATGACCGATTGCGACAGCAGGCGCGACGCGCGGTCAAGGGCAATCTCCGATGCCGTCGTCTTGACCGGTTGCCCGTTCGCATGCGAGTTCAGGCGCAATTCTGTTGGGAGCATGCAACTTGACCCGCACGGAAATCTGGCGCCTCGAAAAATACCTGCGCAATCTGTTTCGGCTCGACACGATCACGCTGATCGAGCGGCCAAAGCAGGCCGATTCCGTCGAGATGCATGTGAGCGGGGAATTCATCGGAGTGATATTCAGGGACGACGAGGACGGAGAAGTCTCGTACGCCCTGCAGATGGCGATACTGGAGATGGACCTCCCCGAACCGCCTCCCTCGCGGGCGGGATAGGGGCGGGCGCCAGTGGTCCGGTTCAGATACTTGGTACCTGAGCTGACCGGCTGGGCGCATCGGGCCGAATAAGGTTACTGGCCATGCCGGCAACCCAAACCTCGTCATGGCCGGGCCGTTGTCCCGGCCACCCATGAAAACCGCGTCAAGAAACGAGCGCCTTGTGCAAGTTGCTCCAGTCCCTCGCGATGCAGCCAGGCGCGCCGGATAAGGGGGCTCGTCACTCCGGCGTGCCGTGTTTCTCGTTGCTCGTCATGTAAACGGCGATGAATGCGTCNNGGTGTTCATGGGTGGCCGGGACGACGGCCCAGCCATGACGAACTATAGAGTAGAAGCGTGGCCGAATGGGATCACCGCAGCACGCTGATCGCGAATGTGCCCAGTAGTTACTTTCCCGCCACCCGGAACGAGGCGACGAGCCGGTTGGCGCCGTTGGCGATATCGCGCCAGTTGGCGAGCTGCGACCGCTTGAATCGGTAACTGAGCGCGACGCCTCGGGCGAGCACCATGTCGCGCAGGCAGCTGGGGCTTGGCACGTTTTGGCTTAAGCGGACGCAGCGCATCACCACGATGCCGCGGCCGGTCTGTCCCACGAACAGATCTTCGCCCCGATAGCCTGAATCGTCGCGGAATTCATATTGTACAAGTCCGAACGGCCCTTTGCTGCCGTGCTCATCGACGACATCGTTCAGATATATTCTCTGCAGTCTTATCGCTTCCGGAAGATTGAACGCCTCTTCCCGGATCAGCATGTACACGATGGGGGAACCCGCATTGTTTCCCGAGAAAATGGAACCATCCGCATCGGAGTAGCCCCGAAAGTCGGGAAGCGCCGCGTACAGCGCCACTTCCTTGCGCGCGCCGCCGTTTCGCGCACCGGCATAGGGCAGATAGTTGGCGGGGATGGTGAAGGGGATTCCGCCGATCCACAGCTTCACGGCGTCGGTGCGCGACGTCGGCCGAGGATGTTCTTCGATGAACGAGCCTGGATTCGGCGCCAGATAATAGACCAGGAATACGGCCGAGAGGACGGCCGTAACGACGAAGACGGCGATCGGCAGCAGCCAGCCGGATCGTTCCTTTACCTGCCCATCGAATCCGTTACCCCGGCGGCTCATTGGTTCGGCTGCGTGCACATTCTGCCCCAGCCGCGACCATGCCTCGATTCGTGGCCGGCGCCAGGCGAATAAATCGTTACGCAGGTCAGCCGGGGCGGAAAGACGTGAAGTATCGCCGGCTCATCTGGGGTCGGCTGCCAATTCGCGGCCGACGTCCCACTATGGGACGGCAGAGCCATTATTGCCGTCATTTTGCAGGCACGGTCGCTGCATCCCCTCCGGCAAAGGCGGCCGGGTGGGACAGTTATGCACGACGCGATGGTAGCGCTCTTTGCTATGACGGCAGGCTTCACCGCCTCCGGGATCAGCGCCAACCTTTATCACCTGCTCGTCAAGGAGGCGCATTCCTCGGTCGAGCGTGCAATTTTCGTGGCCGTCATGATTGTCGCCGGGCCTTCGGTCCTGTTCGAAAAGGCCGCGAAAGCGTGGCGCGAGAAAGCCTGCTCGGGTATCGCATTCTGGCTCGCCGCGGCGCTCGCCGGCTATTGGAGCCTTGCGCTGGGCTTGCTCGTCATTCAGGTTGCGCTCGCTCTCAAAGCACGGTGAGCATGCTTGCCACCAGCGGGTGCCGCACGATGTCGCTCTCGCCCATGCGGATGACCGCCACTTCCGCCACCCGGTCGAGGCGATTTGCGATTTCGCCAAGGCCTGACAGTCCGCTGAGCAGATCCGTCTGATCGGGATCTCCGGTCAGCACCATGGTGGAACGCCAGCCCAGCCGCGTCAGAAGCATCTTGAGTTGCCCATAGGTGCAGTTCTGCGCCTCGTCGATGACGACGAAACAGTCATTGAGGGTGCGGCCGCGCATATAGGCGACAGGCGCGATCTCGATCTGTCCTTCCGCCACGAGTGCCTTGAGCCGCTTGGTGCCCAGCCGCTCCGTCAACGCGTCGTACAGCGGACGCAAATAGGGCGCGAGCTTGTCCTGCAGATCTCCCGGCAGAAATCCAAGACTCTCTCCTGCTTCGACGGCCGGCCGCGACAGAACGATTCGGCCGACGCGGTTCTGCTCGAGTGCTTCCACGGCCTTGGCGATGGCGAGATAGGTCTTGCCCGTTCCCGCCGGACCAAGCGCCGCGACCACGCTGTGGGCGTCGATCGCATCCATGAGCCGCTGCTGCGTCGCGCTCATGGCCCGGACGTTCTTTACATATTTTCGATCGCGTCCCTGCGGGTCCAGCGGGTCGTACGCAGGCCTCGGGGGGAAAAGAGGGTGGATGGTTGCGGAGTCGGGAAGCTGAAGATCGCGGTCTCTTCGACGCGCGGAACGCTTGGCCATGGAGACTCCCTGGTCAATGACGCATCATGGATGGAGTTGATACTGGAAAGATTGCGCCAGTATGACAGCCGGTACCCGGAAAGGCTCGGGGAAGTAATTCGCGGCGACGAATGGTCCCGCACAGATAGTGCCCCCGATTGCGACTCAGTGCGCGAATCGAGGCTAGCGCGTTTTCGGCTCTGCGTCGCGTGCTCCGTCCGTTTTTTTCCAGCGCCATGGAACGGCGCTTGAAGGCGCTGATTTACTCGCGCACTCTCTCTTTGTCCGATGCGGAAACCGAACATGCCAATCTACACGCTCGATGATGCACGGCCGGAATTTCCGGCTGCGGAAGAGTTCTGGGTGGCGCCCAATGCCACTCTCATCGGGCGCGTCAGACTCCTGAAAAATGCAAGCGTGTGGTTTGGCGCAGTGCTCCGCGGCGACAATGAGTGGATCGAGGTGGGGGAGAACTCTAATATTCAGGACAATTCTGTCGTGCACACCGATCCCGGACTTCCGACAAAGATCGGCGCGAACGTGACCGTAGGCCACAGCGTCATTCTCCATTCGGCGACAATCGGCGACAACACGCTGATTGGAATGGGCTCGACGGTGTTGAGCGGCGCGAAGATCGGGCCCAACTGCCTCATCGGCGCCAATTCGCTGATTGCCGAGCAGAAGGAAATTCCCGCCAACTCGCTCGTGTTGGGCGCCCCAGCCCGAATAATTCGCGAAGTGAGCCCGTCGCAGATCGCACTGATAAAGGTGTCGGCAGAAATATATGTGCAGAACCACCGGCGATTCCGCGCGCAACTCAGGAGTCTCGAGTGAACTCGTGATCGAATTCTGACGGATGAATCCCTGAGTGCCAATTTGCGAACCGCCGTTTGCAGCGGCTCGCGCGCGGCGCAGCGGGAGACGCCGGGAGCGGGCACGCGGAGTGCGCAGAATGTCGCGAATCCGCAACTCGCTATAACGAGGTTTGGCATGTCGGCGTGACCGGCAACTTCATTAGGCGTGACGCGCCAGGCCTTTAAGCTCAGATACCAAGGGGTCGGATTCTACCCACCAGGCGACCGCTGCACCGCACTGTCAGCTCGCGGCGCGTAGTTTTGTTTCCGTTCGCCAAATTTTGCGGATTCGCGCGTCGAGCTCCGGCCCGAAATTGAACCAGGCGGCTTTGTCGTTGGTCGCATCGATGACGAAGAGCATGTCGAGCTTGCCCAGCTGCTGCACGAGATGATTGCGCACATTTGTCAGCGACGTGTCGCTCGCGAGCAGCCAGACCTGGGGCAGAATCGGGCAAGCTGGGCCAAACGTGGCGATCTCTTCCTCGAGCCTTGCAATGGATCCCGATTTCATATCGGCGATTATCACTATGTGCGTGCGCTCGCCGCTTTGCGGCTGGGTGTCGTTGCGCCCGAACGCACCGCCATGATTGTCGCGCCGCAGGCTTTGCGCGACGGCTCCCTCGCGAGGCGGAGGTGGCGAAAAAATGTGCGACAGTTCTGGCTCGTCGGCAGCCTTGCGGAAATTCGTCTCTCCCATGCGGGCAACGAGCGACTGGCGCCCAAGCCGGCCCTCGGCGGCGAACGCCTTCATCTGGTGGGCGCTATAAGGCCCGTAGGTCCGTCCGGCGACGCTAATCGTCCACGAGCCCGGCATTGAGCGACGCATCCACAATCTGCCGCACCAGATTAGTTTCAAATGGTTAATTGAGACTTGCGCGGCGCCAGGCGGCCGCGCCAAGCTTGTTTTGAGGACCTGAGAGGGGAGCGGGAGCCGGCGGTGTATCAATATTGCCGAGTGGAGCGGGAAGGGCCGCTCACCATCGTTACTCTCGACCGGCCAGAGGTGCTCAACGCACTTCATCCGCCGGCCCACCGCGAACTCGCGGAAGTGTTCGATGTATTCGCGGAAGACCCGGATCAGTGGGTGGCCATCATCACGGGCGCGGGAGAGCGGGCCTTCAGCGCGGGAGACGACCTCAAATACCGAGCCGCCGGCCGTACGATGACCATGCCGGACAGCGGCTTCGGCGGCATCGCCCGGAGGTTCGATCTCGACAAGCCTTTGATCGCCGCGGTCAATGGAATTGCCATGGGCGGCGGCTTCGAGATTGCGCTCGCCTGCGACATCATCATCGCAGCGGAAACGGCGAAATTCGCACTGCCGGAACCTCGCGTTGGCCTCGCTGCCCTGGCGGGAGGACTCCACAGATTGCCCCGTGAGATCGGCGTCAAGCAGGCGCTCGGCATGATCCTCACCGGAAGGCGGGTGAGCGCGCGCGACGGGCTGGCGCTCGGCTTCGTCAATGAGGTGGTTCCGGCCGGCGAGGCCCTGCAGGCGGCGCGCCGCTGGGCGGCGCAAATCCTCGAACTCAGCCCGATGTCGGTGCGCGCCTCCAAGCAGGCGGTCTATCGTGGGCTTGCGGAAGCGTCCGTTCGCGACGCCCTCGCCAATCAGAGCGAATATCCCGCAGTCGCCGCCATGTTCCGCAGCGATGACTTTGCCGAGGGTCCGCGCGCCTTCGCCGAGAAACGTCCGCCCCGCTGGCGGGGGCGTTAGTGTGCTGCTTCCAACGCTTCCTATCCAAAAAAAGGATTGTCATGGCCCCGCTGGTCCCCCCGTTAAGCCGTGGGAGGCCACCCAGCCGAAACCCATACAGCGGAGGGGTGCCCGGACTTTCTTGATCCTTTGACTGGGCCGCCATATCCATTTGGGTGGCCCGCATGCGCGGGCCATGACAATTTATTGGTGCGAAGCGTTGGAATCGGATCACCAGGGAGCTTTTGCGTGCCGCTACGGAATCTTGTCACTGCAGTCCTCATCTTGCTGGTCGGGGTGGTGGGGTGGGGTGCGTCGAGCGGCGATGAGGCGTCGTCTCAGGCCGCCGGTCCGACTGGGCCCGATTTGGTTCCGATGGGACCGCGGCCGCGCGATGTCGTTCCGCTGAGCTATCGCGTTGCCTTCACCATCGATCCGTCGAAGCCGCGCTTCGCAGGCCACGACGAGATCGACGTGTCGTTTGCCGAGGCGCGCCGTGCGATTTATCTCGAGCCGCTTACCTTGGCTCGGACGGCTTGGACACCGGAGGGATGTCGCGGGACCTGATGCAGGAAGCATTGCGCGCCGGCGTACTCGGAGGCGGCGCGAGCTTTGAGGACGCGCTGGTCACCGCGTTCCTCAAATCCGGAAAGGAATATGTTCGCCAGCAGGCGCTGATATGCGGGCCGGTGGCTCGCGCTCATGCCGCAAATGTGCTCGGGCGAACTGATCACCTTGCTGCGTTCGAGTTCCAACGACGCGGTCATGCGTGGACGAATATGGGCGTGGCTGAAGGCAGATTACGACACCTTGGCCACGCGGTTGCCGCCCGACGCCATGGCTGGATTGCCTGGCGTCATGGCCCGCGCCTGCGACGAGGCTTCGCGCGCGGACCTCGATTCTTTCGTCCGAAGCTTTCAACATTGCCAGGGGTGGCGCGCCCGCTCGCGCTGGCTGAAGAACAGATCGACCGCTGTATTGCGTTCAAGACCGCAAAAGGTGCCGAGATTGCGACAGCGTTCAGCGCGGTGAAGTAACGCTAATACGTCCGCGCCTTCGGCGGAATGTATTCCACGTCGTTGGTCAGCGTGTAGGAATGCACCGGGCGATAGTCGAGACGCGCCGAGCCCGTCGCGGGATCCAGCCAGGCGAGCGTGTGTTTCATCCAGTTTGCGTCGTCGCGTGCGGGGAAATCCTCCCTTGCGTGCGCGCCGCGGCTTTCGGTGCGCATGACCGCGCTCTCGATGGTAACAATCGCCTGCTGCAGAAGATTCTCGAGCTCGAGTGTTTCCACGAGATCGCTGTTCCAGACGAGCGAGCGGTCCGACACGCTGATATCCGGCAATTGTTTGTAGATTTCGTCGATGTGGGACCGGCCTTTCTTCAGCGTCTCGCCGGTGCGGAACACGGCTGCGTCCTCCTGCATTGCCATCTGCATCGCCAGGCGAATCCGCGCGGTGGGCGTGCCTCCATTGGCGTGACGGTAGCGATCGAAGCGCGCAAGTGAATCTTCGCCGGCATCCTTCGGCAGATCGGCGTGCCGCTCGCCCGGCTTGACCGCTTCCGCCGCGCACATGCCGGCCGCTTTGCCGAATACGACGAGATCGATCAGTGAATTGGAGCCGAGCCGGTTCGCTCCGTGGACCGATACGCACGCCGCTTCGCCGATCGCCATCAGGCCGGGAATGACGGTATCGGGATTGCCGTTCCGCAGCGTGAGCGCTTTGCCCATGTGGTTCGTGGGAATGCCGCCCATGTTGTAGTGGACGGTCGGCAGCACCGGGATCGGCTCCCTCGTCACGTCGATGCCGGCGAAGATGCGGGCAGATTCGGTGATGCCCGGCAGCCGCTCATGAATGATCTTCGGATCCAGATGCGAAAGATGCAGGTCGATATGGTCCTTTTTCGGTCCCACGCCGCGTCCCTCGCGAATCTCGATGGTCATCGCACGGCTGACGACATCGCGTGAGGCAAGATCTTTGGCATTCGGCGCGTAGCGCTCCATGAAGCGCTCGCCTTCCGAATTGGTCAGATAGCCGCCCTCGCCGCGAACGCCTTCGGTGATGAGAACGCCGACGCCGTAAATGCCCGTCGGATGGAACTGGACGAACTCCATGTCCTGAAGCGGCAATCCTGCGCGGAGGACCATCGCGTTGCCGTCTCCCGTCTGGGTGTGCGCGCCCGTGCAGGAGAAATAGATCCTTCCATAGCCGCCCGTGGCGAGAATGACTTTGTGCGCGCGGAATCGGTGTATCGAGCCGTCGTCGAGATTCCACGCGATCAGGCCGCGCACCGCGCCGTCTTCCACGATCAGGTCGAGAGCGAAGTACTCGATGAAGAAGTTCACGTCATGTTTTACGCATTGGCCGTAAAGCGTGTGCAGGATGGCATGGCCCGTGCGGTCCGCCGCAGCGGCGGTACGCTGCGCGATGCCTTGCCCAAAATGCGATGTCATGCCGCCGAAAGCGCGCTGATAGATTTTGCCTTCCGCCGTACGGCTGAACGGCACGCCGTAATGCTCCAGTTCGTAGACGGCTTCCGGCGCGTTCTTGCACATGTATTCGATCGCGTCCTGGTCTCCCAGCCAGTCCGATCCCTTGACGGTGTCGTACATGTGCCAGCGCCAGTCGTCGTCGCCCATGTTGCCGAGCGCGGCAGAGATTCCGCCCTGCGCCGCAACCGTATGACTGCGCGTGGGGAAGACTTTGGTGATGCAGGCGGTGCGCAATCCGCGCGCGGCTGCTTCGAGAGTGGCGCGCAGTCCCGCACCGCCGGCACCTACGACAATGACGTCGAAGGTGTGATCGGTGATCGGATAGGCGGGCGAAGTCGGCATTTCAGAGTGCGATTTTCACGAGCGCGAACAGGCAGGCGGCGCCGACAAGCCATGCGAAGAACTGGTTCGACACGAGCAGCGCGATTTTAGGTCCCTCACCATGTACGTAATCCTCGATCACGACCTGGACGCCCAGCACCATGTGATGGAGCGCGGCGATGATGAAGAGCGCCATGAGAATTGCGTTTACGGGTCCAGAGAGAAATGCGATCGCCTCGTAACGATGGGCGCCGATGAGGGAAAGCGCCATGCAGACGAACCATATCGAGAGCGGCACAAGCGCCAGTGCGCTGACCCTCTGCCGCCAGAAATGACTCGTGCCGGAATGCGAAGCTCCCAGACCTTCGACACGCGCGATCGGCGTCTGCGCGCTCAAATGTACACTCCTTTTTCCAGATAGGCGTATGCGAACACGGCAATGGCGGCGAGCAACGACAGTGCGACGGCTCCGACGCCGGTTCGGTTCGCGGTGCGAACCTCGAAACCAAATCCCGAATCCCAGCCGAGGTGCCGCAAGCCATTGAAAAGATGAAAGGCGAGAGACCACACGAACCCGAACAACACGATCTGTCCGCCAAGGCTGCGTGCGACCATCGAGAAAAGATTGTAGGCGTGAGGCCCGGTGGCGATGGCTATCAGCCACCAGGCGACAAGAAGCGTGCCTGCGGCGAGGGCGAGTCCGGTGGCGCGATGCACGATCGATGTGGCCATCGTCACCGGCCAGCGATAGATCTGCATATGAGGCGAAATCGGGCGCGAGGTTGCCGTGGGTCTGGCCTGTTCCGCCATGGAGAGATCACCGAAATGTCGAGCCGACGCGGAGTGTAGGGGTGAAGCCGATCAAGTCAACCGCACGAGTAACACGGGAATGAGCGCCGGCATGGACGCGATTCCGGCACGAAACGCCAGCGGCATTTCCGGCCTGTGGAACCTCACGCTCGGCGATATTCGGGGCGAAGCTGGCGCAATCGCACTCCTGATTCCACTGCTGCTTGCTGCGACATTCTGGAACGGATTTCCGCTCATCTATTACGACACAGGCGCCTATGTGTTCGAAGGACTCGGCGGACACTTCATGGTGGAGCGCTCGCCCGTCTATTCGCTGTTCCTGCGCTATGCAGGAGCAGGAGCGAGCCTTTGGTTCGCGGCGGTGATCCAGGCCGCAGCCACGGCATTCGTGGTGACACAATGCGCACGCGCAGAAATTCCAAGGCTGAGGATGGCCACTTTGGCAGTCGTTGGCGCCAGTCTTGTGGTCGTGACCGGCCTTCCCTGGTATGTGGGCCAGATCGAGCCCGACTGCTTTACGGCGCTTGTCGTTCTCGCGATCTGTCTGCTCGCCTTCCGCGCGAATCGTCTCGGGCGCGTGCGCGCAATCGTTCTCGTCGGGATCGGCGGTTTCGCTGCGGCGGCGCATCCGTCACACCTCCTTCTCGCAGGGTTTCTCGTCATTCTGATTGTCGCGACGCGGGGGGTGGTCGGGATTGCGCACCGGTGGCCGAAGCCGCGAGTGCTGGGATCCGCGTTCGTTTGTATTCTTGGACTGGCGCTCATTGTCGGCGCCAATTTCCAGTTCACGCGACAAATTTTCGTCAGCCGGGCAGGGGCTTCGTTCGTGTTTGCGCGCATGCTCCAGGACGGCATCGTCATGCGCCTCCTCGACGACACCTGTCCAAAGTCCGGCTACAGACTCTGTGCCTATCGGGATTCGTTGCCGCCCACCGCTGACGGCTGGCTGTGGACGCCCGACAGCCCCTTTTTCACCCTTGGTCATTTCACGGGTACTGCGGCCGAATCCGAGCGCATCGTCCGGGACGCGATCCTTCGCTATCCATCTTTGCAGCTCAAAGCCGCGATTGGCGATGCTGCGACGCAGTTTGCCCGCTTTAGGACCGGCGATCAGATCGAGCCGCAGGAGTGGGTTCTCTATCCCGTGCTCGCGCGCTACCTGCCCGGTCAGATGCGCGCCTATCTCGCAGCGCGTCAGCAGCGCGGCGAAATTGATTTCCGCGTCATGGGATCTTTGCACGTCATCGTGGGCGCTCTGTCGCTCATTGGTCTCGTGCTGTTTCTCGGGTTCGCGATCTCAAGACGACGCGACAGACGAATAGTTTTGCCGGGCTTTGTCCTGGCTGCATTGGTCGGCAATGCGATCATATGCGGCGTGCTCTCCGGCCCACACGACCGCTACCAGTCCCGCCTGATCTGGCTCGCACCATTTGCGCTGATGATTTCGTTGCGGCCGTCATGTCGCGTGGATGACCATGTGACTTGACGAGGTCATGCAGAATTGCGACTGCGGTTCAAGCGTTCGTTTGTCGGCTCTGGTTCGAGGTTATGGCAAAGAGCGCGACAACGCTGCGACGACGCCTGTTTCGCCTTGCGGGGCGGGAGCGAATCCGCCACTAGATGACACCTGATGGCCCCCAGGATCCGGATCGCGCCTTCGATACTCTCCGCGGATTTCTCGCGCTTGGGCGCCGAGGTGGAGGCGGTGGAACGCGCCGGGGCCGACCTCATCCATGTGGACGTCATGGACGGACATTTCGTGCCCAACATCACCATCGGGCCTGTCGTGGTGAAGGCGCTCCGTCCGCATGCGAGGACGCCGCTCGACGTGCATCTGATGATTGCGCCCGCCGATCCCTACATCGAAGCGTTCGCGGAAGCGGGCGCCGATGGGTTGACGGTGCATCCCGAGGCCGGACCGCACATCCACCGCACGCTCCAGCTCATCCGCGCGCATGGCAAGAAGCCGGGCGTGGTGCTCAATCCCGGCACGCCGATCGATGCCCTCGATTACCTTCTCGATCTGGTCGATCTCGTTCTGATCATGTCGGTCAACCCCGGTTTCGGCGGCCAGGAATTCATTTCCAGCCAGCTCCGCAAGATCGAAGCGGCGGCGGAACGGATCGCGCGAAGCGGACGCGAGATCGCGCTTGAAGTCGATGGCGGCATCACTCCGCAAACCGCGAAGCTTGCGATCGGCGCGGGCGCGAACGTGCTCGTCGCCGGAACGGCAGTGTTTCATGGCGGATCTGACTCTTACGCTGCGAACATCGCCGCGCTCCGCGGCTAGCGGCGTGGCCCGCGAGGCAGCCAAGCGGCGGCGTGGTCCGACGCTTGCGCTGATTCCAGATTTGTGGCGCGCGGCGCTTCGGCGTGCGCTTACGCCGATCAGGATCGCGTGGCGGCGAAACTGGCTCTATCGCCGCCTTCTGAAGAGCAGGATGCCCGACCGCATCCGCCATCATCCTTTCGACGCTCTGCCGCGGCGCCTCGAAGACGCCGATATGCTGCTGAAGGGGCGCTTCCGCTTTGCGGGAGAAATGGTGGACGCCAAAGAGGGTTCGATCTTCGACTGCCCCGCACCGAGCCGCAATTGGGCCGCGGCGCTGCACGGGTACGATTGGCTTGCGTCGTTATCCGCCGCAGGCGGCGACGCTGCGCGCAATCTTGCGATTCAACTCGTGTCGGAATGGATGGCGCGCAATGCGCGCTATGCGGAGCCGGCGTGGCTGCCCGAAGTGACGGCGCGGCGTCTCGTACAGGTGTTCGCGCATGGGAAGTTCATGCTGGCGAATTCCGACGTTCTCTGGCGCTCGAAACTGTTCGTGTCGCTGCGCCAGCAAACGGCGCAGCTTGGCCGCATCGCGGCCGAAGCGCCGCCCGGCCTGCCGCGGCTCGAAGCCGCCGCCGCCTATGTGCTGTCGTGTGCCTGCCTCGACGACAATCCGCGGCGGCTCGAATCCGGACTCGCGCGCCTCGGTCGGGAGATCGCAGCCCAAATCCTTCCGGACGGCGGACACGTGACGCGGTCGCCGGAGGAGCTTTTGCTCGCCTATCGCCAGATTGTCATGAGCGTCGATGCCCTCGCGGCAGTGGGCGTTGCTGTGCCTCCCGGTCTGCGCGGCGCCCGCGACCGGCTCGCCCCAATGTTGCGTTTCTTTCGCCATGGCGATGGAGCGCTGGCGCTGTTCAACGGCGGTGGTGAGGGTGATGCAGGCATGATTGCGGCGCTGCTGGCGCGCGACGAAGTCCGCGGTCAGCCGTTCCTGCATGCGCCGCATTCCGGCTACCAGCGCCTCGCTGCAGCACGTTCCGTTGCGATCCTGGATTGCGGGGGGCTGCCGCCGGCGCAATTTTCGCAGCACGCCGATGCCGGGTGTCTGGCGTTCGAATTCAGCGCGAGCGGACAAAGGCTGGTGGTCAATTGCGGGGCCGATCGCGAGAGCTCGCCGCGCTGGGACGGGGCGCTGCGTGCGACCGCCGCGCACTCGACCGTGACGCTCGCGGACACGTCGATGGCACCGGTGCTGGCGCCCGGTCTTGCTCGCGATTTGCTCGGACCGAGACTCCTCGGTGGGCCAGTGCGGATCGAAACGGAGCGGCACGAGACCCCGCATGGCTGGCGCGTGGAAGCGAGCCACGATTTCTATCTGCAGGAATTCGGAATCCGGCATCAGCGCGAGATGATGCTGTCGAAGCAGGGCACGAAACTCTCCGGTTGCGATCGGCTCTTTCCGGAACCGGCGCGGCGCAGGCGTGGCGCGGTGACGTTTGCAGCGCGGTTTCACATCCATCCGGACGTTCGGGTTTCGCTGTCGCGCCGCGGAGACATTCTTCTCAAGCTGCCGAGCGGCGAAGGCTGGCGCTTCCGGCACGGTGGCATGATCTCGGTGGAAGAGAGCGTCTATGTGGGGCAGGGAAGCGTGCGCCGCGCCGAGCAGCTTGTCCTTTCAGGATTTGTCAAAGACGATCCAGTCGAGACCGCATGGACTTTCGAACAAATTGGCGCGGATGCTTCGAAAAGCTCAGCTTGAGGGAACGAGGCCCTCATGGTGAGCCTGTCGAACCATGAATTTGTCACGCGCGCGCCGGCTTGCTATCCAGATTTGCGCACCATTCGAGGTCTAGATGGTTCAGTTCACGCTACCAAAGGGAAGCCAGCCCCAAAGAGGGAAATCGTGGCCTGCGCCCGTCACCGCGAATGGCAAAAAACCCAAGCGGACAAAAGACTTCAAGGTCTATCGTTACGATCCGGATGAAGGCGGAAACCCGCGCATCGACACGTATCGCGTCGATCTCGAGAGCTGCGGGCCGATGGTCCTGGATGCGCTCATCAAGATCAAGAACGAGATCGATCCGACGCTGACCTTCCGGCGTTCCTGCCGCGAAGGAGTTTGCGGTTCCTGCGCGATGAATATCGACGGCGGCAACACACTTGCCTGCACCAAGGCCATCTCCGACATTTCGGGCTCCGCGTCAATCTATCCTTTGCCGCATTTGCATGTGGTCAAGGATCTCGTGCCCGATATGACGAACTTCTACGCGCAATATGCCTCGATCCAGCCTTACTTGCAGACGAAGACAGCCGAGCCCGAGCGCGAATGGCGCCAGTCGCCGGAGGATCGCTCCAAGCTCGACGGTTACTACGAATGCATTCTCTGCGCCTGCTGCTCCACCGCGTGCCCGAGCTATTGGTGGAATTCCGAGCGCTATCTCGGCCCCGCCGCGCTCCTGCAAGCCTGGCGTTGGCTCGCCGACAGCCGCGACGAAGCGAGAGGCGATCGGCTCGACAAGCTCGAGGATCCGTTCCGTCTCTACCGATGCCACACGATCATGAATTGCGCCCAAACCTGCCCCAAGGGCCTCAACCCCGCCCGAGCCATCGGCGAGATCAAGCAGATGCTGGTGAAGCGAAGCCTGTAGAGCTTTTGGGTTTCCTCCCTCACGTTGTGGGAAGGAAAAGAAGGGGCGGAAAAATTACGCTTCCATCTACCCTGCCGGCGCGAAGCCCGCGCGGAGACGGAGTATGCTCCACAGCACCGCGCTCGCGGCGCGCGTCGGCCGGCCTTGCGGATCGGCGCCGACGGACTTGGCCACCATCTGCACGAGCTTGCTGATGTGATGGCGGCGGTAGAGCCGCATCGCGCGTGAGTGATAGGCGCGGGCGAACCGCTTGCGGCTGTAAGGAACAGCGCTTTCCTGGGAGGCCGGGACGTTTGCGCAGTAATAGGCGTAGGCGAGTTCGTCGTCGCTCGATTCGTTGACGCGCGTGGCGGCCACGAGCACCCTGCGCCACCAGGGCAGTTCGGGTTCGTCCTGCGCGTTAAGGGTTTCGAGGAACAGCTTGTAATGGCGGAATTCGTCTGCGGCGATGCGGCCCGCGATCTCCTTCAGCACCGGTTCGTCCGCGGAATCGCGAATGGCGCTGTAGAATGAGGATGTTCCCGATTCGACCACGCAGCGGGCGATCATCTCGCCGCGGCGGCTGCCGCGCACTGAATCGGGATCATCCGTGGCAAAGTGGGGCGCCGTGTATCCGGCGCGGAACCGGGCAAAGGCGCTCTTGAAATCGAACGACGGATCGGCGCGTTCGGCCCACCGTCCCAGAGCGAGTCCGTGCTGGATTTCCTCGCGACCCCATTGCTCGATGTTGGCAAGAGTATTGGTGTCTGAATTGCGGAATACGCGCTGCAGATAGGTGACGTAGTCGGGGGCGTTGAGCTCGACGAGCGCGGCACTCTTCACCGCTGCCAGAAGTCCCCGCTCGACCTTTGTGGGATCGAAGCTCCCCCAGTGAATGTCGTCCAACGTCCAGCCGGACGCGTAGACCATAGTGCCGGTCATTCCGCCTCTATTCGTAGCCACCGCAAACGAATGCCTTATACCAGAATCGGTTGCCAACAGACTACCGTCACAGCGCGGAGCGAAGCTGGCGCAAATGGTCGAGTTGCTCGGCAATCCGGGCGCGGTCACTCTCATTTTTAGCTAAAACAAGATCTTCTTCGGTGTTTTTGATCCTCTGCTCGAGGGTCGCGGCGTCGACGCTGGTCATCGGCAGGGCCTCTTCGGCCAACACTGTCAGTTTGCTGGGATTGGCCTCGGCGAAGCCGCCCAGGACGAAGAAGCGAAGATCCCCGCTCTCGCTGCCGCCCCGGATGTCGATGACGCCGGGGCGAAGTGTCGAGATCAGCGGCATGTGACCGGCGAGCACGCCAAAATCGCCCTCGCTTCCCGGCACCGTGACCATGTCGGCCTCGTCGGACAGAAGCAGCCGCTCCGGCGAGACGATATCGAAGGCGATTTTGTCGGTCATGTCAGGCCGCTTCGGCGGCGAGCTTCTGCGCCTTGGCGACCGCGTCCTCGATCGTGCCCACCATGTAGAACGCGGATTCCGGCAGGTGATCGAATTCGCCGTTCACGACAGCTTTGAAGCTGCGGATCGTGTCTTCGAGTTTCACGCTGATGCCCGACATGCCGGTGAAGACGGTCGCGGCATAGAAGGGCTGCGAGAGAAACCGCTCGATCTTGCGGGCGCGCGTGACGGTCAGCTTGTCCTCCTCGGACAATTCGTCCATGCCGAGAATGGCGATGATGTCCTGAAGTGACTTGTATCGCTGGAGAATCTGCTGCACCTGGCGTGCGACGTTATAATGCTCCTCGCCGACCACGCGCGGATCGAGCAGGCGCGAAGTGGAATCCAGCGGATCCACCGCCGGGAAGATCGCTTTTTCGAAGATAGCGCGCGACAGCACCGTGGTCGCGTCGAGATGGGCGAAAGAGGTCGCGGGCGCGGGATCGGTTAGATCATCGGCCGGCACGTAGATGGCCTGGACGGATGTGATCGAGCCCTTCGTCGTCGTCGTGATGCGTTCCTGCAGCGTGCCCATGTCGGTGGCGAGGGTCGGCTGATAGCCGACCGCCGAAGGAATGCGGCCGAGCAGCGCCGAGACCTCGGAGCCCGCCTGGGTGAAACGGAAAATGTTGTCGACGAAGAACAGGACGTCCTGGCCCAGGTCGCGGAAATATTCGGCGACCGTCAGGCCCGACAGGCCGACGCGGGCGCGGGCGCCTGGCGGCTCGTTCATCTGCCCATAGACGAGGGCGCATTTCGAGCCTTCGGTCGAACCAGATTTCGGGTCCTTGTTCACGCCCGACTCGATCATTTCGTGATAGAGGTCGTTGCCTTCGCGTGTTCGCTCGCCGACGCCCGCGAACACCGAAAAGCCACCGTGATTCTTGGCGACAGCGTTGATCAGTTCCTGGATGAGCACGGTCTTGCCGACTCCCGCGCCGCCGAACAGGCCGATTTTGCCGCCGCGCGCATAGGGCGCGAGCAGGTCGATCACCTTGATGCCCGTGACCAGCACCTGCGCTTCCGTCGACTGGTCGACGAAGGCGGGCGCTTCCTGGTGGATGGCGCGTCGTTCCGTCGCCTTCACGGGGCCGGCTTCGTCCACGGGCTCTCCGATCACGTTGATGATGCGGCCGAGAGTGCCGTCACCGACCGGCACGCTGATGGCGATGCCCGTGTCGCTCACGGACTGGCCGCGCACCAGACCCTCCGTCACGTCCATCGCCACGGTGCGAACCGTGGATTCGCCCAGATGTTGCGCCACTTCCAACACCAGCCGGTGGCCATGGTTATCGGTTTCGAGCGCGTTGAGAATGTTCGGCAAGTGACCGTCGAACTTCACGTCTACCACCGCTCCCATCACCTGGGTGACGCGGCCGATCCTGTTCGTTTCCGTCATCGCATTCATGGCATCTGCTCCGTCAGAGCGCTTCCGCGCCCGATATGATTTCAATCAGTTCCTTGGTGATCATCGCCTGGCGCGTGCGGTTGTATTGCAGGGTCAGATTGTCGATCACCTCTCCGGCGTTCCGCGTTGCCGAATCCATCGCCGCCATCTTGGCTCCGAACTCACCCGCGACATTTTCAAGCAACGCCCGGAAGATCTGCACATTCACGTTGCGCGGCAGAAGATCGGCGAGGATGGCCGCCTCGTCGGGCTCATATTCGTAGACATTGCCCTGCGGGCCGACGAGGGGTCCGGCTTCCTCGATCACCACCGGAATCAGCTGACGCAGGGTCGGCACCTGGCTGATCACCGATTTGAATTCCGAATAGACGATCGAACACACATCGAAGTCGCCCGCGGCAAACATGTCGAGCACGCGCCGGCCGATCGCCGCGGCGTTCGTGAAACCGATGCGTTTGACCTGGACGAACTCGACGGTGTCGATGATGCGCTTCGCATATTGGCGCTTGAGTTGGTCCCGGCCCTTGCGGCCGACGCAAAGAATTTTCACCTCCTTGCCGTTGCGTTCGAGCGCCTGGATGTGTTGACGCGCGCGGCGCACGATGTTGGTGTTAAACCCTCCGCACAATCCGCGATCGGCTGTCGCCACGATGACCAGATGGACTTGGTCCTTTCCGCTCCCGGCAAGGAGCGCGGGCGCGCCCGGGTTGTCTTTGAGCCCTCCCGCAAGGCTCGCGATCACTGCATTCATCTTTTCCGCATAGGGGCGCGCAGCCTCCGCCGCATCCTGCGCACGGCGCAGATTCGACGCGGCCACCATCTGCATGGCCTTGGTGATCTTGCGGATCGATTTGACGCTGGCGATCCGGTTACGGAAGGACTTCAGGCTTGGCATCAGGCGAAGCTTTTCACGAATTCTTCCAGAATCGTTTTGAGTTTTGCTTCGGCATCGGGCGTGAGCTGCTTCTGCGAGCGGATGCCGTCGAGAACATCCTTGTGCTTGCCGCGCATCAGCCGCAGCAGCTCGCTTTCGAATCGCTGCACGTCGGCGACGGCAAGCTTGTCGAGATAGCCCCTCACGCCGGCAAAGATCGAGATGACCTGCTCTTCGACCGGGATAGGGCTGAACTGCGGCTGCTTCAGAAGCTCGGTGAGCCGCGCGCCACGGTTGAGGAGGCGCTGGGTCGAGGCGTCCAGATCGGAGCCGAACTGCGCGAACGCCGCCATTTCACGGTATTGCGCGAGCTCGAGCTTGATCGATCCTGCTACCTGCTTCATCGCCTTGATCTGCGCCGAGGAGCCCACGCGTGAGACGGAGATGCCGACATTCACCGCGGGCCGGATGCCCTGGAAGAAGAGGTCGCTTTCGAGGAAGATCTGACCGTCGGTAATGGAGATGACGTTGGTCGGAAT
>PKWC01000076.1 GCA_003131925.1 Alphaproteobacteria bacterium | reverse complement strand
CCAGGCTGGTGCCGTTGCGATGTTTCCTGCTCAGCCCCTCTCCCACAAGGGGAGAGGGCACTCCCCGCGCTGATTTTCCCGCGTTAATACAAGACTCCGCTTCCCCTCTCCCCTTGTGGGAGAGGCGTGCAGATACGGGCGATGAAATCTGTTCAGGCGCGGGTGAGGGGGAACACAGCGCATCCGCACGCGCACCGCGTTCTACGTCTTAGTTGCCGGTGTCGGCGGCGGTGCGGAGGGAGGGGGTATCGTCCACGGGTTTCGCCGCGGCGACCGCCGGCTTATGCGCGGGTTTGCGTGCGGCGACCGGTCCGGCGAGGGGATCGAACGGCACGCGCTGCATGACGACGTTCGGTCCCAGGGATCTCGCGGCCACGATCGCGAGCGGTGCATGCGTCGCAACCGGGTGCAGCGAAACAATCGCGCCCGCTGCGCTCACGGGATGCGCATTCGCGCTCTTCGTCGCGAGCGGATCAAACGGCACGCGCTGCATCACCACGGTTGGCGGGGACGTTTTCAGACTGATCACCGCGATTGGAGAATGGGCAGGCGCGGCAGGCGCGAGTGTCATTGGTTTTGGCGCCTGCGTGGCCACGGGCTTCACGGCCGCGGCCTGCACTGTGGCGGACGGGAGCACCGCAACCTTGATGGCCGGCGGGGGAACGGGTTTGGGCGGGGGGGGTGCGGCCTGCACGGCCACCGGCGCCGGGGGCGGCGGACTCATCGATGCCAGTTTCTCGGCGTTCATCGCGATCTTCGGATCGGTTGCACCATGCGCGGTAGCTTCGGCGAGCAGGCGCTGCGCGCCCGCATAATCGCCGGCGAGCATCCGCGACACCGCATAATTGTTGAGCACCGAGGCCTCGCCCGGCTTCAGCGCCAGCGCGCGCTCATAAGCCGTGCGCGCGTTTTCGCGCTTGTCGAGCTGGTCGTAAGCGATGCCGAGGGCGGAAAAGAGCGTCCAGTCGCGCGGCTGCAATGCCACGGCGCGCGTCAGGAAGGCCAAAGCTTCGTCTGAGCGGCCTTCCTGCTCCAGAACCTTGCCGTATTCGCCGACGACGATTCCGTCGTCGGGCGCAATGAGCATCAATTGCGCGAGCGAATGCTCGGCCTCGGGATAATCGCCCTTCTCGCGCAACAGCTTGGCGCGCTTGATCTCGCCCTCCATCGTGGCCGGCATGTTCTTGGCCAGCGTCGCGATGTCGGAACTGGCGCTGGGGTTCTCGTCCGCGGGCTTTTCCACAGCGGCGGAAGCCACGGGCTGCTTGGCGTCCAGTTTCCCCGTGGTCGAACATCCCGTCGCCCACAGAAGGCAGAATGCGGAAGCGGCGCTCATCAGGACGGCGCGTTTCATCGGTGGCCTCGGCTTGAATTATGTCCGGGAGCCAGAATGATCGGTTCGGGTCAATAATTGATTAAGCCTGTTGGCGGCAATCGACGTAAGGCCCGTCAGCAAAGGCCGGATTCGAGTTCGGCCTTCGCGGCGGCAAGCCAGTCCTGCATGGCGGGCAGCGCCCATATGCGGTCGCAATAGGCATCGAGTACGGGATCGAGCGCGATGCCATAGGTGCGGAAGCGCGAAACGACCGGCGCATACATGCAATCGGCGATCGAGAACCCGTCGAACAGGAATCCGCCGCTGCCGCCGTATTTGTCGAGTGCGCCGCGCCAGAAATTCTGGATCGCGGCAATCTCCGCCTCGACTTCGGAGCCGAGTTCGGGCGTGGGAAGGCTGCGCGCGAATTCCATCGAAAGACTTTCGCGCAGCGCCGCAAAGCCCGAATGCATCGCCGCGCTGATCGAGCGCGCCTCCGCGCGCGCCGCAAAATCGGTGGGCCAGAGCTGCGCGTCGGCGTGGCGCTCGGCGAGCGTCTCGCAGATGGCGAGGCTGTCGAACACGGTGACGGGCGCGCCTGACGCTTCGATCTGCAGCGCGGGCACCTGGTCCACGGGCGCGAGCCGGCGAATCTCCGCGCGTGTCTCGGGCCGCCTCAGCCGCACCGTGACCTCGCGGAATTCCGCCCCCGTCGCGCGCATCGCGAGCCACGCCCTGAGACTCCAGCTCGACCATTGCTTCGTGCCGACGATCAACGTGTAGCGGGGCATTGGCGACTCCATGGTGATTTGCAGCGGAGGGGGAAAGGGGTATTTCCAGTTACAACCAAATTCGCTCTAACAGTGTCCGACCGTACACCAAAGGTTCGATCATGCATTCCAGCCTTGTGTCGCACGCACGAAACGTGGTGCCGCTCGACGCGGTGCGCGCGGCGGATATGGAAAAATGGCTGAAGCGGCGCAAAGCCCGCGAAGCGAACTGGCTGCGACGCACGGGTTTCACCGCCAGGGAAGGCCAAATCGCGCTCGTACCTTCCACGAATGGCGAGATCGCCTTTGCGGTGCTGGGCCTCGGAAACGAGTTCGATCCCCTCGCCCTCGCCGCCTTTCCGGAATCCCTGCCGCGCGGCACCTATGCCTTGCGCGATGTGCCCGGGGAATTCGGCAGCGCGCGCGCCACGCTCGCCTGGCTGCTCGGCACCTACGGTTTCGACCGCTACCGGAAACGGAGGAAGAAATTTCCGAAACTCGTCGTGCCGCCAGGCGTCGATGCCGCAGACGTCACGCGAATCGCGGAAGGCGTGTTCCTCGCGCGCGATCTCGTCAATACGCCGTCGAACGACATGGGACCGGCGGAGCTTGCCGACGCGGCGCGCGCACTCGCCGCACGGCATCACGCCACAATCTCGATCATTGCGGGCGACGATCTGCTCAAACAGAACTATCCGCTCATCCATGCGGTTGGCCGCGCTTCGGAGCGCGCGCCGCTTCTGATCGATCTGCGCTGGGGTAACGATAGGGCGCCGAAGGTGACGCTGGTCGGCAAGGGCGTCTGCTTCGATTCGGGCGGGCTCGATCTCAAAACTTCCGCCGGCATGCTGACGATGAAAAAGGACATGGGGGGCGCGGCCGTGATGCTCGCTGTTGCACAGATGGCGATGGACGCGAAGCTGTCGTTGCGCCTGCGCGTGCTCATTCCGGCGGTGGAGAATTCCATCGCCGGCGGAAGTTTTCGCCCGCGCGACATCTATACCTCGCGCAAGGGCATCACGGTNNAGATCGGCAACACCGATGCGGAAGGACGTCTCGTGCTTGCCGATGCGCTTTGCGAAGCCGACAGCGAAGCGCCCGAACTGCTGATCGACGTGGCCACACTCACCGGCGCGGCGCGCTCGGCCACCGGCATGGAGGTGCCGCCTTTCTTCACCGACGACGAAAAACTCGCGGTGGATCTCGCCCGGCATGCGGCGGTGGTTCACGATCCGCTGTGGCGCCTGCCGCTGTGGCGCGGTTATGAGCGCACGCTCGCGAGTTCAATCGCCGATCTCACCAACAATCCCGACTACAATCTCGCCGGCGCGATCACGGCGGCCCTGTTCCTGAACCGCTTTGTCGAGCGCGCGCGTTCCTGGGTGCATCTCGACATCCCGGCCTGGATCGACCGGCCGCGCCCCGGCCGCCGGCGCGGCGCCGAGGCCAACGCCGCCCGCGCGCTCTATGCGCTGCTCGCCGAGCGCTATCCCAGCGCGAGCAAGCGCCGGCGATAGAGCGCTCGCTTGCCAGCGCCGCCGCTCAATACCCTCGCGCGGGATTGACGACGTGAAGGAGCGGCTCGCCGCGCTCAAGGCGCGCGATGCCGTCGACGACATTGCGCGCGACGGCGCGGGGATCGGACAAAGCTGCGATGTGCGGCGTGACGACGATCTTCGGATGGCGCCAGAGCGGACTCGTCGCGGGCAACGGCTCTGTGCCGAAGACATCGAGTGCCGCACCCGAAAGATGAGATAAATCAAGCGCTGCGATCAGATCCGCTTCGACGAGATGTTCGCCCCGCGCGGTATTGATGACGAACGCGCCCCTGGGAAGCATCGCGAAGGTTTCGCGATTGAGGATGCCGCGCGTCCCGGGCGTCAGCGGCAGCACACAGACAAGAAAATCGCTTCGCGCGAGAAATTCGCGCAATTCCGCCGGGCCCGCGAAGCTTTCGATCCCGTCGACGCGTTTGCGGTTCATGCTCCAGCCCGCGACGGCGAAACCCAGATCGCGCAGGCGCGTGCCCATGAAGGTTCCGATTTCGCCGAGGCCCATGATGCCGATGCGCGTGGATTCCGTCCGCCGCGCCGGGATCGACTGGCGCCAGACTCTTTCGTGCTGGGCTGCGTCGTAGAATCTCTGCTGGCGATGCTGCATCAGGATCTGCAGCACGGCATATTCGGTCATGTCGCGCGACAGGGTCGGGTCGATGAGCCGCACCAGCGGCACATGGCGCGGAAAATCCGGGTCGGCAAGGAACGCATCGACACCGGCGCCCATCGAGAACACCACCTTCAAATTCAGGAGCGAGGCGACGAAGCCCTTCGGCGGACGAAAGCTCAGAAGATAATCGATCAAGGGGACATCATACTGTTCGCGCCCTTGAACGACGACGCGTAGATGCAGCGGCGCCATTTCGACGAGTGGCCCAAGGAACAGGTCGATCAGCGGCTCCGGCGAGAGAAGCAGCAGCGTTGCGGTCACCGAGACGTGTTCCCCCTCACCCATTTCTGAGCAGATTTCATTGCCCGTACCTGCATCCCTCTCCCACAAGGGGAGAGGGGAATTCCGAATTCTGCATCAACAGCGGAAAATCAGCACGCGGATTCCCCTCTCCCCTCGTGGGAGAGGGGTCAAACACGAGCACAATCAACCATCGCAGCGCAGGTGAGGGGTCCGTACAGCCTTCATCATCCCGGTTTTGTCGGCGCAGGTTTGGCAGGTACGGCAGGCTTTGCACCTGCCGGCGCGGCCGCGGGTTTCGGCGGCGGAATCGGCACCGGCGCATCGGACTGCGTGCGCAGCCAGGCAATGAGATCGATGCGATCCTGGGCGCTCGGAAGACCTGAGAAAGACATCTTCGTACCGGGCACCACGGCTTGCGGCGATTTCAGATAACGAAACAGGCTCTCGAATGTCCAGGGTGCGTGGCTTGCCGACATCGCGCTCGAATAGGAGAAGCTCGCGCGCGAGGCGCGGGGGCGCCCGACGACGCCCCACAGATTGGGACCGATCTTGTCGGGACCGCCTTTGGAGAGATCGTGGCATTGCTCGCATCGCTGCGAAACCTGCTGACCCTTCGCGGTGTCGGCCTTGGCGAGCACGGTGCCGAAATCCGGCAGAGGCTCTTCCGTGGGTTGCGCCGGACCGCCCGTGGCCGCGGCGGGAACGCCCTGCACCACATAGCCGGGCTTTGCGGGCGGCGGCACTTCGAAGATCATTTCGCTCACGATCTTGACCGCGACCACGAACAGAAGTGTGCCGAGAACCGCGCCAATGATCTTGTTCCACTCGAAGGAATCCATAAGGTCTGGCTCCACGTCCCGTAACGGCTGACAGCAAAAAACGGCGCAAAACGCGCGCCGACAATCCCCCGAAGCGGGCGCGACATTACAAGCCGCCCCCGGAGCGTCATTGCGGCGAAGCGTCGCATAAGTTGCGGATACGGCAAGAGAAAAGACGCATGAATCCCATCGTAATCATTCCGGCGCGCATGGCCTCGACGCGGCTTCCCGGAAAGCCGCTCGCCGACATCGCAGGCACACCGATGATCGTGCGTGTGTGGCGGCAGGCGAGGGCCGCCGGGATCGGACCGGTTCTCGTTGCGGCGGCGGAGGCGGAAATCGCACACGCGATCGAAAACGCAGGTGGTGCTGCCGTGCTCACCGATCCCGCTCTGCCGTCGGGCACCGATCGCGTGTTCGCGGCGCTCGAGAAATTCGACGTCAAATGTGCGCACGATGTGATCGTCAATCTGCAGGGCGACCTGCCGCTTCTCGATCCCGCGCAATTGCGAATCGTTGTTGAGGCTCTCGCGGCGAGCGCCGCCGATATCGCCACGCTGGCCGCGCCGGTCGTGGACGAAGCGGATGTCGACAATCCGAATGTGGTCAAACCCGTCATCGCCTGGAACGCGGACGGATCGCTGGGCCGCGCGCTCAACTTCACGCGCGCGCGCGCGCCTTACGGCCCCGGCGCGGTTTTCCATCACATCGGCATCTATGCGTTCCGCCGCGTAGCGCTCGCGCGCTTTGTGGCCCTGGCGCCATCGCCGCTCGAACAGCGAGAAAAGCTCGAACAGCTTCGCGCGCTCGAAGCCGGGATGTCGATCGCGGTCGCGCGGGTCGATAAAGTGCCACTGTCCGTCGATACAGAATCGGATCTCGCGAGGGTGCGAGAGGTGGTGGCGCGCGATGCAGAAAGTTCGTCGCATGGTTCGACAAGCTCACCATGAGGAAGTCGAGTTACGTCCTCACCCTGAGCTTGTCGAAGGGTGAGCGATGAGTGCGGTATTTTGCGCGCGTTGGTTCCGTTCTCCTTTACTTGTCATGGCCCGCGCAAGCGCATACGCGCTGCGCGCGGCGTAGCGGGAGCGCATAAGCGCAATGATAACTTCGCCTCGCCAAAAAAAGCGTGTCATCCCCGCGAAAGCGGGGACCCAGCGTCCGCAGCGGTGACAAGATGATTTCAGCGCTGCGCAAAACCCTTCTGCGCTTTACGAACTGGGTTCCCGCTTTCGCGGGAATGACACGCTATGGGGGGTGGGAACGGGAGAAAAACTACTTCAATGCGCCAATGTGCGTGGAGTAGCGGGCTTGAACGTTTGCGCTGAAGCAGCAGAAGACGATGCGGGAGAGTACTTCGTCGTCGCGCAGGAACGCAACAACCGTATCGAACGCTGTCCGCGCGGCCAGATCGGCGGGCCAGCCGTAGATGCCGGTGCCGAGGCAGGGAAAGGCGATCTCCGATATTCCGGTCGCCTGCGCGAGTGTGAGCGCGTTGCGGTAGCAATCGCCGAGAAGACGGATCTTTTCTTCGCGCGTCGCAACTTCCTCGTGCCAGACCGGCGCGACGGTGTGGATCACGAATTTCGCCGGCAGACGATGGCCCCGCGTCAGCACCGCCTCGCCCGTCGCGCAGCGGCCGATGCGGCGCAACTCCGTTTCCATCTCCGATCCCGCCCTGCGGCGGATCGCGCCATCGACACCGCCGCCCATGATCAGCGGCTCGTTCGCCGCGTTCACGATAGCGTCGATCTCAAGCCCCGCGATGTCGGCCTCGATCGCTTCGAGACGCGCGCGGAGCTGCGCCATCTAACCCGCCCACGCCTTCAGCAGATGATGGGCGATCGCGATCGGCGGCGGGATGCGCACGCCTTCGACATGGCCGCCCGCCAGCAGCGCGCGCGCATCGGCGCGATCGAGCCAGCGCGCTTCGGCAAGCTCACTCTCGTCGACGCGGATGTCACGGCTCAGCGCTTCAGCGAAGCAGCCGATCATCAGCGAGGATGGAAACGGCCAGGGCTGCGTCGCGTGATAGGTGACGGCGCCGGTGCGGATTCCCGTTTCTTCGAACAATTCGCGGCGTACCGCCTCCTCGATCGTCTCGCCGAGCTCGATGAAGCCCGCAAGTGCGGAGAACATGCCCGGCGGAAACTGGCGCCCGCGGCCGACAAGGCAACGCTCGCCATCGAGCGCCAGCATGATGACCACGGGATCGGTTCGCGGAAAATGTTCCGCCGTGCAGCTCGCGCAAAAGCGCCGGTAGCCGCCATCCATCAACATTGTCGGAGCTCCGCAACGCGGGCAGAAGCCGTGGCGCTGATGCCAGTCGATCAGCGCCTTGGCCTGACCGAGGATCGCGACGTCGTTCGCGGGCAGCAACGATGCGGCCGAACGCAAGTTGCGAAATCGGCCCAGATCCGCGAGTGGTTCGGTGCGCTCGGGGTCGGGCGCAGCGGAAATATCGAGCGCGAACATGGCGCGTTCCCCATCCAGCCCGAGGAATACGCAAGGCGCATCCGGCGCCGCCAGGGTTTCGCAGAGACCAGGCCGGAAATACACCGCCTCGAGCGGACCCTCGTCACTCCCCGTCACGAAAGGCTGCAGCTTCCACAACGGATGAATGAAGGTGGATGGATCCACGCGCTTCGCCGCGATCCAGGCCGCGTCCACGCGACGGTCGCTCGCCCGGTCGAGCTTGTTTCCGGTGAACGGCATCATCGACGAATTCTCCGCGGAATGCTTCCCCCGGTTTAACCGGGGGACCTGCTCAGCAAGAGGATTTTAGAGCGCGTTCCGCTCATATAGAACCAAAGCGTGTCATCCCCGCGAAAGCGGGGACCCAGAGGGAACGGCGTTGAAGGGTTTGCGCGACGTTGAAATCACCTTTTTTCGGCTGCGGACGCTGGGTTCCCGCTTTCGCGGGAATGACACGCTTGGGGGTGACGGGTCGCGTCTAAGACGCTGGCGGTGTAGCAACGCCGCATGATTTCAGGCGTGTCCGACGGTTCGACCTGGGTTGTGATCGCCTTGTTTGTTGCGATCACACTCGCAGCTGTCAGTTTTGTCGTGTGGCCGGTCTGGCGCGCGCCGGGCACCCGCACGCTCCCGCGCGTGCTTCTCGCCGGTGCCTTCGCGACACTGGTCATCGGTATTGGCGCAGGACTCTATCTCTATCTGGGTTCGCCCGGGCTGGCGGTTCGCGCTGTTGCGCCTCCCGATCGGAAGGATGTTCCCGGGCTTATCGCCGCGCTTTCGCAGCGCATGCGTGAGCGGCCGCGCGATTTGACGGGGTGGACCCTGCTCGGTCGCGGCTATCTATCGCTGAACGACCCACAGCAGGCGGCTGTCGCTTTTCAGACTGCCAGCGAACTGGCGCCGCCGCAGGCGAAACCGCAATTGCTTTCGGCCTATGGCGAAGCGTTGACGCTCGCCGCCGGGACGGTCACTCCGGAAGCGGAAGCAGCCTTCCGCGTTGCGCTGGCTGGCCAGCCGAAGGACTTCGCCGCGCGCTTTTACCTCGGCGAGGCCTATGCCGGCCGGCGCGACGCCACCCATGCGCTGGCGCTGTGGCAAGGCCTGCTCGCGGATTCACCCGCGAACGCACCTTGGCGGGCCGAGCTGGTCGACCGCATGGCCGCGCTGCGGGCCACAATGGGCGGAGCGCCCGATATCGGGCAGATGGTGGAAGGGCTCGCCGCACGTCTGCGCGTAGCGCCCGCCGATGTCTCGGGCTGGCAGAGATTGGTGCGCGCCTATGCGGTTCTCGGCCAGGAGGCCAAGGCGCGGTCAGCGCTGGCCGCGGCGCGCGCCGCGATGAACGGGCGCCCCAACGATCTCGCTGCCCTCGATGTGGAGGCCAAGTCGCTCAAACTGGAATAAGTTGAAAACCCCTCACCCGCGCCCGGGCAGAATTCTCTGCACGTAACTGCATCCCTCTCCCACAAAGGGAGAGGGGAATTCTGAGTGCTGCATCAACACTGGAAAATCAGCGCGCGGTGTTCCCTCTCCCCTTGTGGGAGAGGGGAAACATTGGTGCCCTCTCTAACCGCTCGGAAATGGGTGAGGGGTCCTTCGGGCGGTGCCAAGTGATCTTTACGCCCTAACGCGGCCCTGCCAGACGGGCCAGCAGGTCGAGCGGCCGGTCGCCTTGATCGCGTCATAGAGACGGAGCTGGGCGTCTTCGGCGCTATTGCCGGATGCGGTGGTCGTATAGTCGGGAGAGCCGGCGCACCAGACATAAAACTGGTGGCTGCCGGGAGAGAAGAAATCCGTATGTGCGCTGGAGGTGAAGTTTCCGGCGGCCGCTACGCCTGCCGCCGCAAAGATAAAGCCACCCGCCATTGCCCCCAGAACTCGCCGCATTGTCATATTGTTACTCCTGCGTTTGGAGGGGAACCGACGGGTTCCCGCACTGTTTACACTTAGGCTGTATCCCCCAAATTCGGCCCGGTCGCCTGTACCCACTCTACGGCGGACGTTAACACGTTCGGCTGCGTTCTGTCACGCGCTTTTTGACTTGTTCGTCAAAGCCTTAGCAGATGATTACGGTTCAAGTGGAAATTCGAGCCGACTTGATTCCTTCGCGGTCCAGCGCGGCTTCTATGGCTTTCGCCGCCGCTTCCACCGCCTCGCCGCCCCGCCCACGGACCACCAATTGGACCCCGGCGGCACCCTCTGCAGAGTAAGGATACGAGCCAATTGTGACCTTGGTATGGTCGCGCTGGATCTGGGCGAGATCGGCCGCGATCCGGCCCTCGCCGACCTGGGCGGAGATCGTGCGGGTGACCACTACCACGCCCCTTTCGAGCCTCGGCCCGACATCCTCGAGCATGGCGCGCATGATCATCGGCACCCCCGCCATCACGAAAACGTTCCCGATCTGGAAGCCGGGCGCGGTCGAGACGCTGTTGCGGATGAGGGTTGCGCCTGCCGGGATGCGCGCCATGCGCTTGCGCATCTCGTTGAACTCGCCGGGCCCGTAGCGCGGTTCCAGCAACGCCAGCGCCTCGGGATGGTAATCGACCGCGACGCCGAAGGCGCGCCCGACCGCATCGGCGGTGATGTCGTCATGGGTCGGCCCGATGCCGCCGGTCGTGAACACATAGGTGAAGCGTGCGCGCAGTGCATTCAGGGCTTCCACAATCTCCTCCACCACATCGCGCACCACCCGCGCCTCGCAGACATCGATCCCGTACGGGACGAGGAATTTCGCGATGGTCGCGAGGTTCACATCCGCAGTCCGGCCGGAGAGAATCTCGTCGCCGATGAGAAGGACGGCTGCGGTGGGAGACGGGGCGTTCGGCATGGAGAGCTGGCTGATGTTTCGTTTCGGACGCATCGTATCCAAAAGGAACGCGTCGTATTCAAACGAATGTCATGGCCCGCGCAAGCGGG
>PKWC01000132.1:1024-14367 GCA_003131925.1 Alphaproteobacteria bacterium | reverse complement strand
TATTGCAAGCGATTTTACAGCCAATTTTCGTCATCTCGCCCCACTGGCACCAACGGGTGCGCGCACAACGCGGTTGCTTCTCAATACACCCTCATCCCAACACCGCTTGGCGGCCCAAGAGTCCAAAAATTGATCAATTCAATGTCCCGAACGAGTATTGGGACGCCTTTCAACAGCGATTATTTTATTTCGGGGTGGACGCTTCCACCGTGATGGCAGACCTGGCGGGTGTGGGACGTGCGTTGGCATGGCAGTTTGAGAAACGGATCGGCATTGGCGCAGTAGGGTACTAAAAACTTAGGCAGCTATCTCCACGGGATACCGTTCATACACAAATTGGAAAGTCCGCTCGACCTTTTCCTCCCATATCCGCCGGTCGTAGATCGGTGGGAGAGCGTCTAATTCCACCCTTATGGTCTGTCGGACATCGGCCTTGGCGCGTTCTTTCAAACGCCAGTCGAGAACGAGTTTCTCGCGCTTCAATTTGGCCAACAGTGTCCGTGCGATCCGTTTGACTTCGACCTCCTGCGTCTTGGTGAGCTTTGGTTCGGGCTTCGTAAGCAGGTCAAATATCGCAAGCTCCTCCTCGGTCATATCTTCGCGGGCGGCGCGTTGGTCCTCATCGCTCATGGTTCGAATGAATTCCATGAGCTGCTCAAACAGCCGTTCGACTGTGGCACTGCCGGCATTGTACTCGTCGATCATCGACTGGAACTTTTCGAGCATGTCGGCCCGGGTTGGGTTCCGCCGCACCATGTCGGTCAGCTTTGCCTCGACCTGGGCACGGAGCAATTGCGCTCGTGTCTTCTGCTGGCCTCGGCGGAACGCGGCTGAGAGTTTGTCGAAATCGATGGCACGTAAGTCGAATAAGCCCGTCAGATCGTCAGGGGCACGAATGGGCGCTTTGATGGCATGCCCGATGATACTCTCGTCCAATAGCGCGTCGATCTCGCCCATGACTGCGGAAACATCAGGTTTGGGCGTGAGTGCGCGAAGCCGGTCAGCCAAGACATGGAACACGGCCATGTCCGCCGTGAACGGTACGGCGCGAGGATCAGGCAGCGCCGCCTTGTAGAGCTTCCAGGCATGACCTTCGAGACGCAGGTAGGTCTGCTTCTCGGCGTCAGTTCCAAGAAGGGCCTCGGTCGCGTCGGCAATGGCTTTCAATCGAGCAAGCCCGTGAACGCTTGTGATGGCCGAGGGCCTGACACCGCGAGCATCGGTGAACGCTAGGACGGCCTTGATCGCCTTCTCCAGCTCGCCGAATAGGGCGGCCTTGTCTTTGATTGGTATCTCGCCGGACGCTGTCCCCCGCGCATAGATGGCCAGCGCGCGCTGAAGATTTCGGAACACGCCGACATAANNAGACCCGCCTCTTTGTCTCCGCACACCCGGTTCGCTCGTGCGATGGTCTGCATGAGCGAATGGTTCTTCATTGGTTTGTCGAGATAAATCGTCGAGCAGGATGGCGCGTCGAAACCGGTTAGCCACATGGCGCACAGGAAAACGAGCCGGAACGGATCGTCGGGGTCCTTGAACTTGGCATCCATGTCCTCGTCGTTCATGCGCCGACGATGCGGCGTGATGTCGAGACCCTTGGCGGCCATGTCGGCCTGTTCGTTCTGACCCGTGCTGACGATGACGGCCATTTCAGTGGCCTTCATCCAACCAATCTTCGCCTCTGAAGCCGCGCGCTCATCGGTCGGCAGCTTCGCAACGCTGGCTTCCATTTGCTTTATCGCGGCCTGCCAGCGCGTTTGGACCTTGTCGTACATCCGGACGGCTGTGGCCTTGTCGATGGCAATGTACATAGCCTTGCCACGATAGCCGCGCCCGGCGAAGTGGCGCACCACGTCGTCGGCAATCTTGTCGAGCCGGTCGTCGCGCGTGATGAGGTGATACTGGCGCGAGAATATCTGTGCGAGCCGCGCCTCCTGGGCTTCATCCAGATCGGCCTCCTCGATGACGCTGTCCAACTCATCGGACAGGTCCTCATTGGCGAGCTGAAGCTCAGGGATGCGGTTCTCGTAATAGAGCGGGACCGTGGCCCCGTCCTCGATGGATTGGGCGAAGTCATAGATCGACACGTAATCGCCAAAGACCTCGCGCGTCTTCTCGGCGTCTGTTGCGATGAGCGGCGTGCCGGTGAAAGCAATGAAGGCCGCATTCGGCAGAGCGCGGCGCATGTTCGACGCGAGTACGGCGTACTGCGAGCGGTGGGCCTCGTCGGTGATGACGATAATGTCGGAACGGTCCGACAGCTTGGGGAACGTCTCGCCTGCTGCTGTGCCGAATTTTTGGATCAGGGTGAAGACATATCGTTCATTGCCCTGGAGCAGCTCTTTCAGATGCTCCCGGTTCTGTGCCTGGACCTGTTCGCGCTCCTTCGTCGTCGCGCCGCAATTGGCGAAGGTGTCGGCTATCTGGCGGTCCAGCTCCGCGCGGTCGGTCACGATGACGAAGGTCCAATTGCCGGGCTTCGTGCGCAATACCTTCTGCGCGAAGTAGAGCATGGAAAGGCTCTTTCCCGAGCCCTGCGTATGCCAGAACACGCCAAGCCTGCCGCGCGTCTGGGCGATGCGGTCCACGGCGGCAACGGCGCGGTTCACGCCCAGGAATTGGTGGTTCTTTGCGAGCTTCTTCGTAAGTCCGCCCTTGCCCCTCTCGTAGGCGACGAAGTTCTCGACGAGATCGAGCAGCCGTTCCGGCATGCCAATGCCGCGGATCGCCACTTCGAGACCGGCGGCGGGTGCTTCGTCTTCGCTCTCCGCCTTTTTCCATTCAATGAAATGCTCGTACGGCGCGTTCGTCGCACCGACCTTTGTCTCCATCCCGTTCGAGACGATGATCGCGGCGTTGTAGGCGAAAACTTGCGGAACGTCGGCGCGGTAGCTGCGGATATTGTTGTCGAAGGCATCCCTGACGTTCTCGCCGGGACCTTTCAGTTCGATTAGGAGCAGCGGCAAGCCGTTAACGAAGCCGACGAGATCGGCGCGGCGCTTGTACAGCTCACCCTGGAACCAGACCTGTTGGGCGATCAAAAAATGGTTGGTCTGCCAATCGCGCCAGTCGATCACGCGCGCGATCTCGGTCTTGCGCTCGCCCTCGCGACCGGTCACGTGAACCGGCACGCCGTCTTTTACGAGGCGGTAGATTTCTGCATTGGCGTCGGTTGGCAGCATGGCTGACCGGTCCCGCGTGATCTCGGCGGCTGCTTGGTTCAGCGCATCAGGCGGCAGGTTCGCGTTCAGCTCTTGCAGTGAGGCCCATAGCCGCTTGGGCAGCACCGCCTCGCGCATCGTTCGGCGGCCTTCGGTACTCTCGCCGGCGAATTCTTGATGGAGGTTGGCGTGATCCCAGCCCAGCGATTGAAACAGCTCTATGGCCGGACCTTCGACGGCAGCAGCTTCGGAGAATTCGCCGTGCTTGACACCTGCTTCGGGAAAAAACTCGCCCTTCGGTGTCATTCTGCCGCCACGCACTTTGCGGCCTTGGGCACGTCGCGCACCACGCCGTCGAGGTCTATTTCACCGGAAATCAGCTTGGGAAGAAGCAGGTCACGCGAAGCGCGAAGTACCTTATTCTGCTTTTCAAGTGACCACACGAAATCGTACATCGGGGCACTGACACTCTGAAATCGACACCGCAGTGCAGGTGGGGGAACGCTCAACTCAACGGAGGAGATGCTATCCAGGGTAATTTGAGGCTGCGCCGATCCCCCGACTACATCATGCAGCCCTCGGTTTCTCAGGGAATGAAAGAGCCAGAAGAAATCGTCGGCGCTAAGTGGATCGAAGGCGAATGAGTTGTTTGTGACAAAGCAGCGTGGTTCAGTGATTTGCATGACGCCGACGCTGCCACGGCAACCGCAAATCAACGTTCGCTGCTGGCGCGTATATTCGTTATACTGGCCGATAATCTTCGCGGCGCCGTAGACGGGATATGGCCCGTCAGCAACCAAGTCCTTACTCGGAAGGTTTTTCCCGTACGCTACCCGCGCGATGTCGAAGAGAGGTCGTACCTCCCACTGAGACGGCGCATCGCTCAAATCGCTTCCATGGACAAACCACTCATCGAAAATCCGTCGGGCTATTTCCTCTGGGATCGCGATCCGGCGCGCATTCACTCCGATCAAGTCGTCATACGCACGAGAAATTCTACCGATTTTCCGCTGCACCTCCGGTGACGGATGAGGAATTTCCATTTCCTCGATTTGACCGCCAGACATGTTCGGCTGAGCGGCACCGTCGGCCAAATGAAATAAAATTCGCTGATATTCTCGTTGCCCCAGTACCGCCCAAAGAAAATCAGCGTCTATCTCTCTGGCTACAATTCTTGCGACTCGTTGGTTTACAAGCATAGGCTTCGATCCAAGAAATCGCGCAGTCTTTCCGGCGGTTGCTCCGGTCATGGCGATCAGAATGTCGCCGTCTTCAACGAAGAACTTCCGCAACTTTGATGTCAGTTGCGCTTCTTCGATGTGCGCAACATCACTCGTATCAATTGTGCAATCTTCCAAAATGTTCTTGATGCGGATAACCGGAATTCCGCTGTCCCGCCACCATTCGCTCTTGAATGCGAAGCCTGGAATGACCTCAGCCACTCGGCCCAAGGGAGATTGTCGAAATCGCGTGTCCATACTAGGCGCTCAAAATCTCCGCTACATGCTGCGCAATACGCGATTGCAAGGCAGCCGCTTCGCCGTTGAGCTTCTCCAGCTCTTCCTGCAGCTCCTCTAATCTTTCTCGGAAATCCGTATGATCAGGTATTCCAGCAGCAAGACCCACATAGCGGCCAGGATTTAAGCTCCAGCCCTTGGCCTCGATCTCATTTCGGTGCGCGAGACGGCAAAGACCGAGCACATCGCGATACTTTCCATCCGGAAAATTCGCGTTGACCTCCGCCGACGAACTTCGGTCGAAAAACGTCTCGGTTTTGCGCCACAGGCGCACGATGTTCGCGAGAAATTCGATTTGCGACGGCGTAAATTCGCGGTGTGCCCGGTCGATCTGGCGAAAGATGCGGCGGGCGTCGATGAACAGCACTTCGTCACCGTGTGGGCCGTTCGCCTTGGCCCTGTCGAAAAACCAAAGCGTGCAGGGCAGCGTGACTGTGTAGAAGAAGTTCGGTCCGACCGAAACGATGACATCTACTGCGCCGCTCTCAACTAGCTTTTTGCGGATTTCGAGTTCGGAGCCGCGCGCATCGGCAGCCGAGTTGGCCATGACAAAACCGGCGCGGCCTTTCGGACCGAGCGCCGCATAGAACAGCTCGATCCAGACGTAGTTCGCGTTATCGGGTGTCGGCAGACCGAAGGGGAAGCGCGGGTCTTTGGCGAGCTTACCCTTCTCCACACCGTCCACGTTGAACGGCGGATTGGCCATGACGAAATCGAAGCGGCCAACGCATTCGAACGGGTCTTCGTAATACGAATTCGCTTCCTTGATTTCGCCCGACAGGCCGTGAATGCCGAGGTTCATCTTGGCAAGACGCAAGGTCTCGCGCGTCTTTTCGATGCCGAAGATCGACAACTCCTTGCCCGGCTCGTGCTTGTGCTCGCGTACGAAGTTTGCCGAGTGCACGAACATACCACCAGAGCCGCAGGCGGGATCGAGGATGCGCCCGTGATAGGGCTCGATAATCTCGACGATGAGACGCACGATGGCGGCAGGCGTGTAGAACTCGCCGCCCTTCTGCATCTCCTGCATTGCGAACTCGCCCATCATGAACTCGTACACACGCCCGAATGCGTCGCCCTCAAGGTCTACGGGGTCGAGGAGCTTGATGAGTTCGATCAGGACCGAGTTCGGCACGTCCTGGTAGTTTTTGGGCAGCGCGTCGGCGACTTCTGGGTTTACGGCCTCGATGTCGTTCATGGCTTGGTTCAGGGCGCGACCGATATTCGCCCCTTCGGGGAGATCGCGGAGGTGGAAGAACCTGGCTTCGGGCGTGAGGAAGAGAACCCCTTTGGCCTTATATGCGTCTGGTCCAGGTGTCAGACGCGAGCCAGGTTTTAGTTTGAGACCTCTCTCGGCTTCGGCGAACTTGGCGTCTGCATAGCGCAGAAAGAGAAGACCCAAGACCGGGCGGGAGTATTCCGAGGGTTTCAATCCCGAATTGGCCCTCAACTGGTCGGCCACTGACCACAGACGCCGCTCGACCTCGGCAATGTCCGCCGCCATCCAACCCTCCCCGTGCTCCAACCGGGAAACGTTATTACGGGGTGCCGGGCAAGGCCAGTATTTCGCTGGCAAATGGCGGACAAAGATTTAAGCGCCGCAGCGTGCGAGCGACGTTGGCCGGATGCCAACGCCCGCCTTGTCGTGATGGTATACCTGCCGCATTCAAATGGTCTGCGATCTGCCTAGTGCTTCGTGCGCCCGCTTGAATTGCGGCAACAACGATGGGATGCAGCTGGACCGCGTGAGCCGTCGCCTCCGCCTTGTGCTGCTGCGCCAGAGCAACGCCATTCGCCCCTAGCCGGACGCCTCTGGCCTTTGCGGCGGCGAGAGCCGCCTTAGTGCGATCCCGGATCATCTCACGCTCATGCTCGGCGAAGGCCGCCATCACGTGAAGCACACGACGGCTGGCGTGCGGCATGTCCACCGCGAGAAAATTGGTCTTGGCCTCCATCAGGGCCGAGATAAACGCCACGCTGTGGGCCAGCCTGTCGAGCTTGGCGATGAGCAGGGTCGCCTTCTCACGCTGGCAGGCGTCCAAGGCTTCACGCAGTTTTGGGCGAGCGCTCTTGCCACCGCTCTCGATCTCTACGAACTCAACGATGACGGTTGCGGTACGGCCCGCGAGGAATTGGGCGACCGCTTCGCGCTGGGCGTCGAGGCCAAGGCCGGATCGTCCCTGGCGGTCCGTACTGACGCGGTAGTACGTTATAAAGCGTTGCTCACCCATGGCGCGGTGACCTCTCCGGAACGGGTAAAGGAAGGTTTGACTGTTCCGGCACTTCTGCGGGCTCCGCCGAGATTTTCAGGGCGCGCGATCAAGCGGCGCGGCGCGCGCTCGTCAGCGCGGCCAGTTACCGATGAGCCAGGCGTCAGAATTGATCCGCCAGCTCCTGCGGGAAACGGCGTAGTCAGAAATTTGTTTGCCGCCTAAGCGGCAGTCCAATCGAAATCTCGCCCGAGAGTTCCATTTTCTTGCCACGGCGAATCATTATGCAAAAGCAACCGCCGCCATGTTCGTCGCGGAGGTAATCAAACAAATCGCGGAATGGCCTGCCTATAAGAAGAGCGGGCTTAATTTTCCGATCATCGCGTAAGCGGTAAACATACAGGCACAGTTCCGGGTCGCCGTCTTCCAAGAGTTGAACAAGCAACTCGTCCAGCCGGAAGTTCGAAAAAATGCGAGGGATGACCCTGCGTCTCTTGCGTTTCGACCGACATTTTGCACGATTGGCAGGGTGTGTGCACCCGTGTGTGCACTGGTGTGTGGCCAAGTGTGTGCCTAGGTGTGTGCGCTTGCCTGCCTTATCGAATCTGTTCATGTCCGAACGCTCCCGGCACGAGCGCTCCGTTCGACTAAGCGACCGTCCGCGTCTTTGCCCGGAGCGGTTGGC
This sequence comes from Alphaproteobacteria bacterium, assembly GCA_003131925.1. Classification (GTDB taxonomy): domain Bacteria; phylum Pseudomonadota; class Alphaproteobacteria; order Micropepsales; family Micropepsaceae; genus Rhizomicrobium. The sequence continues at coordinate 6,794 of PKWC01000132.1, read as the reverse complement.
GCGGATTCCATCGCCATTTCAAGCCCGCGCTGCCACGACAGGGCGGCTTCGCGCGAGATTAGGGTCCGCCTGCCGACTTTGAAGATGCGCAAGCGACCCAATTTTATTTCAACATACACTTGCGCGCGTGAAATCCCGTACGCTTTCGCAAAGGATTGCACGTCATACGCTTGAACATCTGGCATGGTCTGTCTCCACTTTTGTTCAAGTGGATGCGACCATGCCCATGAGATCAACTGAAGGGTCTGAAATCGCGCATTTCAGACCAAGATCGCGCGGGCGTCCCGCTATCGAAACTTCTCCGGAATTGCGTCTTGTGGATATTTCGCCAGCACATTCTTTCGAGCATCCAGTGGCATAGCGTTGGCAAATGCTTTGAATGGCTTATAGCTCTTGCTCCATCCCCTTTTTACGAAACGCTCCGCCAATGTTTCGGCGTTCGGACACTTCATTTTGGATTTTCGCAAGCGTTGTTCGACCATGAATGCCGCATCGTCAATCGAGATTCCGAATATCGTCAGTCCACCAATCTCTCGCATCTCGGCGCTCTCTGCTCTAACGGCAGCCTCCTCTTTGAAGATCGGGGTCTGTCCCTTCCTGCGCGTAATGCCGAGCAAGTTTTCGAGACGCTTCTCACCATTCGAGTTCATATACGCAACGAAGGCTTCGTTGAGCCAATCGAGTGTCCACAACGGCGGATACAAACCAAAATTCTGAAAGGTAACGAAGGCTTCCATGGCGTACAGCGGATTCCGCTTCGATCCCTGATAAATGCCCTGAAAGATTTTTTCCTGAAGTACCGATAGCAAAACAGTTATCATGACCGGAATCTCGTGGGCGGATAGGGGTGGCTGATTTGTTTTTATGAATTCCCAAATATCTTGGCCAATCTCCATGATTTCTTCCGTCTGCGGTTTGGAGCTCGATAGGTCCGACGGCATACGGTCTGCGATGGCATGAAAGAATTCCGCATAGCCGTGATCCGTCACATAGGGCGACCGTGCGACCAGCGCTTCTGACGAAATATCGCCTTTCGGCGGATGTCTCACGGCAACCACGCGGACCGTGGCTGCGTTGCGTTTCTTCGTGATGCGCTCGCGACGTGTTGCCTTCATTGTTTCCGGGCTACGGATGGCGTTGCCCCACAGGTCGCAATGCAAACTGATTCCGCACTGGACGTTGGATCGGTGCTATCCGTGAGGCGCTCTCTTGCCGATATTATGGACATTGCACGCGATTATCTAACGCGGGAATATCAGGAATAGAATTCGCATCGCCATAAGGCCGCTGCCGTCAATCCACTTTCAGCCGAGCTGCCCGACGCGCAACGGTACTACCTGCCCCCTCAAGCGCAGTCCGTCGAGATAGTCGGCCCAAGTCTGCATCATGGCGACGCGCTCGGTCCAGAATTCGGCGGCATGCGTATATGCACGGCGCACGCTGTTCGTATCTTGATGTGCAAGCTGCCTTTCTATGGCGTCCGAAGACCACTGATTCATCTCGTTAAGCCGTGTCGCTGCCATGGAGCGGAAGCCGTGGGCTGTCACTTCGTCGGTGCCGTAGCCGAGTCGGCGCAATGCCGCATTCAAGGTGTTCTCGGACATCGGGCGCGCATAACTCCGGACAGACGGGAACAGATACCGGCCTTTGCCCGTGAGAGGATTTAGATCACGTATGATGGCCAGCGCCTGACGTGACAGCGGAACACGATGCGGACGACGCATCTTCATTTTCGCGCCCGGAATCGTCCATTGCGCGGCGTCCAAATCGAATTCGCCCCACTCGGCCTGGCGCAATTCCCCCGGTCTCACAAACACGAGCATCAGAACTTGTAATGCTGCCCGCGTGGTCGCGTGTCCCTCGTATCCGCCGATGGCGCGAATCAATGCGCCGATGGCCTTTGGTTCGACAATCGCAGCACGATGTTTCGGTCTTGGGGCGATCAGAGCCCCGCGCAAATCCTGGGTCGGATCGCGCTCCGCGCGTCCCGTGACAATGGCGAGCCGGAACACCATACCGCACGTGCTGCGCAAGCGCCGGGCGGTTTCGTATCGGCCACGCGCCTCGACTGATCTGAGCGCCGCCAGCAGTTCGACTGCCGTAATCTCGGCTATCGGCCTGTTACCGATGTAGGGATACGCGAATTCCAAGAGCCACCGCTTCTTGTCGAGCGTGACAGGCGCGCGGCCTTCGCGAGTCATTTTCTCCACTAATTCTTCGGCGACCGCGCGAAACGTGTTCCCGGTGCGCGTGGCGGCGGTCAGCTTGTCGAGCTTCCGTTGATGGCCGGGATCAATACCCGCCGTCAGTTGTTTCCGCGCGATCTCTCGCTTTTCTCGGGCGGCAGCCAAGGTCACTTCCGGATAAATGCCGAAGGACAGCGTCCCGCGCTTGCCGACGAAGCGGTAATCCATTCGCCAGCACCGTCCGCCGTCCGGCTTTACGAGCAGATACATGCCGTCGGCGTCCGAAAGCTTGAAGGGTTTGTCTCTGGGTCTGGCCTTGCGGACCGCGATGTCGGTCAATGGCATTTGCGGCATCCCATTCTGACGGTATTTGACGGTATTCGAGATGGCGTCGGTGACTCGATACCGTCAAAAGTACCGTCAATTTGCGCAGATGCAAGCGGACGTCCACGGACGTCCACCGCCAAGCGTGATGAGAAAAGCTGCTATTTTCCTAGGATTCTGAACGTCCGTGGACGTGACTGGACACTCGTAGACGGACAAGTGGTGCCCAGAAGAGGACTCGAACCTCCACGCCTTGCGGCGCTAGTACCTGAAACTAGTGCGTCTACCAATTCCGCCATCTGGGCCCGCCGGGCCGGGATGTGTAGGAGCGCCCCTCCGTGCTGTCAACGCGAGCAAAGAACCATGGAGAATCCGAGCGTGTTGCCCACCCCTCACCTGCGCCTGATCGGTTGCGAGGACATGGCGCTCAACCCCTCTCCCACAAGGGGAGAGGGAATTTCTCGCGCTGATTTCCTGACGTCGATGCAGGACTCGGGATTCCCCTCGCCCCTTGCGGGAGAGGGATGCAGATACGGGCGTCGAAACCGTTCAGGCGCAGGTGAGGGGTCGACGTGCCTTCGACAAGTTTCGCCGGCTGTCTGGTTCGACCCGCTGGGCATGGGAAGCCGTTTCCCGCCATAATGGCCCTCGACTCGGGCAGCAGGGAGGCGCGCATGATCGTGGCGACAACCGAAGGCGTGGCGGGATACCGGACGAAACAGACGCTGGGCCAATGCTTCGGCGTGGTGGTGCGTTCGCGCGGACTGGGCGGCAACATCATGGCGGGGCTGCGCTCGATCGTCGGCGGCGAGATTCACGAATACACGCAATTGCTCGAGGAAGCGCGCCGTCACGCGGTGGACCGGCTGGTGCGCAACGCAACCGTGATGGGCGCGAACGGCGTGATCATGATGCGTTTCGATTCCGCGGAGATCGGCCAGACGATGAGCGAGATTGTCGCCTACGGCACCGCGGTGATCCTGGAGCCGGTGGATGCAAAGACCAATGCTGCGTAACGTGCTCATGCTCATGAGTCTCGCCGCGCTCGGCACCGGCGCGGTGTGCCTGCTGCTCGGCGCCGATCCACCCGGCTTCATGTTGCTGATCTGGGGCGGCATTCTGCTCGCCGCCGTGGTCTATGAGCGCTTCCGCTACAAGCCTCTCGAACAGGCGCGGCCCGGGCCCGGCTGGGAGCGCACCAGCGAACGCTTCGTCGACGCGGAATCGGGCCGCACCGTCACTGTTTATGTCCAGCCCGCGAGCGGCGAGCGGCAATACGTCGAAGAGTAGCGGTTCATCCTTCGACAAGCTCAGGATGAGGACCTCATGGTGAGCCTGTCGAACCATGTGGGCCGGTGCATGTAGCGGCTTCCGAACCGGGCGCGTTGGCGCTAAGACGGCGCCCACGAGTTTCAGGTTCGACCTTTCATGACCACGCTTGTCACCGTTTTCGGCGGGTCGGGGTTCCTCGGCCGCTACGTGGTGCGCGCATTGGCCCGCGCCGGCTATCGCATCCGCGTCGGCGTGCGCTTCCCCAATCTCGCCAATTACCTTTTGCCAATGGGGAATGTCGGACAGATTCAGGTTCTCAGAACCGACGTCGCGGATGCCGATTCCGTTGCGCGCGCCATGAACGGCGCCGCGGCTGCAATCAACCTCGTGGGCATTCTGTACGAAACGGGCCGCCAGACGTTTCAGCGCCTGCATGCGGATGCTCCCGCGACCATTGCCGCGTCAGCCAAAGCGGAGGGCGTGAGCGCACTTGTGCATGTCTCCGCGCTCGGCGCCGGCGCAGAATCGCCTTCGCTCTACGCCCGCACGAAAGCCGAAGGCGAGACGCACCTGCGCGAAACCTGCCCATCGGCCGTGATCCTGCGTCCCTCGATCGTGTTCGGACCGGAGGACGATTTCTTCAACCGTTTCGCAGCACTTGCGCGCCTGTCGCCGGCGCTTCCCCTGATCGGCGGCGGTCACACGCGTTTTCAGCCGGTTTATGTAGGCGATATCGCGCGGGCGATCACGACCTGCATAGCGGATCCAGCGACGCAGGGGCGCCTCTACGAGCTCGGCGGTCCGCGCGTCTATACGTTCACGGAGTTGATGCGGCTCGTTCTTGCGGAGACCAAACGCCGCCGGTTTCTGATACCGCTGCCCTTTTCCGTTGCGATGATGCAGGCAAGCATTCTCGGATTGTTGCCGAAGCCGATGCTCACGCGCGACCAGGTGCTGCTGCTCAAGCAGGACAATGTGGTTGCGTCGGACGCGGCCACGCTTTCCGATCTCGGCATCGAACCGGAGACGGTGGAAGCCATCATCCCCGCCTATCTCTGGCGCTTCCGCAGGGAAGGACAGTTCGAGTCGCCGCCGCGCGAACCTGTCAGTGCGCCCAGATGAACGCGAACAGGGCCAGCCCCGATGCAATTCGATACCAGCCGAAGGGCTTCAGCCCGTAGCGCCCGATGAAGGCGATGAACGTCCTCACCACGCCATAGGCGACCACGAAAGCCACGACAAAGCCGATCGCGATGAGCGATTCGTCGTGGCGCGTGAGCGTCGCGCCTTCCTTGTACAGCTCGAACACCGAAGCGCCGAGCATGGTGGGGACTGCCAGGTAAAAGGTGAATTCCGCCGCGGCCTTGCGTTCCACGCTCAACAGCTCGGCGCCGAGAATCGTGGCGCCGGATCGCGACACGCCCGGCAACAGCGCGAGACATTGGCAGAAACCGATCTGGAAGCATTTCCACAGTGGAAGATTGTCGCTCTGCGTGTAACGCGCCCTGGGCGCGACGCGCTCGAGCACGAGGATGAGAATGCCGCCGACGATCCAGGCCGTGCCGATCACCGGAAGCGCGCGCGAAGGATTGAGCAGGACGGTATTGATCGTCTTGATCAGCGTGGCGCCCAGGATGCCGGCGGGAATGAAGGCGACGATGATCATCGCGGCGAAGCGGCGCGCCAGGGGATCGCTCGGCAGGCCGACCAGAACCTGCCAGAATTTCCGCCAATAGACGGCGACGACGGACAGTATCGCGCCGAGCTGGATGACGATGGTGAAGGCGTGCCATCGATTGTCGTCGAGCTGGAGCAGCTTCTCCGTGACGAGCAGATGCCCGGTCGAGGATACGGGCAGGAACTCCGTCAATCCCTCGACGATGCCGAGAATGATTGCGTTCAGCACGTCATGCATTTGCGGCTCCTGGTTTGGGCGTGATCCATAATATCTCCGTCATGGCCGGGCCGTTGTCCCGGCCACCCATGAA
>PKWC01000132.1:0-1010 GCA_003131925.1 Alphaproteobacteria bacterium | reverse complement strand
GACAACAGCCCGGCCATGACGGGGTTGGGTTACAGTGAGCCCTATCATGGCGGCCGGTTCGGGCCTACGAATTTTCGCGGCTCGAATCGAAAGACGGAATTGCTGTTGACGTGTTGAGCAGCAATAAGGGCGCTCTTTTCTTGACGCAGTGTTCATGGGTGGCCGGGACAACAGCTGGAGTGCACCCTGAAAGTGAGACAGTTAGGGTGTGCAGTTCTCGAAAGGGGAACTGATGTCCAAGGGACAGCCGCGATACAGCATTGAGAAGAAGGTGGAGTGGGCCAAGCGAATCCTGGCTGGCGAAAGCGTCAAGGAGCTTTCGCGCAAGCTGGGGATCAGTGAGCGGGCTCTATACAAATGGCGTGATCAATACTGGCGGAGCGGCGGTGCCGGCTTAAGCACGACGGGTCTCAATATACGCCGTCGGCCTGGGAAGGGTGCCGTGCCGCCACCGACGAGGGTTGAAGATCTGAAGCAAGCCAAGCATCGGATCGAGGAACTGGAGCGCAAGCTGGGTCAACAGAGTCTGGAGCTGGATTTTTTTCGCACAGCCTTGCGGCATGTCGGAGAAGTGCACCAGGGATTCGAGGCACCTGGTGCAAAGCCCTCTACGAAGTCATCCAGGCGATGATGGGCCCCGTGCCGCAAGGCGCATTGGCAATCGAGACCATGTGCCGGCTCGCCGGCGTCAGCCGCGCCGGATACTACCATCATTGGCGGGCCTCGAAGCCTCGCCAGGAAGAGACCTTTGTCCGGGACGCGATCCAGCGCATTGCGCTGTCGGATCGACATCTCGGCTATCGCCGGATCACCGAAACGCTCGGCCGTGAAGGGCTTGTGGTCAATCACAAGCGTGTCCTGCGCCTGATGCGAAAGGACAATCTTCTCGCCCTGAGACGTCGTCCCTTCGTGCCGGTCACGACCAACTCCCGGCACAACTGGCACATTGTTCCGAATCTGGCGCGTGGCCTTGAGTTGACCGGCGTCGATCAGCTCTGGGTGGCCGACAT
>PKWC01000234.1 GCA_003131925.1 Alphaproteobacteria bacterium | reverse complement strand
TCGCCGAAGTCGCGAGCGTGGGAGGCTTCGTCAAACAATATCAGGTGGTGGTCGATCCTGAAAAGCTGCGCGCCTACGGCATTCCACTCTCGAAGGTGACCGCCGCGATCCGCACGAGCAACATGGAAGTCGGGGGTAGCGTGATCGAGATGGCCGAGCGCGAATACATGGTACGCGCGCTTGGTCGCATCAAAAGCATCGGCGATCTCGAACAGATAGTTCTCAAGACTACCGATGGAACACCGGTCCTGCTGCGCGACGTGGCGCGCGTCGAATTTGGTCCCGATGAGCGGCGCGGGCTCACGGAACTGAATGGCCTCGGCGAGGTGGTGAGCGGTATTGTGCTTCAGCGCGACGGCGAAAATGCGCTCACCGTGATCAAGAATGTCAAACAGAAGATCGCAGAGATCGCCGGCAGTCTGCCAAGCGGCGTGAAGATCGTCCCGGTCTACGACCGCTCCAGTCTCATCTATCGCGCCATCGACACCCTGAAGCACACGTTGGTCGAGGAAAGCGTCATCATTGCGCTGGTCTGCCTGATCTTCCTCATGCACGCGCGCAGCGCTTTGGTTGCAATCATCATGCTGCCGGTAGGCGTGCTAACTGCGTTTATCATCATGCGGGCCATCGGCATCAGCTCCAACATCATGAGCCTCGGCGGGATCGCCATCGCCATCGGCGCGATGGTGGATGCAGCTATCGTCATGATCGAGAACGCGCACAAGCGGTTGGAGCGTGCGCCACCCGGCGCAAGTCGCGCCGATATCCTGATCAAAGCGGCGATTGAGGTTGGTCCGGCGCTGTTTTTCAGTCTGCTGGTAATCACCGTGTCCTTTGCGCCGGTGTTCACGCTGGAGGCACAGGAAGGCCGACTCTTCAAACCACTCGTCTACACCTACACCTTCTCGCTCGCGGCGGCTGCCCTGCTGTCCGTGACACTCGTGCCCGTGTTGATGCAGCTATGCGTGCGCGGGCGGATCATGCCGGAGCGGAAGAATCCCCTTAATCGAGTACTGATTGCTGTCTATCGGCCAGCTATTGAGGCCGTGCTCCGCCATCGCAAGCTGACAATCGCGATTGCAGCCATTGTTCTGGTCATCTCGATCTACCCGATAACGCGCATCGGCAGCGAATTCATGCCGACGTTGAATGAGGGCACGCTGCTCTACATGCCCGTGAGCCTGCCCAGCATGTCGGTCACAAAAGCCGCCCAGCTCATCCAGACTCAGGACCGCATCATCAAATCCTTTCCCGAGGTCGAGTCGGTCTTCGGCAAGGCTGGACGCGCTGATACTGCAACCGATCCCGCGCCGATGGAGATGTTTGAAACGGTCATCAATCTGAAACCCGAGGACCAATGGCCCACGGGCACGACAATGGACAGGCTGATCGCCGGGATGAATAGCGCTCTCCTGTTCCCAGGCGTCAGCAACGCCTGGACGATGCCGATCAAGGCCCGGATCGACATGCTCTCCACGGGCATCCGCACGCCGGTCGGCGTGAAGCTGTATGGGAACAATCTCGACGAACTCGACAAATTGTCCACCGGGATCGAGCGCGTTCTGCGCAGTGTGCCCGGAACGACCAGTGCCTTCGCAGAACGCGTTCTGGGCGGCTACTACGTCAACATCGAACCCAACCGGATGGCGATGGCTCGCTACGGACTGAGCGTGGACGATGTGCAGAACACGATCCAGACCGCGCTTGGCGGCGAGATGGTGACAGAGACCGTCGAAGGCCGTGAGCGCTACAGCGTGAATGTGCGCTATCCGAGGGACTTCCGGGCCGATCCGCAGTCTGTCGCCAGCCGAGTCCTCGTCAATACGCCGGACGGCGCGGCAATTCCGCTTGGAGAAATCGCAACCGTCAGTATCGCTCAGGGACCGCCTTCCATCCGGACCGAGAACGCTCAGCTCGTGGATTACATCTACGTCGATATGCAGGGCCGCGATCTTGGTGGCTACGTAGCCGCTGCGCAGAAGGCCGTGCAGAGTTCAATCAAATTTCCGCCGGGTTACCACGTCGAATGGAGCGGCCAATTCGAGTATCTGGAGCGCGCGAAGGCGCGGTTGCAAACCGTTGTGCCTCTGACGCTGTTTCTCATTTTCCTCTTGCTCTACCTGAACTTCCGCCGCCTGACGGAGACCTTGATCGTAATGCTTTCAGTTCCTTTCGCGCTCACCGGCGGCCTCTGGCTCCTGTATCTGATGAGCTTCAATTTCAGCGTGGCGGTCGTCGTGGGCTTCATCGCGCTGGCGGGCGTCGCGGCGGAGACCGGCGTCGTCATGCTCATCTATCTCGACAATGCCTACCGCACGATACGGGAGCGGCGCGGCGCGGAAGGCGCGCCGGTCAAAGCGGAGGACCTTTACGATGCGATCATCGAAGGCGCGGTCGAACGAGTACGTCCCAAGATGATGACCGTAGCTGCAATCATGGCAGGGTTGCTTCCTGTCTTATTCAGCACCGGAACAGGCTCCGAAGTCATGCAGCGGATCGTCGTGCCCATGGTGGGCGGGATGATCTCTTCGACCGCGCTAACGTTGCTGGTCATTCCAGCGATCTATGCACTTGTGAAGGAACACCAGCGTCGGATGACTGCCCGCGCGCCATCGCAATTCCAAACGTAGAGAAGGGGAAATGCCCATGGGCCTTTACCGCAACGTCATACTGCCAAAACTGTGCGATTATTCGATGCGCAATGAGCGGCTCAAGCCCTATCGCGAGCGCGTTATCGGTGCCGCCGAAGGCCGTGTCCTCGAAATCGGCGCGGGGTCCGGTCTCAATCTGAGGCTCTACGGGCCAGCAGTTAGTGAAGTTGTGGCGCTCGAACCCGATCCAAAGTTGACGCACATGGCAAACAGAAACGCGGCGGAGGCGAGCCGTCCGGTCTCCTTTCTTGAAGCGTCGGCGGAAGCGATTCCACTGGAAGGCAAGAGCGTCGATACCGTCGTGACCACGTGGACGCTGTGCACCATCCCACTGAATGCCCTCGCGGAATTACGCCGTGTTCTGAAGCCGGGCGGCAAGTTCCTTTTCGTTGAGCACGGGCTTGCGCCTGAGGAAGGCGTTCAGAGATGGCAGAATCGGCTGGACCCCATCTGGAGCCGCATCAGCGGTGGCTGCCACATAAACCGACCGATCAGGAGTGTGATCGAGGACGCGGGGTTCAGGATTGAAAGGCTTGAGACGGGTTGTTTCCCGGGTCCCAAGGTGATGGGCTTCTTTTCTGAAGGCAGCGCGAAGCCGAGCTAGGTTTGGCAGTACATCCGTCCCGAATTTTGTGCGCTACATAAGCTGCTATTTCGACGCTCCGTTGCGGGGTGCCTTCTTGAGCCGGACGGATTGGAAGTCAGCGTTACCGCTGGCTAATGCTTCGGCCCGTTCCGTGATGGCGAGCAGAAGTCCGGTCTCGAAACAACTTTCCAAAAACCCTTCAGAAAATCGGTCTTGTCGGATCACAGCCGTCAAGAGCTTCGAGAGCTGGTCGCAATTCGCCAAAGCGATGTTCTCGTGCCTCGCGGCAACGCGCTGACCCTCAGGACTATGAGCCCATGCAGACCAGTCGAACCCGTCCATGACCCATCCGGTGTCGTAGACCATTTCGTAGAACGCTGAACCAACATCGCTCAGGTCAAACCAACCCAATATCAATGGATCATCCGTTGTCCCTTTACCGCTGTCGGGATGCCATTTTGCGAAGATGGTCTTCGGGTCACGGAATCTCGGCGCGAACGCAGCCAGTCGTTTGAGCCGCGCTTGGTCGTTTTTCGTCACGCCGAGATCGCCGTCAGCAGAGGGAGCCATCAGAGCTTTCCTGTTTGCGTGTCACGGGTCACCGCAAGTGCTCCGTCCGCCCAAAATGCGATTGGCGAGGCAACTGAGTTTAGTGATCATCGCGGCTGTCGGTCTTTGTCGGTGTCCTGGGCGACGATCAGTTTTCTCTCAAAGTC
>PKWC01000230.1 GCA_003131925.1 Alphaproteobacteria bacterium | reverse complement strand
CAGCGAGTTCTCTCACAGCCTGGAAAGCGGGAATGACATGTAATTAGGAGCTTCAGAGCGAATCAAATTAGCGGGAGTAGAATTCCACGATGAGATGCGGCTGCATCTGCACCGCATAGGGCACGTCGGAGAGCTTGGGCGTGCGCAGGAATTTCGCCGTCATCTTGCCGTGATCGGCAATGACGTAATCGGGAACGTCGCGCTCCGGGCTCCTGACCGCTTCGAGCACCAGCGCCATGTCCTTCGCCTTGCCGGCGAGCTCCACGGTGTCGCCTTCCTTCACCAGATAGCTCGACACGGTGACGCGGCGACCGTTCACCCTGACGTGACCGTGACTGACCACCTGGCGCGCCGCGAAGGGCGTCGGAACGAATTTGGCCCGGTAGACGACCGCATCGAGCCGGCGCTCGAGCAGCCCAATCATGTTCTCGCCCGTGTCGCCGGGACGGCGCGCGGCTTCCTGATAGTAACGGCGGAACTGTCGCTCGTTGATATTGCCGTAATAACCTTTGAGCTTCTGCTTCGCCTGCAGCTGGGTGCCGAAATCGGAAAGCTTGCGCGCACGCCGCTGCCCATGCTGGCCCGGCCCGTAGGAGCGCTTGTTGACGGGGCTTTTATTGCGTCCCCACACGCTTTCGCCCATGCGACGGTCAAGTTTGTATTTCGAGGTGGCGCGCTTCGTCATGTTTGTCCGAGAAAAATGAAAGCCGATCCCGCGGACGGGCGCCCGCGCGGAAGGCGGGCACTATAGTCAGGGCCGATGAGGTGTCAAATGCAGGGGCGGGAACTTTTCGCAGCGACTGTTCTTATCATTTAACCTCGCAAACTGAATTCGGAACCTCTTGTTCCGCAATGTGTTTCGCCTTTGTGGGGAATCAAAGGCGAAGCATGGCCGAAGTGGTGTCGACGTCTCTTTCTCCCCTGGAACGAGCCCGGAAATACCGCGAATTTGCACGCGAAACCCTGATGCTGGCGGAGTCCGCCGAGAAGCAGGAGTTGAAGGCGACCTACATCTCCCTTTCCCAGTGCTGGCGAAGCCTCGCCCACGAGGCCGAAAACATCGCGAAGCTCGACCCCGAAACACTGCGCCAGCATTGAGCGTACCGCTTCACGACATCGCCTAAACAATTCCCGCCGTTCCCCCTCCGCCCNNCCCAGAAATGGGGGAGGAAAGAATTCGGCGAGAAAATCCCGCTCATCGGTTTCCTCCTCCACGCTTTTTCCTTCCTCTCCCGATTCTCTTCCTCCCCCACGCCTTTCCCTTTCCTCCCTCACGCGCTTTGCGCGTGGGGGAGGTGCCCGNNTGTGCCGGTTCGAGTCCGGCCGCCCGCACCAAATTGCTCGGCGAAGCCGCCGAACGTCTGCGCAAGGCGGCTGAGTGCGATCCTGCGCGAATCGCTCTAAGAATGAATGCTCCCGCCGCGTCCAGCGTGTCGATGAACTGCTGGAAGCGGACTACCTTTCCGTCTTTGAGGGACCATACGTGGACGGCCTGCGGGTTCATGGCGCGGCCGGTGTTTTTGTACGTGCCGTTGTAGCGGCCCAGCGCGACGACGCGATCGTCGCCATCGATCAGATCATCCATCGCGACCGCGAAACCGTTCCATTCGCCGACACAGCGTGCGAACACGCCGGCCGCAATCAGTGCCTTTCGGCCTTCGCCTTTTTTTGCATGTCGGTTTGCGCCCTACTGCTTACGAAGCGTACCGAATGTCCACGGATCGGCGCCACCGATGCGCAACGTGACTTGGGCACCTTCGGGCGCTGCTGCGTACTCAGCCGGCTTTAAGAGGAACACGATCCGATCGCTCGTGCCCTTCGGGAACCGCGACAGGCGATAGCTGCGATCGCCTATGGTAAGAACCGGCAAAGCATCCCCGACCGGGAAAGTCCTCGAAGAGGTCAGCTCGATTTCAACGCCCGCGCTGGTCGGGCGAATAGCAAGGATGCTGTTGGCGTCGGGCACGTGGGGTGCGGCAATGGCCATGCTGGGGCGCAGCGCCGCGTACGCAGTTCCGGCCAGACCGCCGGGGCCCGCCGGTGTTTTCGTGAAGCGCACATCGGCAAAAAAGATCGACGATGTCTTCGTCTGATCGAAGGTGAAGCGGACACCACGGATATTTGCCGGATCGGCGCCTGTGAAATCTGAGACCGGCACGCGAACTGTCTGGAAGATCGTGTTGTCGCCGGCACCGATAGCTCCGACGGGCCGCCGCACGACGGCAAGCGATTTCAGCGTAAGCGCCGCCGACTGGGTATCGTTCTTGTCGGCAAGGGAAATCGAAAAGTCGACATCTCCCGTCGGATCGGACTGCGAGGTGCACAACGATCCGAAACAGCGCAACGCAACCCGGAACTCGAGTGTAGGATAGGAAGAGATATCGACAGAGCTGCCCTTATCGGCCGCGTTTACCTGCAGATAACCTCCCGTTTGCGACCAATTGACCGCGGCCGCGCGCTGCGTCGCGTCGTCGCTGCTGCTTCCCGGCCCGTGAACATATTCTGTGAGGCCCTTTGAATCGTCGGGTACGCCCTCCGACGACGTACCCGTCGGCTTGTCGAAATTGTCGATAATGAAGTTCTCGCGTGTGTGAGGGGCGGGGGTAAACCCGCGCGCATAGGCCGTGATGCGTGTGAGCTTGTTGGACAAGGGATAGCTTGGATCGAACATCCGCGCCTTCTTGGGCGTGGCGGATAGACCCAGATGGGCCAGGAAGAACGGGATCACGCTGTTGTACGCAGTATCGCGTTGCTTCCCGGAGCCTTTCCATTGAGGGAAAATCGGCGTCTCGCCGTCGCATCCGCTGGCGTCGGATGTCTGCCACTGCGTGTTGTAGAAATCGTGATTGGCGCCGAACACCTCGAAGGTCGATTTGCTGAGCTTTGCGTGTTCAGTGGTGATGAGCAGCGACCGGTCGTAGGGCTTGAGTCCTTCGAGATCGCTTACATCGCCATCACAGCCTGGAAGCAAGACATTCCACTCCATGCCCGTGTTGTTGAGGATGCGGCTGGTCTGACCGTCCACGGGGCCGATTTCGAACAGCGCTTCGAAGGTCACGGGACCGATGCGCGCCGGCCAGGGGCTGCCGGTGTCCTGATATTGTGCCACCGCGGCCCGCATGCCTTCTCCGCCGCGGGAATGGCCCATGAGGCCAACGTGACTGAAGTCCAGTATTCCCGTCAGCTGAAAGCCGAGAGATGGAGGGGCGCCACCGGAGGTGTTCCATTCCGACAGATCTTGCATATGGCGCAGCACAAGGCGCCCGCGCCGCAGATTTAGGCCTTCGTCGCCCGAGTCGCCCGGGGCTGCATTGACGCCGCGGTCTGCATCGATCGAGACCACAACGTAGCCGTAGCTCGCGAGATCGTCGGCCATGTAGTCGTAGCCGCGGTGACTGGGAGCCACGACATATCCGGATGGGCAGGTGCCATCGAAGGTGTATTGGTCATTGTCGTCGATGCGAACCTTGTGGACAGGATCGTAGTAGCCGCAGGTGCCGTGATTGCCATGCAACATGATGATGAGAGGATAGGCGGCGTCAGGGACCGGACGCGAGACGCGGGCCCACTCCTCGGTTTCGAGCTCCGTGGTGACTTCCGCGTCGAATGAAGCCGGCAGTTTGTATTCGCCGTGTTCCACGGGGAGTGCGGATGCGGCGATCGAATACGTGGCGGCCGCTGCCAGCGACAGCGCGAAAGCGGCATAGCGAATTTGGAACACGGGAACCCCTCTCTTTGGCCGTACCATCTGCGGAAGACGGATGACGATCAACCCAAAGTATCCTTCATCGCACGAATATCTGTCATTATCTCGGAACAATCAAGGATCGGACGGGGAACGGTCTGGACCAGCGATGGCTGTTTTGCGGCCCACTGCGGTTTTGCCGATCTGATTTGGCGCTCAGCATGAATGAGCGAGTCACCACGGAAATCGGATGGCGCAACACCGTCCATGGCGCAGGTGCCGAGCGCAGCGAGGCGGAGGGGGCGCAGCGCCGGGCGCGACCACCCGCACTTAAAACTTCCCCGCGAGACGGCTATCCCTTCACGCACGCCCGCATGCGGGCGTGGCGGACTTAAAATCCGTAGGGCCNNCCGGCTCGAGTCCGGCCACCCGCACCAACTTTCAACGCGCGCATTCCGACTCTGGCCCAGAATTTCCGCGCACCGCGACCGTCGGAAGCAATCTGCTGGCTGGCTGATTGGCCGGCCAGCAGTGCAGCAATGCGGAAGTCACCGCGAAGCCAGAGTTGCAAGTACACTACGCATCGCAGACCGAAAAAGGCGCCCGCCGCGAGAAACCGATCTCACGGAGTTCGCACAAACCCGTGGACGCCGCTGCTGTCCTCATAACTTCCCGCGATCATACCCGCGTTATTGTTCGTATAGGCTTCGGTGTAGATCGATCCCGGATAGTCGAACGACTTGA
>PKWC01000237.1 GCA_003131925.1 Alphaproteobacteria bacterium | reverse complement strand
ATTTTTTCACATCTTCCTGTCCCTTCAATGCAAATTTGAGACACTGAGAAACAGGGACAACTGCAGCGAACGGAGGTTCGGATGGCAGCAGCCCGTGTTTTCAAAGTGGAGTTCCGAATTGCGGTAGCGCAACGGATCTTAAATGGCGAGAGTGTGTCTTCGCTGAGCAGTCGGTACAAGATCAAGCGCAGCGTTCTTTATCGCTGGCGAGATTCGTATCGCGAAAAGGGAAAGGCTGGTTTCGGCCAGCCCAGGGGGCCTCGGCCGGGCGCGAAAAGGAACGCCATTGCTAAACCATCGACAACAGCGCACGAAAGAATCGTGGAGTTAGAGCGTCGACTGGGAAGGATGGCGATGGAAAATGATTTTTTAAGAAGAGCCTTCAAGCGAGTAAAGGAAGCACGCTGGAAGAACAACGCGCCTGGCGAAGCGCGTTGTACGGAGAAGTGATGCAGCTGGAAGGCAAAGCTGGGTTTTCCATTTTAGAGGCATGTGATGCTGCGCGGGTTAGCCGCGCCGGTTTCTACCTGCACTTCGATGAGCACGCGCCGCGGCAAGCGGACACGGAACTGCGCCAGCAGATCCAGAAAATCTGTCTTGATAACCGCTGCTACGGTTCTCGGCGGGTCATCGTTGAACTGCAAAAGCAGGGCCGGCTGGTCAACCGCAAGCGCGTGATGCGGCTGATGCGAGCCGATAACTTGTTATGCCTGCGCAAGCGGCGCTTTGTTTGCACCACCGATTCGCGTCATACCTACGCTGTCTATCCCAATCTCACCCGCGATTGGAAACCGGACGGCATCAATCAGCTCTGGGTGGCCGACATCACCTATATCCGGCTGCGTGAAGCGTTCGTCTATCTCGCCATTGTTCTGGACGCGTTTAGCAGGCGGGTGGTCGGCTGGGCCCTGGAGGACAAGATCGAGGCGAGCCTTGCGGTCGCTGCACTCAGAATGGCCATCGCGTCGAGGAAGCCCGCATTCGGAAGCCTCGTCCACCACTCCGATCGCGGCATCCAATATGCCTGTGGCGAGTACACCGATGTGTTGGAGGAGCATGGCATCCTGGCCAGCATGAGCCGGGTCGGCAATCCGTACGACAATGCCAAGGCCGAGAGCTTCATGAAGACGCTCAAGCAAGAGGAAGTCGATGGCAGTTGTTACCGCAACATCCACGACGCTCGCCTGAAAATCGGCACCTTCGTAGAAGATGTCTACAACGCAAGGCGTCTGCATTCCGCGATCGGCTATCGTCCGCCAGCAGAGCTCGAGGCAGCGTTGTCACTGCCACCCGACTCACCACTCTCGACCAGGAAGGGGGTTTTATTAGGCATGGGGAAATCTACTGCGATGAACCACGAGGCGCGCCGTGCCAGCCCATGACAAACATGGCCGGCGCGATCGCTCACGCCGGCCCGCAACTCATCGCAGTGAGTCTCCACCGGCTATTCCTCGGCGGGTTGCTCCCCAGCAGAGCCCGCTTCCGCTTCGCCGGATCAGCGCCTATACGACTTCAAACACAGCTGCCGCAATCCCGCGACAGCCAACTACTGCACACTTCGATCGTCTCACCCACGGGGTGCACTCCATTGGTTTACACTCCGGCCGCGCTCTCGCGCGGACCGGAGTGGCCCGGCCATGACGAGGTTTGGTTTGGGCACTTCACGACGAACGGGGCGAACCCCGATGCGGTGGATGCGCCGCATCGCGCTGATCGTTTTTGTGCTTCTGGTAGCTCTTCCCGTTCTCGCGCTCCTCTTGTTCCGCTTCCTTGCCGTGCCGGCGACGCCGCAAATGATCCTCTCATGGGCCGAGGGCAAAGGGGCGCATCATGATTGGGAGGGATGGGACGACATCTCTCCCTATCTGTCCCGCGCGGTGATTGAGTCGGAGGACCAGAATTTCTGCTCTCATCGCGGCTTCGACTGGGGCTCGATCAACAAGGCGGTGCGCGCCTATGACGAAGGCGCAAGGCTTCGTGGCGCGAGCACGATCAGCCAGCAGACTGCGCGCAGCCTGTTCCTTCCGCCCTCGCGCAGCTGGATACGCAAGGGCGTCGAAGCGTGGCTCACCGTGCTGATGGAGACGTTTTGGCCGAAACAGCGCATCCTCACCGTCTATTTGAACATCGTCGATTGGGGTCATGGCAATTTCGGCGCCGAGGCCGCGTCGCGCGCCTATTTTCACAAATCCGCCGACTCGCTGACGGTCTCCCAGGCCGCCCGCCTCGCTGCCATTCTCCCCGATCCCGACGACTGGCGCGCGCAGCACCCCGGCCCCTATGTCAAACACCGCTCCACGACGCTCGTCTCGCGCATGGCCGAGGTCCGCCGCGACAACCTCGAATCCTGCCTGCGCCGGTAGTGCTCCAAAAGCCAGCCCGCGCGCATAGCCTTGAACCGCCAAGGCGCCAAGACGCCAAGGCGATGAAGCTCCGATGCGCCGCGAACGAAGTGCAAGGCGCTGCAAGAGGTAGCGCGCTTCGCGCGCGATCCTTTTCGGGCCGCAGCAGCATGATCTGCCCGCGATCGCGTTTCGCATGCGCCTTGGCGTCTTGGCGTCTTGGCGGTTCACAAAACAGCCGATTCCGGACTCGTTCGCTGGAATTTGACCTAGGAGCAACCCGCTCGCTTCTTTAGATTGCGCCCATGCGTCGTCTCGTTCAGTTGCTGCTTGCGCCGCCGTCGCGGTTTGCCCGGCTGCTTGTCGCCGAGAAGCGGCTCACCTGCGACTGCGTGGCGCCGGAAAATCTTGCCGAGCATCTGCCGGTGTTCATCGATCTGGATGGCACGCGGTGCGAAGGTTTGTGGGCGATCGTCGATCACCTCGAAGGCACCTATCCCGACCATCCCCTTGCGCCGGAGGATGACGAAGCGCGCCGGGAATCGCTCCGGCTGCTCGACTGGGCGATGGGGCCGTTTCTGGAGAACGTGACGAAGCGCATCGTCTATGAACGGGCGTCGCAACGTTACACCGGCGCGGCGGCGCGGCGGGCGCCCGACATGGACAATGTGCGCACGGGCCGCGAAGCCCTGCGCGCGGCGCTCGCAACGTTGGGGACGAGCGCGGAACGCAACGGTTATCTCACCACGCGCGATTGCACGCTCGGCGATCTCGCTGTGGCCGCACATCTCTCCGCGATCGATTATTTCGGCGAAGTTCCGTGGACGGAGTTTCCCGCCGCCGCCGAATGGTACATGCGGATGAAATCGCGCCCCTCCTTCCGCAACCTGCTCGCCGACCGCGTGCCCGGCCAGCCGCCGGTTTCGCATTATGCGGACCTCGACGCCTGAGCACGGCACGCGCGAAGCCATCCGCGCGCGTGCCGGAGAATTGGGGTTCGATGTGGTGCGCTTCGCCCGTGCGGCGGCGCCCGAAGGCGTGGGCGAACATCTCGCGCAGTTCCTCGTGGAAGGCCGGCACGGCACCATGGACTGGCTGGCGAAGAACGCCGACCGCCGCTCAAGCCCATCTGCGCTGTGGCCCGAGGCGCGCTCGATCGTGGTGCTGGGCACGAATTACGGGCCTCACGACGATCCGCTCGCGCAGCTCGGCCATCCCGCGCGCGGCGCCATCTCCGTCTACGCGCAAGGCGACGATTACCACGACGTGCTCAAATCGAAGCTGAGGACGCTCGGCCAATTCATGGCCGGGCAATTTGCAGCCGATGCAAAAATCTTCGTCGACACCGCGCCCGTGATGGAGAAACCGCTCGCGCAGGCGGCGGGGCTCGGCTGGCAGGGCAAGCACACCAATCTNNGATCTTCACCACGCTCGAGATCGAGCCCGACGAGCCCGAAACGGATCATTGCGGTTCCTGCCGCCGCTGCCTCGACATCTGCCCGACGCAGGCCTTCACCGCACCGTACGAAATCGATGCGCGGCGCTGCATTTCNNTCTCCTACCTCACCATCGAGCATAAGGGCCAAATCCCGCGCGAATTTCGTCCGCTGATGGGCAACCGCATCTATGGCTGCGACGATTGCCTGGCGGTGTGCCCCTGGAACAGCTTTGCCTCCGTGGCGCGCGAGGCGAAGTTTCACGCCCGCGCCGAACTGGCCGCGCCGGGTCTCAAAGACTTGTCGCGTCTCGACGATGCCGCCTTCCGCAACCTGTTTCGCAATTCTCCGGTCAAGCGCACCGGACGTGACCGCTTCATCCGCAACGTCGTGATCGCGATCGGCAATTCCGGCGATGCGGCCCTCGCACCCGAAGCCGAGCGCCTCCTCTCCGACGCCTCCCCCCTCGTCCGCGCCATGGCCGTCTGGGCCCTCAGCCGCCTCCTCGACGCACCGGACTTCACTACGATGCGCGACGCGCATCTCGTCCGCGAACATGACACAAACGTCCGCCACGAATGGGCAGATGCATCGACGATTGAAAGGTAAGTTTGCACGCGGAGGCGCGGAGACGCGGAGGAAGATTTAACCGCCAAGACGCCAAGGCGCCAAGGCTCCAGGAGAAATTTCATGGAGAGACAGTAAGCCATCCCGTTTAACCGGGTGGGAGAAGGAGACCGCGCGCCAAAGGCGCGCAAAATAATTCTCACTGCCTCGCCACCTCGTTTTGGAGACTATGTGCTGCAGGTGCGCCTTGGCGTCCTGGCGCCTTGGCGGTTCGTCTTTTCTATTCTCCGCGCCTCCGCGCCTCCGCGTGGGCATCTTCTTATTTTTTTTCGGGAGGGGTCGTGGCGCCGAGGAGTTTGAGGTGTGCGAGGGCGGTGGCGGCGGTGGCGCTGTCGGGCGCTTCCTTTGCGGCCAGCTGCCAGTCGGTACGGGCGCCCGATTTGTCGCCGGCTTCGAGGCGCATCGTGCCGCGCTCGACCAGCGCTTCGGGATAGTCCGGATAGATACCGAGAGCGCGTGCGATGTCGGCGCCGGCTTCCGCCTTGCGGCCCTGCGCATGCAGCGCGCTCGCGCGCAGCACGTAGATATCGGCGCGGTCGGGATCGAGCGCGAGAACGGAGGTGAGATCGCCGATCGCGCCCGTCCAGTTCTTCGCCGCGCCGCGTTCCCGCGCGCGATCGGCCAACACGTCTTCATTCTTCGGCTCGAGCGCGAGCGCCGAACTCAGCGCGCTCTCCGCCTTTCCCATCGCGTCCGCGAGCAGCCAGGCGTTTCCCGCCTGATCGAGCAATTCCGCGCGCAAAGACGGTGCAGCTGCTGACTGGTTTGCCGCGTCTTCGAGTTTCTGCGCCGCTTCGGCAAAGCGTTTCAGGTCGACCAGCGCGAGCGCCTCGCAGTGCAGCGCGGCCGCGCCGCCACCCGCGGCGGACCAGCCCGCGGCTTCCGTTTCGGCGCGCGCCGCATCGCGCTTCACCAGCGCGAGGCAGCGCTCGTAGCGGTTGTGCCCGCCCAGCGCGGGATCGTCGAGCGGCGAGGCTTTCGCGGCGAACGCATCGCACCCGCCCGCGGTAACCGCCGCGGCCGCCAGACAAGCGACTTTGATAAACCGAGACAAAACCCGCATGGTTCGCGCCTGCTTCGGATGACGGATTGCGATGAGCGAGAATAGAAGCGGCGCGGCCGATGGGCCAGCCTGCCTTCAGATCGTGCCCTCGCTCGAAACGGGCGGCGCCGAGCGCTCGACGATCGAAATTGCGGCCGCGCTCGTCCGCGAAGGCTTCACGGCGCTCGTGGCCTCGGCCGGCGGCCGCATGGTGGCCGAGCTCGAAGAAGCGGGCGGCGAGTGGATTGCGATGCCGG
Organism: Alphaproteobacteria bacterium; assembly: GCA_003131925.1. Classification (GTDB taxonomy): domain Bacteria; phylum Pseudomonadota; class Alphaproteobacteria; order Micropepsales; family Micropepsaceae; genus Rhizomicrobium. The sequence continues at coordinate 14,379 of PKWC01000237.1, read as the reverse complement.
CAAATTCCAGATCCCCCGCGACGCTGTGGACCAATGCCCGACGCATCCGCGATATGATCCGTGTACGGAATATCAAGCTCGTCCACGCCCGTTCGCGGGCCCCGGCCTGGAGCGCATTCTGGGCGGCGCGTCAGACCAAGGTCCCTTTCGTCACCACCTATCACGGGCTCTATACTGCGCGTTCGCCGCTCAAGCGCTTCTACAATTCCGTGATGGCGCGCGGCGACGCAGTGATCGCCAATTCCGAATGGACCGCGCGGCACATCAGCAGCGAATACGGTTCCGCGCCGAAGAAGCTCGTGGTGATTCCCCGCGGCGTCGATCTGGCGCGCTTCGATCCGGCCCGAATCCCGGCAGAGCGGGTCCGGCAACTGCGCGCGGATTGGGGCGCAACGGAGAGCGATATCGTCATTCTCCTGCCGGGACGCCTCACGCGGCTCAAAGGCCAGTTGGTCCTGATCGCCGCTCTCCAAAAACTCGCAGGCGAATCCCAACGCCAAAGCGTCCGCGCCGTCCTCGTCGGCGACACGCAGGCCCGTTCCGCCTATGAGCAGGAATTGCAGCGCGCAATCTCGGCCGCGGGTCTCGCGCGCAATGTCATCATGGCGGGCCACGTCAACGAAATGCCCACGGCCTACCTCGCCGCGGACATCGTGGTCTCCGCGTCCACCCAGGCCGAATCCTTCGGACGCGTGACTGCCGAAGCCAGCGCGATGGAGCGGCCGGTGATCGCCACCGATCACGGCGGCGCGCGCGAGACCGTGCTGCCGGGAGTCTCCGGCTTTCTGACGCCACCCGGCGATTCCGAAGCACTTGCCCAGGCATTGCGGAAAATGATCGCCGCCGGCCCCGCCGCGCGCGCCGCGATGGGCGCGGAGGGCCGCGCGCACATCGCCCGCAATTTTACGGTGGAGCGGATGACGGCGGACACGATCGCGCTCTATCGCGAACTTCTTGGAGAGACCGCAGCCGATGGCCGCTTGTGAGCCGAAGCTGAGAAATTGTTCGGGGAACCTGATCGGCTTTCCAGTATTGGAAATGTGATTTCGTGCCTTGCCGGCCAACCCCGCAAAATCGCTCCGGTCGCATTACCAAACTGGAAAGGATCGCATAGCCATGAAAACCGCCATCATCGGACTTGGAAATATCGGCTCGCGCGTCGCAAAAAACCTTGCGGCAGGCGGACAGAGCATCATCATCTCCGAACGAAACCTGGCAAAGGCGCAGCAACTCGCCGCCGAGCTCGACGGCAAGGCCGAGGTCATGTCCATCGACGATGCGGCAAAGAAAGCCGATGTCATCGTCCTTGCCATCTCCTTCGATGCGATCAAGGAGTTCATTGCGACCCATCACGGCGCCGTCGCCGGCAAGATTGTGGTGGATCCCTCAAACCCGATAGCGCCCGACGGCAAGGGAGGGTACAAGAAGATCATTCCCGCCGACCAGTCGTCCGGAAAGATCATCGCGGGGTTGCTTCCGGAAGGCGCCGAGCTCGTCAAGGCGTTCGGCACCTTGCGCGCCGAGTCGCTGGGCAGCGCAGCGAACCGGTCGCCGGAGCGCGCCGTGCTCTTCTATGCGACGGATTATCCCGAGGCCGGCAGAGCGGTCGCCAAACTGATTGCTGCAAGCGGCTTTGATCCAGTCAGCGTTGGCGGGATCGACCAGTCCATCCGCATCGAGGTCGGCGGCGATCTCCACGAGCTCGGAAAGCTCGGCCGACTCGTGTCGGTCAAGGAGGCGCAGGCGCTTATTTGACTGTAGGGCAGGATTGGCAACTTTTGACCCAAAGAAATGGGAAATAGGTGACAGATGATGCCTGTCGCGGAATTCGCTCGATGGCCGATTTCTATCAGGAATACAAGCCGTTTCGGAACTTCTTGCAGCAATTTGGGCTGCAAGAGAGCCTTGTAAACGTCTGGCGCTATTCGCTGTTGGTGATGGACAAGATTCCATTGCCACCGAGATACATTCAAGACATCCCCTCCGGATTTGATCCGAGATCGGTGTTGCACGCCTGGGAATTGGACATTCTGTCCCGCGAGCTCGTGTTGAACGCTGCCACAATCGGGCCGCGGAGCCTGCGGAACTGGAACGATCTCGCCAAGACCGTCAATCATCTGCGCCACCTCGATGGCGTGGCCTTCATGGAGGGCAACGGCGGAAAGCCTGACGTCCTGTTTGAATTGCATCGCATCGCCCACCGCCAGTTTCCGTTCACTGACACGGGCATCTTTCCTGTGATGCGCGCAGTGAAGGTCCTAGGAGCCACAGCGGTAGATCAAATCGCCCAGCGCGAACTCGGGCTGTCCGCCAGGCAGTTTTTCCGCCTTGGTGTGGCCGTGGCCGGTCATTTCAATCACAGTTGGGGTCTGTCCACGGCACAGGACTACTCCGTGATTCAAATATCTGCTGCTGCCACGCGGACATTCTTTAACCGCTTGACGATCCGGCTTGCCGACTTGAAAGCCGAGCTCAAGACACTACAGCGCTACGATGAGGACTGGTATTTCACATGGAATCCGTTGGAGGGAAAGCCGCTGGTGGCGATCGACCCAGCATATCCGGACCGTGTTATGTGTCCTATTCCCCGCTATCTATTGCGGCGATCCTTTGGTGGCCTTTTCTACGATCTGGTCAAAGCGTCGGATTTCGATAATTCGTTCGGTCACTCCTTCCAAAATTACGTCGGCGAAGTGTTGGCCAAGACATGCCTCCCACCGAACTTCACTTTACGGGCAGTAAGACCTTACGTCTTTAAAGGCGAGACCTTTCACGGTACGGACTGGATCCTCTCTGACCGGACCGGACATGTGTTCATCGAAGCCAAGACAAAGCGCCTGACCGTGAATGCGAGAGTGTCCTCAGATACGGCGGCACTGCAGAAGGACCTCAAGGTGCTTGCGGCCGCTGTGGCGCAGAACTACCGCAATATCCAGGACGCGTTGGATGGGAAGACGGAATGGGTGAACGACGGTCTGCCCAGCTACCCGCTGATCCTGACGTTGGAGGATTGGTATATTTTCAGTCCGCGTGTGAAGCTGATTCTTGACCAGGAAATTTTGAACGCGCTGGCGGTTGAGAACATCGATCCGAAGGTTCTGATTGAGATGCCTTGGCAGATAGCCTCAGCCCATGAGCTGGAAATTGCGAGCCAACTAATTGCGCAGGTCGGCGTGAAAGCAGTGATGGGCGGCAAAAAGCCTGAGCAGCAGGGCTGGTCGCTCCTGCCGGTCCTGCAGGAGCTGTTTGCCACAGAAATGCGAAACGTGAATTATCACCTGTTCAGCGATGACTTCTTGGCCCTAGTTCCAGAAGCCCGTCCGCCCATTTCAGCGCAATAGGAACTACGCGGCCACTAATGCAACACCTGTCGCCGAATTAGCCCTCGGAACCGATACCATTCGACTGTCATGACCGAAAACTCGACGCTTGCCGATTGTGCGGTTGCGTGAGAACTTTTCGGCGCAGCGCGGGCGGGGAAGGCAGGCATGATCGCACTCTCGGCAATAGTAGGGGTCCTGCTCGCAATTTTTTTGCTTCTGCGAATTGTGCGGATGCTCGGAGGTGGAAGGACCACGATTAAGACTATGCATGGATCATTCGACAAGGACGGCAAATTCTATCCTGGTGATCTTGGACGGGACGCATTCCCTCCACTTCCAGCCCGCTCCCAGCAGGAGTTGGGGAAACAGACGGCATCCATGCCTGTCGAATGGGTGACTTATCTCGGTGCCACGCCACCGCTGAAATTGAAGATACGTGGCACCAGCTTGGAAATGTATCGACGGGCATGCCGCAAATATATCGACCTGATCGGGGAGGAGAACTTCAGGCGGCTCTCGCCCGAGCAAGCCAAGGCCACTACGCGGCAGATCAATGCTGAAACATACGTTCTTGATTGGGAAGGCGCGATGTATCCGAACGGCGCTCCCATGCCGTTCATTCCCGCGAGTTTAGCCACTATGTTGGGAAATGATCCTCACTTGGAGGCATTCCTGAGCAACGAGGTCGAGCGCATAAGCCCGAAATGGGACGTTGCTTAAAATTCAATGCGCCCGAAAATGGGATGGGGGAGAATCGGGGTCAGACCGAATTCACGCGAGCGGCTGCGGGATCAGGCCCGATATTCACGTCTCCACGAGGAGCTGGATCGTCGGTTAAGTCTCCCAGTCTTCTGTCATGAGCCCTGCCACGCGCACGAACTCGCGGCGATTGTGTGTAATGAGGATCAGCTTTCGCGCGACCGCCTGACCGGCTATCAGGATGTCATAGGGACCGATTGGTGTCCCCTTCGCGCGCAGGCGAGCGCGAACCTGCCCCGCAGACCTCGCATCCTCTTTCTCGAACGGTAGTACTGCAAAACGGAGTGCATCTACCAGCGCGACATTTTGCGTTGCCCGCGCACTGGAGAATGCGCCGTAATAAAGTTCGTGAATGATGATGGCCGACACGGCCACGTCAGCGAGGCTTTCGCGGCGCGCACGCTGCGCCACACGGCCGTGCGGATCGTTCAGCATGGCAATCACGGCATTGGCGTCGAGCAGATACCGCATCAACGGAAAAGCTTTTCAAGTTCCGTGCGTTTTTGCGGAGCCGACTTCTCCTTCACCGCCTCAACGAAATCGCGGTCGAGCTTTCCGTTCACTCCATCAAGCCAGCTCCAGTCGTCGGCAACAGGCTCCAGAACCACAGCGCTGCCTCGCCGGCTGATGAGGACTTCTTCGCCCGGAAAGCGAAAGTCTTTCGGCAGGCGCACCGCCTGCGAACGCCCGGACCAGAAGATCTTTGCCTTCGTCATAGATCGCCACGCTCAATGAGATATGACAGAGCTATATATCATCTGTTGCCGCATGGTGCAAGACCAACGAATCTCGACACCACGTCCGCGGACTGATCACTGCCGCACACGACCTCTCGGCATTGCTTCCGCAAAGGAGCGGGGGTCATGCCTCGCCGTTGCGATTCGAGGTCACGAATCGGGGTCAGACCCCGAATTGACAATATACTTGAAATCAAAGACGTGGACGCCAACCCCACCACTTGGGAGGTGGTCATAGGGGAACGTCCCTCTTCTCCAAAACGCCGGTCGTCACGCGACCTCCAGCCTCAATCGTCCGAAGCATGCAAAAGATCAAATAGTCCTCGCTGATCGCGATGAAATGAACATTGAGTTGGTCGTTGATTTTTTGCGCCCACGATACGATTTCGGGAAAATTCGTAGCCATCTCTATCGGGGTCTCGGAATCCAAGAGTTTTCGAACGTTTCCACGGTGCAGATGTTTGTGAGTGTGCCCGTATAAGTCTAGCAACGCCTCTTTCGGCAGCGGTGGTGGATTGATGCCTTCGGCGCGGTGCATTTTTTTGTCCCCATGTGGGGTCCAGCCAGCTTGTTTTATTGCAATCGGATAGAAGTGCGGGCGCAGCTTTTCCAGCTCTTTCATGATTGCATCGGCTGAGTACTCCTTACCTAACCTCTTGGAATAAGTCGCCGGTATGTCGCCGTGAGCAATGAGACAACCCAAGCTGATAAGCTCGCAGAGCAGGCGCAACTGCCCGTAGCAAAACTCGCGGACAATGGGACCAGGGAACCCGGTTTGCCCGCGTACTGCTCTGTCGATACAATCGATTCGGAGCTTAACTTCCTCCATCAAGCTGCCATACAGATTGCGGCGCTGATCCATATCTTTCCGTGCCATTAAAGGGGGCTCCCATGCGAAAATGCGGCGGCACAATTAGGGAAGACGATGTGCTGCGGATGCTTAAAAGCCCGCCAAAGCCTCACGCGCCGCTGAAAGCACGCAAGACTAAGCCGAGTCACCCAGCCATGGCGAATCTCGACTCCGATGCGTGGCCGAAATTCGAGGCGCTTGGAATACGGAGACGCATAATCGATTACACCAACCTCGGCCGGTCCGCGTTTGGGTCTTTGGGTTTACATCCGGGCGCGCGCCGCCAAAGCAAGGCGTGCCAAGAATTCGGTAAATGATTACCCGCAATTCCCTGACGGCTAAGCTGGCCCGTGGGACGTTTGCGGCTACTTTTTTTCTGGCTTGTCTAGTGGCTTTGGAACTTCAGGGAGTTCGCCTTGAGGAATTGTGATTTGCCGGACAGTGAAAAGCTCTGTCTGCTTGTACGTGTCGGCTAGAACTTCTGTCACTCTAAGAATTGTGTAGCGTTCCGAAAGCAACTCATTGTCATGTCCATATAGATTTTCAATACGCACATCACACCGTAGGGCGTCGCCCGGCCTTACATCAATTTGCCGGGATTGAAATTTCTGGAGCCATTCCGCGTCTTCGATTTTGGCTGCGATGGTTCTTTTCCCATGGCGAAGTTCCCATTTGCTGTCGCCTAGATAATCGGGTTTTTTCACTGCCAAAATCATCGGTGCAGGAGGAAAGGTGACCGTTTCCTTCACGGCCATTTCTTCGATTTGGTCCACATCCCAGCGAATAGAAAGATTCATTTCCAGAGGCTCACCTTCGCGCGGGATGAAAATGGCGCGATCCCCGGGCACAAGCTGGTTCTTGACGGCTTGAAAGTCCCGCACGGCGCCTAGCAACGCCGTTGGCGAGGGGGCTTGATAGTCCGGTAGATGTCTCACGTCCGTCTCTGCTGCGATGGCTCGCAATTCGCTTGCCAGCTCGGTCAAATTCTTCGGTGTTGCATCCTGGTCTATCCATCGGATCACGGCATATTTCGCCCGCACCAAGTATTTCCCGACAATGGGCTTCCATTCGAGTGTCTTCAGAGCGTCGTCTTCTACCATCTGAAGAACATTGCGAAGCCAGACCTTGATCGATCCCGCTTCGATATCCTCCAAAACCATGACAGTTTCGATGTTTGAATCGATCCCGCGCGCAAGTTCCGCGTCAATGTTCTCACAACCGCGAATGAAATCGTTGATGGCGGTGAAAACCCGCGATGGAGATCCTTCCCCGCGCTTGAAATCGATTTCGAAAGCGAAATCTGCTTTCGGCGCCTCTGGCTTCCGGGTCGTAAGGGTGACTTCGGCGCTCATGCCGAAGGCGTATCAGAGTCAGAACGAAAAGGGAATCGAGGTCTTGGAACTCTGCTACCTAATACCGGACTTTCGTCCAGTTGCAGCTTGAGCCTAGCGGATTCGCAATTCACCCCACGTTGGGGGAGGAAAAAAGGGCGGCCATCTGCTACCACCTTCGCGGATGGAGTCGGATCGGGAGACATCGATGGGGCGGAAACTTGCCGGGGTGGCAGTTGTGATTGCGCTGCTTTTCGTAGCGATCATCGCATGGAGTCCGCATGCATCCGCCCAGGCGGACCTCAAGGCGGCGCCAGTGGCGCCAGTGATCGTCCACGCTCTGGCGACGACGCCAGCCGCGGAGCCCGTCGTCACATTCGATCCCGTCAAGGCCACCAATGCCTATCTCGCCCGCGTGTCCGGCGCGGCGCGGGAGCGCTCGGATTCCTATTTCGAGGGCGGCTATGTGCTGATCTTCGTCGATGCGTTGTTTGCGATCGCCGTCTCGGCGCTGCTGCTGTGGACCGGGATTTCGGCGGGAATGCGCAACATTGCCCAGAAGGTCACCCGCTCGCGCTTCTGGCAGGCGCCGATCTATGTCGCGATGTTCGTCGTGGCCACCACGGTGCTGACCTTTCCGCTCACGGTGTACGAGACTTTCTTCCGCGAGCACGCCTATGGGCTCTCCAACCAGAATTTCTGGCAGTGGTTTCGCGACTTCGCGGTCGGCTTCGGCGTCCAGCTGGTGCTGTCGGTCATCGCGCTGACGGTGATCTACGCGGTCATCCGCGGTTCGCGCCAGCTGTGGTGGGTGTGGGGCACGCTGGTGGCAGTCGGCCTGCTTTCGGTGGTCATCGCGATCTCGCCGGTTTTCATCGCGCCGCTTTTCAATACCTACCGGCCGCTGGCCGAGAGTCCCGTCAAGGAGAAAATCCTCGCGCTGGCGAAAGCAAACGGCATTCCGGTGACGAATGTGTACGAGTTCGACGCCTCGCGGCAGAGCAAGCGCATCTCGGCAAACGTTTCGGGATTTTTCGGCACGACGCGGGTCTCTCTCAACGACAACCTGATGAATCGCAGCACGCCCCCCGAGATCGAAGCGGTTCTCGGCCATGAGATGGGACATTACGTGCTCAATCACGTCGCCCTCCTCATCACCTGGAACGGGCTGGTCATCCTGGTCGCGTTCCTGTTCGTGAACTGGGGATTTGGAGCGCTCACGGGCGTTTTCGGCGGCAATTGGGACGTGCGCAGCATCGACGATCCGGCAGGCCTGCCGGCACTCGCGGCGCTGCTCAGCCTGTTCTTTCTGCTCGCGACGCCGGTCACCAACACGATCACCCGGACGACGGAAGCGCAGGCCGATATTTTCGGCCTTAATGCGGCGCGGCAGCCGGACGGCTTTGCGACCGCCACGCTCAAGCTCAGCGAGTACCGCAAGCTCGATCCCACGCCTTTGGAAGAGTTCGTCTTCTATGATCATCCCTCGGGCCGCACGCGCATCTGGACCGCGATGCGCTGGAAGGCCTGGCACCTGAACGACCCGGATATCAAAGCGGGTCCGGTCTCGCCGCAGTGAAGGGGTTCGCGCGCAGCGTCGGCGCTGCAGGCGCGCCGTTGCATGCGGCGGCGCACAGCCATCATCCCTGGCCGGACGTGACGCTTGCCGCGCAGGAGGCGGCGTGGAAGGACGCCGCGCGCCTGCTCGACCGCAAATGGGATCACGTGCTCTCGAACGTGATCCCCAAGGCGCAGGCGCATATCGCGCGCGAGCTTCGCCTGCCCGATTCTGCCAACATCGCCTTCGGTCCCAACACGCACGGTTTCGTGCTGCGGCTGCTGTCGTGCCTGCCACGACGGCCCATTCGCGTGCTGACAACGGGTTCCGAATTCATGAGCTTCGCGCGCCAGTTTTCGCGGCTCGCGGAAGACGGCATCGTGGACGTCACGCGCGTGGCCTGTGAGCCGTTCGAAAGTTTTGAGCGGCGCTTCTGCGAGGCGGCGCGGAACGGCGCATATGATTTCGTCTATTTCAGCCATGTGTTTTTCGATTCAGGATTTGCGCTCGGCAATCTCGCAGCGATCGTCGATGCGGTAGCAGGTCCGAATACATTGGTCGTCATCGACGGCTATCACGGCTTCATGGCGGTACCGACAGACCTTTCCCGGATTGCGTCGCGAGCGTTCTATCTCGCCGGCGGATACAAATATGCGATGGCGGGCGAAGGCGTGTGCTTCCTGCATTGTCCGCCCGGGTTCTGCCCGCGGCCGGTCGATACGGGCTGGTATGCGGGGTTTTCGGCGCTCGAGAGCGGCGGCAGTGGCGTGCCCTATGCGAAGGACGGCAGCCGGTTCCTCGGCGCGACCTTCGACGTCTCGGGACTCTATCGATTCAATGCGGTGCAGGACTGGCTCGCGCAGGAGAAGCTGAGCGTTGCAGGAATGCTCGCCCATGTGCGGGAAATCGAGCGCCGTTTCCTCGCCGAATTGGACCGCCTGAATTCGCCGGTGTCCTCGCGCGATCTGCTCGTGCCGGACGAAAACCGCCGCGGACGTTTCCTCGCCTTCCGCACCAACGCCGCCGCCACAATCACCGCGCGCCTCGCGGCGAACAACATCATCGTCGACCACCGCGCCAACCGCCTGCGCATCGGCTTCGGCATCTACCACGAACCGGACGACGCGGTTCGGCTCGCGGAAGCGATTGTGGGATAATAACCGCCGCACGTGTTCACTCCTCACCCGCACCTGGGCGGTTGGAAGGAGCCGCGCTTGAGCCCTCTCCCACAAGGGGAGAGGGGATTCCGCGCGCTGATTTTCCGGCGCTGATGCAGCATTCGGGCTTCCCCTCTCCCCTTGTGGGAGAGGGATGCAGATACGTGCAATGATTACTGCTCCAGCGCGGGTGAGGGGTCGCGGCCGCGAGAACCGATCACTTCGCCACCCGCTCCGCTGCGGCTTCGCTCCATTGGAAGACGATGGCGGTGTCGGGGTTGGGCAGCTTCTTCGATTTGCCTTTGTAGTCGAAGCTTGCCAGCAGATCGCGGATAAGTTCGAGGCGGGCGACCTTCTTGTTGTCGGAAAGCAGGATCCGCCAGGGCGCAACCGCGTGGCTCGACCGGCTGAACATCTCGTCGCGCGCCTTTGAGTAGGCCTTCCAGTTCTGCATCGCCTTCTCATCCACCGGCGAGACCTTCCACTGCGTGAGGGGATCCTTCTCCCGCGCCTTCAGCCGTTCCCTCTGCTCGTCGCGGGAAATATCGAGATAATATTTGCGGATCGCGATCCCGTCGCGCACCAGCATCGCCTCGAACGGCACCACGGATTCGAAGAACTCCTCGACCTCCTCTTTGGTGCAGAAATGCATGACCTTCTCCACGCCGGCGCGGTTGTACCAGGAGCGGTTGAAGACCACGAAATCCTCGGCCGCGGGCAGGAACGGCACGAAGCGCTGGAAATACCATTCCGTCTCCTGCCGGCTCGAAGGCTTGCCGGGCGCGTGAACGCGCGTCTCGCGCGGACTCATATGCTCGGTCAGCCGCCTTATCGCGCCGTCCTTGCCCGCGGCGTNNCGAGCACCCGCTCGCCGCCGGCGATCAGTTCGCGCTGGAGCTTGACCAGTTCGACCTGCAATTCGTAAAGCGCACGCCGGTAATGTTCGTCGTCTTCGGGTACGTATTTCTTCTTCGTCATGACGATTGTCTCTCCAGCTGATCGGGTTCGGTGAATGCGACACGGTTCTCCCGCGAATTTCCAGGCGACGAAAGCCTACGACGTGCTGATCGCCGCCCCGCTGATCGTCTTCTATGGTTTCAGCATGGGCGGGCTTCTGCCGCAATTCGCGGCGGCATGGCGCGCGGGGCCCTCCCGCGATTCCGCGCTCCAGCTCTCGGCACTCGCGAGCAACATGTTCTATTTCGCGATGGTCATCGCGCTAATCTTCCTGCGCCGGATGCCGGCCGCCAAGTCTCAAGGCGTATGGCCACGGGCCGTGGCACTTGTCGGCGGCAATCTGCTGATCGCGCTGCTGGCCCTGCCGAGAGTTCCGTTGCCGCCCNNTCGCGGGTGGAGGAACGTTGGCGGAGATCCTCATCCTGTTCTGGCTGGGCCGCTCGTTCAGTCTGTTGCCCGAAGCGCGCCGGCTGGTGACGAACGGCCCCTATCGCCGCATCCGCCATCCTCTTTACCTCGCTGGCCTCGTCGGATCGCTCGGCGTGATGCTTCAATACCGGCAGCCATGGGCGCTGCTCGTGGTGCTCGCCACACTCGCGCTGCAGATCCTGCGCATGAACTACGAGGAGCAGGTGCTCTCCCGCGCCTTTCCCGAATATGAAACTTATGCCACGCGAAGCTGGCGCCTTATTCCCGGCGTGTTTTGACTGGCAGACTCCGGCGCGATGTAGGCTAACACCCTACATGCGCAAACCGCGGGCACGGGATACTTTGTCGAATCTGCGCGTTGAAGCGCTGGCAACGGGATGAAGAGGCGGGTTTCACATGAAAACACGATGTATCGTATTGGCCGGCGCGGCGTTCCTCGCGCTCGGCGGACCCGCCGTAGCGGGCGATGGATTTTATGTCGGCCTGGGCGCCGGCTGGGATGGCCAGAACAACATCACGGTGGACCAGCTGACCCCGCCGCCCGGCTCGGGTCAGGTTCAGACCAATGACGGCGCGGTCTTCGCCGGTACGCTGGGCTTCAAGATGCCCGAATTTCCGATCAGGCTCGAATTCGAGTCCGGCTATGACTGGCATAGCGTCTCCAACGTCCAGAGCGGCGGTGCACAGTTCGGCGCGACGGGACATGCCAACATTGCCTCCGAGCTGGTGAATGCGGTGTACGATTTTCCCATCGCGCCGGGCTGGAATATCTACGGCGGCGCGGGCGTGGGCGAAGGACATGTGTATTTCGCGCCCAACTTCTCGGACACGGGCAGTGAGATCGCCCGTGTCGATCATTGGGGATTCATGTGGGAGGGGATCGGCGGCACGTCATTCGAGATCGCTCCCGATGCCGATCTGTTCCTCGACTACCGGTATCGCCATGTGAACGCCAGTGTCGAAAGCTTCTCGCCGTCGCTCGGCCCGGTGGCGACACATGACATCACCGAAAACGTGGTGATGGCGGGCGTGCGCTTCTACATGTTCCCGGCGATGGAAGGCCCGCCGCCCCCGGCTTACTATCCGCCACCCCAACCCCAATACCAATACCAGCAACAGCAGAACACAATGCCACCTCCGCAGCCTCCAGCTGGAGGTTCGGGCGGCGCCACCTCCGGCGGCCCGGGCGGAGGCTCACAGTAAATTTCAGTTTCCGGGGACCGCAGCTGCTGTCCCCGACAACTCCTTCATCAGAATATCCGCCGCGCATTGGCTTCGATGCGTGGCCGCAACATCGGATGAAGGCTGTCCCGCGTCATGACGTCGGCCGGACTGCCGAGAATCTCCGCTGCAAGCTCCTTGACCTCGAGAAGCGCAAACATCCCAAACGTTCCCTTCTCGTAATCGAAGAACAGGTCCACGTCCGATCGCGAGCGCGCCTCGTTGCGCGCCGTCGAACCGAACAGAAAAAGGTGCTTCACGCCGGCACGCCTCAGCTCCGTCTCGTGCCTCCGCAGTCTCTCGATGGCCTGTTCGCGTGTCCCACATCCCGGTGCGGGCAAGTCCCGTGATCATGTCGTAGGCCCAGATGCACGTTGCGCCTTCGCGCGGGATATGCAAGGATATTCCAGACAATGGAGGCCGTCATGTCCCGGGTTACAATCGGCAGATGGGGGAAAAATCTCGCGCTCAGAGTCCCGTCGCGGGTCGCGCGGGCGGCGGGACTGAACGAGGGCGAGCAGGTCGAGCTTGAAGCGCGCGACTCGGACATCGTGATACGTCGGCCGCACGCGCGCGCCGATGCGCAAACGGCAGCCGAAGAGATCATCCGCGAAAGCCGGGATCACGGGCTTGGCAAGGCCGCAATCCGCAAACTCATCGAAGAGGGCCGGCGCGGATGAGCCTTGTCGTCGACGCTTCGATGACCATCGCATGGCTGTTCGCGGGCGAGCGCAGCGCCGTCCCCCCAGACGTTCTGCGCCGGGTGGCTGTGGAAGGCGCGCTGGTGCCGTCGCTCTGGCGGCTGGAGGTGGCGAACGTGCTGCGGAACGCCGTTCGCCGGAAGCGCTGCGAGGAAGCCTACGCCACGCGCTGTCTCGAGCGATTGAAGCGCTTGCCGATTGCGGCCGATGCCGATACGGACGCGCACGCTTGGGGCGCGACGCGAGTTCTCGCCCTCACGCACGACCTGACTATCTACGATGCCGCTTATCTCGAACTGGCGATTCGCCGCAAACAGCCACTCGCCTCGCGCGATGCCGCTTTGATCACGGCTGGCGAAAAGGTCGGTCTCGATGTGCTGGGGGATTGAGCGTTTGCGAGACCGCGACGGCACTTAACTTCGACCCCGTTTCTCCGGTTGTGATCCAATTCTGCTTTGCAGGCGGCTTCGAGCGGCGACAGTTCATTGTCGGCGCCAGGCGGTCCCTGCACGAGGAGGTAGCTGCTTTCGAGTCGACGCATGTGGCCGCTGATCGGCTCACCAGCCTCGATTCGTTTGGCCCCGGAGGGCAAGCTTCCGAGCAGCGCGCATTCGGCATGCCATCCCGACGGTCATGACCTTGACGGCATATGCCGCCTGATGCATATTGAATTGGGTGATATGGAGTTACCCATGCCACGAACATTAGACGAGTTCATTGGTTCTCTTCCGAAAAACGAGCGCAGGAAGATTGGAGCACGCGCGCGGAAGGTGGTTGCCGAAGAAATGTCGCTCCAGGACCTTCGCAAGGCCATTGGAAAGACGCAGACGGCGGTCGCAAAACGGCTCAAGGTGGGACAGGACGCAGTCTCAAAGCTGGAGACACGAAGCGACATGTACATTTCGACGTTGCGCGGCGTTCTGAAGGCGATGGGCGGAGAGCTCGAGCTGATCGCCCACTTTCCCGACCGGCCGTCCGTCCGGCTCGAAGAACTCGGCGCCGCTGCACCGCACCGCAAACGCAGACGCGTGGCTGCCTAGCCGCGATTCGTTGGCGGATCAGAACGTCCGGCTCAATCGACACGAAGCACCGTTCCCGCTTATACAGCTTCGCCCCGCCCGGAGCCGTCTCCATGCCCGTCTATCGCGCGCCGCTTCAGGACTATCGTTTCCTCCTGCACGAGCTGTTCGAGGTTGAGAAGCAGACGGACCTGCCGCAATGCAGTGAGATCAGCACGGATGTCGTCGACGACGTCCTCTCCGGCGCGGGCAAGTTCTGCGAGGAAGTGCTTCAGCCGCTGAACCAGTCGGGCGACGAGGAGGGCTGCCATTTCGAGAATGGCGTCGTGCGCACGCC
>PKWC01000271.1 GCA_003131925.1 Alphaproteobacteria bacterium | reverse complement strand
CGGCCCGGCCGGGATCGCCGTTGCGGGGCCGCGTGAAAGCCCCCGGCGACAAGTCGATCTCACATCGCGCGCTGATCCTGGGCGCGCTGGCCGTCGGAGAGACGAAAATCTTGGGGCTCCTCGAGGCGGACGACGTGCTGTGCACGGCCGCGGCGATGCGCAAACTCGGCGTCACCGTCCTTCAGGATGGCGACGGCGAATGGCGCGTGCATGGCGTGGGCACGGGCGGGTTCGCGGAGCCAGACGACGTGCTGGATTTCGGCAACTCCGGAACAGGCGCGCGCCTCGTCATGGGTGCGATCGCCACGACGCCGATCACCGCGGCGTTCACCGGCGATGCATCGCTCAGGAAAAGGCCGATGCATCGCGTGCTCGAGCCGCTCGCACGTTTCGGCGCCACCTATGCGGCGCGAGCCGGAGGCTACATGCCGCTGTCGCTCACCGGCGCTCCGCGTCCGATCGCGATCAAGCACCATGTCGAAATCGCCTCCGCACAGGTGAAATCGGCGTTGTTGCTCGCTGCGCTCAACGCGCCCGGACGTTCGCGTATCTCCCAGAGCGCGCTCACACGCGATCATACCGAGCGGATGCTGACGGCCTTCGGCGCAGAGATCGCCGTCGAGATGCTTCCCGGCGGCGGAGAAGCCGTTCATGTCATGGGCGAAGCGGAGCTGCATCCCGCGATGGTGCGCGTCCCGCACGACCCCTCGTCCGCCGCATTTCCGCTCGCCGCCGCCTTGCTCGTGGAAGGATCCGAGGTAACGCTCCCGGGCGTGCTCATTAGTCCCAGGCGTACCGGCTTGCTCGAGACGCTGCGGGAGATGGGCGCCGCAATCGAGATCGTAAATCGCGATGAAAGCGGCGGCGAGGCGATCGCCGATCTTCGCGTCCGCGCCTCGCCGCTGAAGGGTGTCGAGGTGCCGCCCGCGCGTGCGCCGTCGATGATCGACGAGTATCCCATCCTCGCAGTCGTCGCCGCGTTTGCAGAGGGGCGCACCATCATGCGCGGACTCGAAGAATTGCGCGTCAAGGAAAGCGATCGCGTCGCCGGCATTGCGCGCGGTCTCGCGGCGATCGGTGTTGCTGTCGAGGAACTTCCCGACGGATTGATCGTCGAGGGCAGGGGAGCGGATGGCGTCGAAGGCGGGGCACGCATCGCCGCCAACATGGATCATCGCCTTGCGATGTCGTTCCTCGTGGCGGGACTTGCAACGCGCCGGCCGGTGTCCATCGACGATTCCACGATGGTGCGCACGAGCTTTCCCAAATTCAGGCATCTCATGCGCAGCCTCGGCGCCGATTTGTCCGTGCCCGGACGATGACCCGCCCCATCGTGATTGCCGTGGACGGTACCGCGGCGTCGGGCAAGGGAACCCTGGCCAGGCGTCTCGCCGCGCATTTCCATTTCGCCCATCTCGATTCGGGCTCGCTGTATCGCTTGACCGCGTTGCGCATTCTGCGCGCGCATGGCGATCTCCGCGACGAGGTCGCGGCGGTTGCGTCGGCGCGCGCCGTCGTTCCGGCCGATGCGGGGCGCTACGATCTGCGCGGGCGCGAAATTGCCGAGGGCGCATCCGTGGTGGCGGCGATCCCCGGCGTGCGCGCGGAGCTATTGGCGTGGCAGCAGCATTTTGCGCGCGATCCGGGTGCTGCGGGCGCGGTAATCGACGGACGCGACATCGGTACGGTCGTTTGCCCCGATGCCACCGCCAAGCTCTTCGTCGATGCAGCCCCCGAGCTTCGCGCCCGTCGCCGCCGGCTAGAGCTGGAAGCGGCCGGCGAGCCGGCTTCGGAAGCCGCCATCCTCGCCGAGATAGGGGCGCGCGACGCCCGCGACCGGAACCGAGCTGTCGCGCCCCTGCTGCGCGCGCCGGACGCGGCCTTGCTTGATACGAGCGATTTGGATATAGACGCCGCATTCGCGGCAGCCCTCGCCCTGGTCCGACCCAGGATCGAGGAAGCGCTCGCAGCCCGCCAGAGGGGTTAAGGAGACCCGGCGGGCTCGCATCGGCAGGCTTGCGAAGCACTCCCAAAGCTTTCACGCGCGCGTTCGCGAAGCCAATGGCTGTCGCGTTTGCTGCGCAGGACGGCGGGCCGATCCGGCCAGGCGAAACCCGTTATCGAGAAGGACACATCATGGCACAAGCTGCCGTCGAATCGATTTCCACCCCCAGTCGCGACGATTTCGCCGCGATGCTGGAAGCCAGCTTTGAAACCCGCTCGCCTGCCGAGGGCGCGGTCGTTCGCGGCATCGTCGTCGCCATCGAGAACGATTTCGCCATTGTCGATGTGGGACTGAAGACCGAGGGCCGGGTCGCCTTGAAGGAATTCGCGATGCCCGGCCAGCCGCCCAATATCGTCTTGGGCAGCGAAGTCGAAGTCTATGTCGAGCGCATCGAAAACGCGCTCGGCGAGGCGGTGCTGTCGCGCGACAAGGCGCGCCGCGAGGAGAGCTGGATACGGCTCGAGAGAGCGTTCAACGAGCAGACGCGCGTCACCGGCATCATTTTCGGGCGGGTGAAGGGCGGCTTCACCGTCGATCTCGACGGCGCGGTCGCCTTTCTTCCCGGCAGCCAGGTCGATGTGCGACCGATGCGCGATGTCGGCCCGCTCATGAACCAGCCCCAACTATTTCAGATCCTGAAGATGGATCGCCGCCGCGGCAACATCGTCGTGTCGCGCCGCGCCGTGCTCGAAGAGCGCCGCGCCGAAGAGCGCTCGTCTCTCGTCGCGAGCCTGACCGAAAAGCAGATCGTGGAAGGCACGGTCAAGAATATCACCGATTACGGCGCCTTCGTCGATCTGGGCGGCGTCGATGGACTTCTGCATGTGACGGATATCGCCTGGCGGCGCGTCAGTCATCCCACCGAAGTGCTCTCGGTTGGACAGCAGGTCACCGTACAGATCATCAAGATCAACCAGGAAACGCAGCGCATCAGCCTCGGCATGAAGCAGTTGCAGACGGATCCCTGGGAAGGCGTGGCCGCAAAATATCCACCGGGCGTCCGCTTCACCGGAAAGGTCACCAACGTCACCGATTACGGCGCATTCGTGGAGCTCGAGCCCGGCGTCGAAGGTCTCGTGCACGTCTCCGAGATGAGCTGGGTGAAGAAGAACGTCGCGCCATCGAAGATCGTGACTCCGGGACAGGAGGTCGAGGTCCAGGTTCTCGAAGTCGATTCCAACAAGCGGCGCATCAGCCTCGGCCTCAAGCAATGCGTCGAGAATCCGTGGACCGCCTTCGCCGCCGCGCATTCGGCAGGAAGCACGATCGAAGGCGAGGTCAAGAGCATCACCGAATTCGGATTGTTCATCGGGCTCGATAACGATATCGACGGCATGGTGCATCTTTCCGACCTCTCCTGGGACAAGCCCGGAGAGCAGGCCGTCGCCGATTACAAGAAGGGCGACATGGTCAAG
This sequence comes from Alphaproteobacteria bacterium, assembly GCA_003131925.1. Lineage (GTDB taxonomy): Bacteria > Pseudomonadota > Alphaproteobacteria > Micropepsales > Micropepsaceae > Rhizomicrobium. The sequence continues at coordinate 4,569 of PKWC01000271.1, read as the reverse complement.
GCCAAGGTGCTGGATATCGACGTCGAGAAGGAACGCATCAGTCTCGGCGTGAAGCAGCTCAGCGCCGATCCTTTGGAGAAAGCCGGTCCGCTCAGGAAAGGCTCCGTGGTGACTTCCACCGTGACCGAAGTCAACGATGGCGGCATCGAAGTCAGCCTGGCTGACGGCGTGAAGGCCTTTATCCGCCGCTCCGACCTCGCCCGCGACCGCAACGACCAGCGCCCGGAGCGCTTCGGCGTCGGCGACAAGGTGGACGCCGTCGTGACCGCCGTCGACAAGGCATCGCGGAAAATCTCGCTGTCGATCAAGGCGCGCGAAATGGCCGAGGAGAAGGAAGCCGTCGCGCAATTCGGCTCGTCGGACTCCGGCGCTTCGCTCGGCGACATTCTCGGCGCGGCATTGCGCAAGCGCCGGGACACCGGCACGGACACCGAAACCGCGGAGGAGGAGTGATAAAAACGTCGCACCGCGCGAAACCGCGCGCAGTTCAATGACTTCCCGTTGACGCTCCCGGAGTGCTCTGACACGCTCGCGCCGTCGGGATCGACCATTGGTTTTGTTGCCCGGGAGTGCCCTTTGGGGGGCGGGGATGATCAAGTCCGAACTGGTGGCGCGCCTCGCGCAACGCTATCCGCATCTTTACCATCGCGACGTGGAGCGGATCGTTTCCACAGTCCTCGATGAAATCACGGCTGCGCTGTCGGACGGGCAGCGCGTCGAGATTCGCGGCTTCGGCGCTTTCTCCGTGAAGGTGCGACCGGGGCGCACCGGCCGAAACCCTCGAACCGGCGCGCCCGTCAAGGTCGACGAAAAGCGCGCCCCTGTCTTCCGCACCGGCAAGGAACTGCGTGCCCGTCTGAACAACGGCGGGGAGGGGTGACTTCTCCGTTTGCCCCGCAGGCAATAAAAAGATTCACAATGAGACAGCGAGACGGTGAGAATTTCCTTGCGCGCCTCCGGCGCGCCTATCTTCCTCGCCATCTCACCGTCTCATTGTAAAATTTCCTTCCTCTTGGCCTTGACGCCTGCCGCACGTGCCCAGGCATTGCAACCCTTTGGGCCCGCTTGCCTTCTTGGTGGCGGGGGCGGATAAGCGGCGCCCGATGGTGCAAGTAAAAATCTGTGGCATCACGCGGCAAGAGGATGCGAGTGCCGTTCTGCGCGCGGGAGCCGATTTTGCGGGGCTCGTTTTTCACCGCAATTCGCCGCGGAATGTGGGGCCGGAACAGGCGGCGGCGCTTGCCGCGCCGTTGCGCGGTCGCGTGCGCGTGGTCGCGCTTGTGGCGGACGCGACAGACCGCGAAATCGCCGAAGCCGTTTGCGCTGCCGATCCCGATTTCATCCAGCTGCACGGCGCAGAGCCGCCGGAACGCGTTGCCTTCATCCGCGTGCGCTTCGGCAAGCCGGTGATAAAGGCTCTGGGAATTGCGGACGAAACCGATTTTGCGCCGCTCGCGTCCTACGAAGACGTCGCCGACATGTTGCTCTTCGATGCGAAGCCGCCGGTGCGCGAAAGTGTTCCAGGAGGTCATGGGCGTTCCTTCGATTGGCAGATGATCCGTACACGAACATTACGCAAGCCGTGGCTGCTCGCGGGTGGGCTCGATGCCGAGAACGTGTCGCGCGCGATCCGCAGTTCCGGCGCACCTGGCGTCGACGTGTCTTCCGGGGTGGAGACCGCGCCTGGCGTGAAATCGGCGAACGCGATCTCCGATTTCATCGCCGCTGCGCGCGCAACCGGGCTCGCTGGAGCCGTGCAACCATGAACGTCGCCAATTCCTGGCGCAACGGTCCAGATCCGACGGGCCATTTCGGCGCCTATGGCGGCCGCTTCGTCGCCGAGACGCTGATGCCACTCGTGCTCCGGCTCGAAGAGGCCTACGAGGCGGCGAAACGCGACGGGGGATTCAGGTCGGAGCTCGACGGATTGCTGCGCCATTATGTGGGGCGCCCCAGTCCGCTTTATTTCGCCGAGCGCATGACCGCAGATCTCGATGGCGCGCGCATCTGGCTGAAGCGCGAAGATCTCAATCACACCGGCGCACACAAGATCAACAATTGCCTGGGTCAGGTGCTGCTCGCGCGCCGCATGGGCAAGACCCGGATTATCGCCGAGACGGGCGCAGGCCAGCATGGCGTGGCGACGGCGACAGTCGCCGCGCGCTTCGGGCTTCCCTGCGTCGTTTATATGGGCGCCGTCGACATGGAGCGCCAGAAGCCCAACGTTTTCCGCATGCGGCTTCTGGGCGCCGAAGTCCGCGAGGTCACGTCGGGCTCGAAGACGCTCAAGGACGCGATGAACGAAGCGCTGCGCGACTGGGTCGCCAATGTCGACGACACGTTCTACATCATCGGTTCGGTGGCCGGCCCGCATCCCTATCCCGCAATGGTGCGCGATTTTCAGACCATTATCGGCGAGGAGACGCGGTCACAGATTCTCGAAGCGGAGAAGCGTCTGCCCGATCTTCTCGTCGCCTGCGTGGGCGGCGGCTCGAATGCGATCGGTCTGTTTCATCCTTTTCTCGACGACGACGCGGTCGAGATTCACGGCGTCGAGGCGGCCGGCGCCGGCACGGAAACTGTGCACCACGCGGCGACATTGGGCAAAGGTCTTCCCGGCGTGCTGCACGGCGCGCGCTCCTATCTGCTGCAGACGCCGGACGGGCAGGTTGTGGAAGCACATTCGATCTCGGCGGGCCTCGACTATCCCGGCGTCGGCCCCGAACATTCCTGGCTCAAGGATCAGGGTCGGGTGAAATACTTCTCCGCCACCGATCGCGAAGCACTCGACGCGTTCGCGGCCCTGTCGCGCCAGGAGGGAATCATTCCCGCACTCGAACCCGCACATGCGCTCGCCCATGTCATGCGCGTCGCGCCGCGAATGGCGAAGGATTCCATTATCGTCATGGCGCTCTCCGGCCGCGGCGATAAGGATGTCTTCACCGTGGCGTCGGCCCTCGGCGAACAACTGTGACGCATTACCAGTTTGACCGCACAAGGATGCACGCGGAGCCGCGGAGAACGCGGTGGAAGAGTTCACAGGGAGACGGTGAGGCGGTGAGGGCGATGTCGCGCGCCGCAGGCGCGCAGAAATTCCTCACTGTCTCACTGCCTCATTGTGAACCTTTTTTTCTCCGCGTCTCCGCGTCTCCGCGTGCACCTGCTTCAGGCCGCAACAGTTCCACGCCTGGGAAGGAAATGCCGCTGTGAGCCGGATCGCGGGACGCTTTGCGGAGCTCAAGCGCTCGGGCCGAGCGGCATTCGTTCCGTTCATCACCGCGGGCGATCCGGATGCGGAGACAAGCTTTGCCATTCTCGAGCAGCTTCCGAAAGCAGGCGCCGATCTGATCGAGCTCGGCATGCCGTTTTCCGATCCGATGGCGGACGGGCCGGCGATCCAGGCGTCATCGCAGCGGGCCCTTGCGTCGGGCATGACGCTTGCGCGGCTGCTCGACATGGTCCGCCGCTTCCGCGCCAGGGACCGTGCGACCCCGCTGGTGTTGATGGGCTATTACAATCCTATCCACGCTTTCGGCACAGCGCGCTTTGCCAAGGAAGCGTCGATGGCGGGCGTCGACGGGCTCATCATCGTCGATCTGCCGCCCGAGGAAGACGACGTGCTGCGCACGCCGGCGGCGGCGCAGTCGCTCGACATCGTGCGGCTCGCCACGCCCACCACGGACGAGCGCCGTCTCGACACCATCCTGAACGGCGCAGGCGGATTCATCTATTATGTGTCGATTGCGGGCGTGACCGGCACGAAGAGTTTCTCGACCGACGATGTGCGGCACGCGGTGGCCCGGCTCAAGGCGCGCACCGGGCTTCCCTGCGCGGTCGGTTTCGGCATCAAGACGGCGGAGCAGGCCGCCGAGATCGCCCGCTTCGCCGACGGCGCGGTGGTGGGCTCCTCCATCGTCGCCCGCGTCGCCCAGGGCATCGAGAAGCGGCTGAAGCGCGCCGCGATCGTTCGCGACGTCACCGAATTCTGCGCAACGCTCGCGCAATCGGTGCATGGGGCGAGGCCGGGAATCGGAGTAGAATAGCGCCATGAACTGGATCACCAATTTCGTCCGCCCACGGATCAAGAGCCTGATGGCCGGGCGTACCGGCGAGACGCCCGAGAATCTGTGGAAGAAGTGTCCCGGCTGTGGCGACATGATCTTCCACCGCGACCTCGAAGCCGCGCTCTGCGTTTGCCCGCATTGCGGCCATCACATGCGCATCGGGCCCGCGCAGCGCTTCGCGATGACCTTCGACGGCGGCCAGTATCAGGAGCTGCCGCAGCCCTCCGTTGTCGCCGATCCGCTGAAATTCCGCGACGAGCGCCGCTACACCGACCGCCTGAAGGATGCGCGCAGCAAGACCGGCCTCAACGACGCGGTGAAGCTCGGCTATGGCAAGCTCGACGGTTTCGGCGCGGTCATCGCCGTGCAGGATTTCGATTTCATGGGCGGCTCGCTCGGCATGGCGGCGGGCGAGGCGGTGATCAGGGGTCTCGATACCGCGGTGGAGAAGGGCTGCCCGTTCGTGCTGTTCGCGGCCTCCGGCGGCGCGCGCATGCAGGAGGGC
>PKWC01000139.1 GCA_003131925.1 Alphaproteobacteria bacterium | reverse complement strand
GGGAAATAGCGGTAGTCGTGCGCCTCCTCCTTGGAACGCATCGGCCGCGTTTCCCCCACGCGTGCGTCGAAGAGACGGGTTTCCAGCGCGACGCTACCGCCTTCCTCGATGACATCGACCTGGCGGCGCGCTTCATATTCCACGGCCTGCGCAATAAAGCGCATCGAGTTGACGTTCTTGATCTCGCAGCGCGTGCCGAGCGGCGCGCCGGGCCTGCGCACCGAGACGTTCACGTCGGCGCGCATCGAACCCTCCTCCATATTGCCGTCGCAGGTCCCGAGGTAGCGGACAATCGCGCGCAGCTTCTTCAGGAACGCGGCGGCTTCTTCGCTCGATCGCATGTCGGGCCTGGAGACGATTTCCATCAGAGCGACCCCGGCGCGGTTGAGGTCAACGTAGGAATGGTCGGGCCGCTGATCGTGGAGACTCTTTCCGGCATCCTGCTCGAGATGCAGCCTTTCAATGCCGACTTTCACCGTCTGCCCGCGTGGCAAATCGAGAAGCACTTCGCCTTCGCCTACGATCGGGTTCTTGTATTGGGAGATCTGATAGCCGGCCGGCAGGTCGGGATAGAAATAATTCTTCCGGTCGAACAGCGAGTTGTAATTGATTTTCGCCCTCAGGCCGAGACCGGTACGGATCGCCTGCTCGACACAATATCGGTTGATGACTGGCAGCATGCCGGGCATGGCCGCGTCGATAAAGCTCACCTGGGCGTTTGGCTCTGCTCCAAACGATGCGGACGCTCCGGAAAAGAGCTTCGCCTTCGACAGAATCTGGGCGTGAACTTCCATTCCGATCACGACTTCCCAGTCGCCCTCGGCGCCTCTGATCAATTTCGAGCTTTGCTCGGCCGAGGTGCTCATGCCGCCCTCCACCACGCGTTGGGCGTCGCGTCAAATCCGGCCGCGCGCTCGATCGAGCGCGCCACGCGCAATACCAGCTGTTCGTCAAACGCCTTGCCGATAACCTGAAGACCGAGCGGCAGCCCGTCTGTCGTCAGTCCCGCTGGAACTGACACGGCCGGAAGTCCCGCCAGGTTCACGGGCACGGTGAAAACATCATTCAGATACATCGAGACAGGATCCGCCGTCTTCTCGCCAAGCGCAAAGGCGGGACCCGGCGTGGACGGTGTCAGAAGGACGTCGCAGCGCTCGAAGGCCTTCACGAAATCGCGCGCAATCAGCGTTCGGACCTTTTGCGCCCGCACATAGTAGGCATCGTAGTACCCGGCCGACAGAACATAGCATCCGATCAGCACGCGACGGCGCACCTCTGCTCCGAACCCTTCCGCCCGGCTGCGCTCGTAGAGATCGGACACGTCGCGCACGTCGGCGGCGCGATGGCCGTAGCGGACGCCGTCGTAGCGCGCGAGATTGGAGGAAGCCTCGGCGGGCGCGACTATGTAATAGGCCGGCAGGGCGTATTTCGTATGCGGCAGGCTGATATCGACGATCTCGGCGCCCTCCGAGCGCATCCATCCGATACCTTTGGTCCACAAGCGGTCGATTTCGGACGGTGCTCCATCCGACCGGTATTCTTTCGGGACGCCGACGCGCAGGCCCTTCACGCCTGCCTCGATCTCGTGTTCGTAGTCGGGCACGGGAACGTCTACGCTTGTCGAGTCCTTCGGATCGACGCTCGCCATCGCCCTCAGCAGGATCGCCGCATCGCGGACGGTACGCGCCATCGGGCCGGCCTGATCCAGGGACGATGCGAAGGCGACAATCCCCCAGCGCGAGCAGCGGCCGTAGGTGGGTTTCAATCCGACTACGCCGGTGAGCGCAGCTGGCTGGCGGATCGAACCTCCGGTATCGGTTCCCGTCGCGCCGAGGCAAAGGCGTCCCGCCACGGCGGCAGCAGAGCCGCCGGAAGAACCGCCCGGCACGACGCTCTGATTGGAGTTACGCGCCCGCCACGGATTGACGACGGGATTGAAATGGCTCGTCTCGTTGGATGAGCCCATCGCGAACTCGTCCATGTTCGTCTTGCCCAGCAGGACCGCGCCGGCGTCCCAGAGATTTTGGGTCACCGTCGATTCGTAGGGCGGCACGAAATTATCGAGAATCCGGCTTGCGGCTGTGGTGCGCACGCCTCTGGTGCAGAACAAATCCTTGATCGCCAGAGGCAGGCCCTCGAGCGGACGCGCTTCGCCTGCGGAGAGGCGTACATCCGAAGCAGCGGCCATTTCGAGCGCGCGCTCGGGCGTCTCGGTGATGAACGCGTTCAACGGCCGCGCAGCTGCGACCTGGCTTACGAAAGCGCTGGTCAGCTCGGTCGACGATATCGCTCTTGCCCGCAATGCATCGCGCGCCTCAGCGAGCGTGAAATCGGTGGGCGATGACGGGAGCGCCATCGGCTACTCCACCACTCTCGGCACGACGAAAAAATTCTCTTCCGACTGTGGCGCGTTCGCCATCAGTGCGTCGGCCTGCCCGCCCTCCGTGACCACGTCATCGCGCATCTTGAGGCGCTGCTCGACAACGCTCGTCAGCGGCGGCACGCCGGCGACATCGACCTCCTCGAGCTGTTGCACCCAGGCGAGAATGTTGTTCAGCTCGTTGACCATCGGCTCGACCTGCTCGTCCTTCAGAGCAATGCGGGCGAGCCTGGCGATATGCCGGACAGTCTTCTTGTCAACGGACATGAGATATTTGCTGTGCTAGGTATCGGCAGACTTGCTAGCAACCACCGTCCGGGCTGGCAAGCCATGGCGAAGGTCGGTACTGCTACAGTTTGCCGTCCGTCATTTTGAAGGCGGCGGATGATCCGGGTCGTTGGTTCGAAGAAACTCGACCACAGTGGCCATGATGGTTGTGGTTGGGTGGGCAGCACAGTACCCGTCAATCCAGAAGATCATTCCGCCTGAATCGTTTCCATGCATTACATCGCCATTTGCAAAAATCACGAAATTAAAGGCTGTAGCGAAGCCTCTTGCCCATGCTTGGAGATTGTTGGGCGCCAAGGTTGGCTCCGATTTCATCTTAGTCCACGTTGTGCAGGGTTGTGCGCCCTCGCCGAGCACGTGCGCGTTATCCGGCCGCGCGAGCGCTGAGTTGGCTGCTGTGAGCGTGACAAGCAGGAAGAATGCACCGATTTTCACTTTTCCCTCCAACATTCAAACTATAACTGTGCCCGAAGGCCTGGAGGAATGCACCATGTCTTTAGACATCACCGGTGCCGATCATGTGCAGATCACCGTTCCGCGCTCAGTGGAAGAAGAGTGCCTGATTTTCTATCGCCAGGCGCTTGGCCTTGCGGAAATCCCGAAACCAGCCGAGCTGCACGCACGAGGCGGAGCCTGGTTCCAGCTCTCGAACCTTCAGCTTCATATCGGACTGGATCCCGAACCGTCGCCTGAAAGCCGGCGGCATATCTGCTTTCTCGTGCGCGATATCGCTGCGGCGCGCGCGCAGATCGAGGCGCGGGGAGTGGTTGTCGAAGGCGAAGGCATGGCTGAAGGTCTGCGGCGCTTCTTTGTCCGGGACCCCGCGGGCAACCGGATTGAGCTCGCGCAAAATTAGCCATGCTAGTCGATCTTGAAGAACTGCGAAGCACTCTTGAGCCCCGCGCCCGCCTTATCGGTCTCGATCTCGGCGAGAAGACAATCGGCATTGCGTTGTCGGACCCGCAATTGACTGTGGCGTCGCCCCTCACCACACGTCGAAGATCGAAATTCAGCGACGATTTTGCGGCTCTGGTCGCGCTGATGGCGGAACATCACGCCGGCGGGATTGTGGTAGGCCTTCCTCTCAATATGAATGGTACGGAGGGGCCTTCGGCGCAATCGGCGCGCGCCTTCGCCCGCAATTTTGCCGCAAGATCGGAATTGCCCGTCCTGCTCTGGGACGAAAGACTATCCACCGCCGCCGTGACGCGCGCATTGCTCTTAGCCGACGCATCGCGAAAGAGGCGTGCTCTGCTCGTGGACAAACTGGCGGCGGCATATCTGCTTCAAGGCGCACTCGACGCACTCGCAAATCTCGAGCGGCGGCACGCGGCGGACGATATGGCCTGAGATACCGGACGTGACATGTCTTGCCGCCCGGCCCCGCCACTTCTATAAGCCCATCTTCAATGCGCGGTGTCGACGGACCGATTCTCAGGACCAGCCATCTCCTCGGCACCGAACAGCTTTCCATCGATGAGATCACCGGCCTGCTGGATCTCGCGGGAAGCTATGTCGGCCTCAACCGAACGGGTGACAGGAAGCATGCGCTGCTCAAGGGGCGCACGCTCGTCAACATGTTCTTCGAGGCGTCGACGCGCACCCAAAGCTCGTTCGAACTCGCGGCAAAACGGCTGGGCGCCGACGTTCTCAACATGTCGGTCGGGACATCGTCCGTATCGAAGGGCGAGACGCTGCTCGACACCGCTGCGACCCTCAACGCCATGCGGCCGGACATCCTTGTGGTGCGCCACCATGATGCGGGCGCCGCGGAGCTCCTGTCGCGCAAGGTGGACTGTTGCGTGGTGAATGCCGGCGACGGCGCTCACGAACACCCCACTCAGGCTCTGCTTGATGCACTTACCATCCGCCGCCGGCGCGGCAGTTTCGAGGGGCTGATCGTCGCGATATGCGGCGACATTCTTCACAGCCGCGTCGCACGCTCCAACATCATCCTCCTGTCGAAACTGGGGGCGCAGGTGCGCCTGGTCGCACCCCGCACGTTGCTTCCGGCGCGGGTCGAATGCTTCGGCGCGGAAATTCATACCGATATGGACCGCGGGCTCGCGGGAGCCGACATCGTGATGATGCTTCGACTGCAGCTTGAGCGCATGTCCGGCGCCTTCGTGCCATCCGCGCGCGAATACTTCCGCTTCTACGGACTCGACCGGGAAAAACTCCGACGTGCGAAACCGGGAGTGCTCGTCATGCATCCCGGGCCCATGAACCGGGGGATCGAAATCGATTCGGCGGTCGCCGACAACATCGAATTCAGCGTGATACAGGAGCAGGTTGAAATGGGGGTTGCGCTTCGCATGGCGGTGCTCGACGCACTGGCGCGAGGGCTGCCCCGCGACGGCCGGAACGCACCGTGAGACGGTTGGCCTTCACAAACGCGCGGCTGCTCGATGCGGCGAGCAGTCTCGACACGCCTGGCGCACTTCTCGTCGAAGACGGCCGTATACGCGAATTCGGACCGCAGCTCTTTCATGATGGTATTCCCGACGACGCGGATACGATCGATTGCAATGGCTGGATACTCGCGCCGGGCCTGATCGACATGCGCGTGTTTACGGGGGAGCCGGGCAGCGAACATCGGGAAACGCTGGAATCGGCGAGCCGCGCGGCGGCGGCGGGGGGCATCACCACGATGGTCGTGATGCCCAACACCGAGCCCGTGATCGACGAACCGTCCTTGGTGGATTTCATCAAACGGCGCGCTGCAGCGACGGCTAGCGTGCGCGTGCTGCCCATGGCGGCTCTGACGCGCCGGCTCGCGGGCGAGTCGATGACCGAAATAGGGCTGCTGACGGAAGCCGGCGCCGTTGCGTTCACCGATGGCGACCGCACTATCACCAACACGCGTGTGATGCGCCTCGCGCTCGCCTATGCCTCGACGTTCGGAGCACTCGTCGTCGGTCACGCGGAGGACCCTGAGCTCTCGGAGGGTGCTGCGATGAACGAAGGCGAGTTCGCAACACGGCTCGGTCTTCCCTCCGCGCCCCCCGCAGCGGAGACGATCATTGTCGAGCGGGATATTCGGCTCGTGGAGCTGACCGGCGCGCGCTACCATTTCGGGCAGATTTCGACACGAGCCGCGCTCGAGGCAGTTGTCGCTGCCAAATCGCGGGGACTGCCGATCACCTGTGGCGTGTCCGCCTGCCATCTCGCGCTCAACGAGCTCGACGTCGGTTCCTATCTTACTTTCCGCAAGGTGAAGCCGCCGCTGCGTTCGGAAGCGGACCGCGAAGCAATGGTCGAAGGCGTCGCTGCCGGGGAAATCGACGTCATCGTGTCAAGTCATGATCCGCAGGCGGCAGACACCAAAAGGCAGACGTTTGCCCATGCTGCGTTCGGCGCCATCGGGCTGGAGACGCTGCTCCCGGTTACCCTTCAGCTGTTTCACAACGAGAAGGCGGGTCTGTTGCATCTGCTGGCAACGCTGACTTCAACGCCGGCGCGCATTCTGGGCCTGGAAAGCGGGAGGCTTGCGCGCGGTTTGCCGGCCGATCTCGTGCTGTTCGACCCCGATGAGCCGTTCGCAGTCGACTCCGCCGCGCTGCATTCGCGCGCACGCAACACGCCATTCGAGGGGCAGACCTTCCAAGGCCGGGTCCATCAGACTTATGTGGACGGAATTCGCGTGTTCGACCACGCGGCCCATCGATAGGCGCTGACAGACAGCGGACTTCGTTTAGAATATCGGTTCCGAAACGGCTTAGACTGCAAGCGCTCCGCGGAAGCCGGCTGATGTTCGACGCTCTCAACACGATCGATTGGCCGGGCCGGGCGCCCATCTTCTTGGCAGCTCTGGTGCTCGGCTATCTCGTCGGATCGATCCCGTTCGGTCTCTTGTTTTCATGGGCATCCGGCGCGGGCGACCTGCGCAAGATCGGCTCGGGCAATATCGGCGCAACCAACGTCCTGCGCACGGGCAAGCGGTGGGCGGCGCTGGCCACGCTTGTCTGTGATGGCGGGAAAGGCGTGTTGGCTGTCCTTTTTGTGGGTACGCTGCATGGCGACGTGGCGGCGGTGTTTGCCGGACTGGGTGCCTTCTTGGGGCATGTGTTTCCGATCTGGTTACGCTTCAGCGGAGGCAAGGGTGTCGCGACCTTTCTCGGCGTCACGCTCGCGCTCGCCTGGCCGGTCGGTCTGCTCGCGCTCGCAACGTGGCTGGCGGTCGCGGCAGCCTGGCGCATCTCCTCTCTCTCCGCACTCGTCACGGCCGCGCTGGCGCCCATTTACATGATGCTCTTCGGCGAACCGCTCTACGCGATCTTTGAGCTCGTGCTCGCCTTCTTCATCTTCGCCGTGCATCGCGACAACATCCGCCGCATCGCAACCGGTCGCGAGCCGCGCATTGGCGCATCGGCGCCCACGCACCCAGTGCGATGACGTATGCGCTTTCTGACTCCGAGCGGCGCGCGTGGTTGAGGCTGGCGCGGGCGCAAAATGTGGGACCGGTCACGTTCGCGGCGCTGATCGAGCGGTTTCATTCCGCGTCTGCAGCACTCAGGGAATTGCCACACCTCGCGAGGCGCGGCGGCGCGGCGGCCGATCTCAGAATTCCAGGCGAAGACGAAGCAGAGCGCGAACTTGAAACGCTTCATCGTGCGGGCGGCCGGCTCATCGCCTCCGTCGAACCGGACTTTCCTACCGGACTTGCGGCTCTCGACGCGCCGCCGCCGTTGATTTCGGTGCTCGGACGCCGCGAGATTCTGGCGCGTGAGATGGTCGCCGTGGTCGGCGCACGCAACGCATCGGCGCTCGGGCGCAAGTTCGCCACAGAGATCGCGGCAGATCTCGGCCAGGCCGGTCTTGCCGTCGTTTCAGGTCTCGCCCGCGGCATCGATACGGCCGCGCACGAAGGCGCGCTTGCGACTGGCACGGTCGCGGTTCTCGCGGGAGGAGTCGACGACATCTATCCGCCGGAGAACGCGCGGCTGTACGCACGAATTGTCGATACCGGCGCCGTCGTGTCCGAAATGCCCATCGGTCAGAAGCCGCAGGCAAAACATTTCCCACGCCGCAACCGGATCATTTCCGGTTTGGCCCGCGGTGTCGTGGTCGTGGAGGCGGCCGAAGGTTCGGGCTCGCTGATCACCGCCGATTTTGCGCTCGAGCAGGGCCGCGAAGTCTTCGCGGTGCCGGGCTCGCCGCTTGATCCGCGCGCCAAGGGCACAAACCGGCTTCTCCGCGACGGCGCTACGCTCACCGAAGGAGCGGGCGACGTCCTCGACGTGTTGCAGCCGCTAATTGGACGTGCGTTTCGCGAGCCGGTCGATGGTTCCATCGCGTGGGGAGCGGTCGCCGATGATCGGCGTGAGATCAAATTGCGCGAAAAAATCGAAGAGCTCCTCGGTCCGGCGCCCGTTCTGGTCGACGAGCTGGTCCGGCAATGCGCCGCCCCGGCCGCTGCCGTGCTCTCCATCCTCATCGAATTCGAACTCGCCGGCCGGCTTCACCGGGAATCCGGAGGCCGCGTTTCGCTTGGATAGCTCGAGGCGACCGCGGGGAAAACGACCATGTTTGCCCGCAAAAATTGAAATCTGCCGCAGACCAAGCTCAAAAATACAACTACAGGTTATATTCCGCGAAGTTCGAACCAGTTGACAGGCCGGAGTCCGGCTTCCTATGTCCGCGCCGTCACGAATCGCGCTTAGTGGTGTTACCCCAGCGATGGCACCTGTGCGCGCCGGCCAAGGCAGTCCTCCTTCAGCATGAACATTCTCGTTGTCGAGTCCCCCGCCAAGGCCAAGACGATCAACAAGTATCTGGGCCCCGGCTACAAGGTGCTGGCGAGCTTCGGCCATGTCCGCGACCTTCCGGCGAAGGACGGCTCGGTGAAGCCGGACCAGGATTTCGCGATGAGCTGGGAGGTAGATGCGCGAGCCCAGAAGCGACTGAACGAGATCGCAGACGCGGTCAAGACCGCGGACAAGCTCATTCTGGCAACCGACCCCGACCGCGAGGGCGAGGCGATTTCCTGGCACGTGCTGGAGTTCCTGAAGCAGAAGCGCGCGCTGGGCCATGCTCATGTCGAACGTGTCGTCTTCAACGCGGTGACGCGATCCGCCGTGCTCGACGCCATTGCCCATCCACGCGACATCAACGTGGAGCTGGTCGACGCCTATCTCGCCCGTCGCGCGCTCGACTACCTGGTGGGCTTTACGCTTTCGCCAATTCTCTGGCGAAAGCTGCCAGGCGCGCGCTCGGCGGGACGCGTCCAGTCCGTGGCCCTCAGGCTCGTCTGCGAACGCGAAAGCGAGATCGAAGCATTCAGGGCGCAGGAATACTGGACGATCGATGCCGATCTGCGCGCGTCGTCTGGATCCTTTGCCGCGCGCCTGACCCATCTGGATGGCAAGAAACTCGAAAAGCTTTCACTCCACACCGAAGCCGATGCAATACGCGCGCGCGATGCAATCGCCGCCCAGCGTTTCGCTGTCGGCGAAATCGAGACGAAGCCGCTCAAGCGCCACCCCGCTCCGCCCTTCATCACCTCGACCCTTCAACAGGAGGCGTCCAGAAAGCTGGGGTTTGCCGCCAAACGCACCATGCAGATCGCCCAGCACCTCTACGAAGGCGTCGAAGTTGGCGGCGAGACCGTCGGACTCATTACTTATATGCGCACCGACGGCGTGCAGATGGCGGGCGAGGCGATCGGCGAGGCGCGGCACGTGATCGGCGAGAATTATGGCGCGCGCTATGTGCCCGAGGCGCCGCGCGCCTATTCAAGCCGCGCCAAGAACGCACAAGAGGCCCACGAGGCGATCCGTCCAACAAGTTTCTCGCGTCGACCCGAGCAGCTGTTGCGCAACCTCGAACCCGATCATGCGCGCCTCTACGAGCTGATCTGGAAACGCGCGCTGGCCAGCCAGATGCAGAGCGCGGAACTCGAACGCACAACGATCGACTCTGTTTCCGATGATCGGAAAATCATGCTGCGCGCTACCGGCACGGTGACGCTGTTCGATGGATTTCTCGCCCTCTATCAGGAGGGCAAGGACGACGAAAACGAGGAGGACGGCGCCAGGCTTCCAAAGCTCGCAAAAAACGACCGGCTCGAGATCGAGAAGATCTCGCCGGCGCAGCACTTCACCGAGCCGCCGCCGCGCTATTCGGAGGCCAGTCTGGTGCGCAAGCTCGAAGAGCTGGGCATCGGACGGCCTTCAACCTATGCCACGATTCTTTCGGTGCTGCGCGAACGCGCCTATGTGCGGATGGATCGCGGACGTTTCGTGCCCGAGGACAAAGGCCGCATTGTCACGAGCTTCCTCAAAAGCTTCTTCAGCCGCTACGTCCAATATGATTTCACCGCGGACCTCGAGGAGAAGCTCGACGAAGTCTCCGCCGGCGCGCTCCCCTGGAAGCAGCTCCTGCGAGATTTCTGGAAGGATTTCTCGGCGGCGATCGACGAGGCCAAAGACCTTCGTGTATCGGCTGTTATCACCGAGCTCGACGAAATGCTTGGTCCGCACATCTTTCCTGCGGGAGAGAACGGTGAGGATCCACGCAAATGTCCGAGTTGCAGTGCCGGCGCACTGAGCTTGAAGCTCGGCCGCTTTGGCGCCTTCATCGGCTGCTCGAACTATCCCGAATGCCGCTATACCCGCCAGCTCGGACAGACGGCTGGAGAAGCCGCGAACGGACAGCCGCAGGAGTTGGGCGAAGATCCCGAAACCGGCGAGGCAATCACGTTACGCACCGGTCGCTTCGGGCCCTACGTACAGCGCGGCAATGGCGAAAAGCCGGCGCGCGGAAGCGTTCCCAAAGGAATGGATGCAGCATCCATCGATCTTGAATACGCCCTCAAGCTCCTCTCGCTGCCGCGCGAAGTGGGGAAACACCCGGAGTCCGGCGAAGCCATCACCGCGAATTTCGGCCGTTACGGTCCCTATATTGCTCATCAGGGTCAGTACGCGTCTCTCGATTCCCCCGAAGACGTGTTCACGGTCGGCATCAACCGCGCCGTTTCGCTGCTTGCGGAGAAGAAGGCAAAATCGAAAACATTCCGGGGCGCGGAGGCGCTGAAGGAGTTGGGCAACGCGCCGGGCGGAGCCGTCGTCAAGCTTATGCGTGGCCGCTATGGGCCCTACGTCAGCGACGGCACGACGAATGCGACGGTTCCGCGCGACATGGAACCCCTGAGCGTAACTCTCGATCAGGCTGTTGCTCTGATTGCAGATCGCGCGGCAAAAGGCGGAGGCAAGAAGCCAAAATCTGTTTCCAAACCAAAAAAATCAGCCAGGTCGAAATCTGTCGATACCGCGGCTTCAATGACGCCTCGTGCGGCGGTAGCGACGAAGAGTGCCGCACGCAAGAAGGGCTCTGTCAAATCAAAGGGCAAGAAACCGGTGGCCGCGGAAGGCGGGTGAGAATTTGCCGCGAAAACGAGCGCCTGGCGACGCACCACCGCTCGACAAAGCGCGCGTTCTCGAAGCGCTTGCCAAAGAATCACATGGCTCCAAACGCGATCTCGCGCGAGCACTCGGCGTAAAGGGCGCAGAGCGCGTCACACTGAAACGCATTCTGAAGGAACTCGAAAGCGAAGGTGCGATCGCGCGTAGCGCGCGACACCGCTATGCGCCTGCCGGCGAGCTTCCCGAAGTAGCGGTGCTTGAAATTGTGGGGCAGGACCCGAACGGAGAACTGCTCGCGCGCCCCGAACGGTGGGAGCGGGACGATCCGCCCCCACGAATCATCATCGTGCCGGGTCGCGATTCGGAGCCGGGGCCTGCGCTCGGGATCGGCGAGCGCGTGCTGGCCCGCCTCACACGCGTCGAGGACGGGTATGACGCACGCGTGATCAAGCGCATCGGCGCTGCGGTGCATCGTGTGCTCGGCGTCTATCGCGAGCACGCGGGGCATGGCCGCATCGTGCCCATCGATCGCAAGACACGCCACGAATTCATTGTCGAGAGCCGGGACAAGTCCGGCGCGTCTTCGAACGAACTCGTGATCGCCGAACCTCTGGTCGGCCGATCCTCGGGTCTGCCACGCGCGCGGGTGATCGAGCGTCTGGGCAGCATGAGCGAACCCCGCGCAATCAGCCTGATCGCCATTCACGAACACGGCATCCCGACGGAATTTCCACGCGAGGCACTCGAGGAAGCGGAGCGGGCGAAGCCGGCTGCGGCAAAGAGGCGGACGGATCTTCGCGACATTCCGCTTGTCACTATCGATCCCGAAGATGCGCGCGATCACGATGACGCGGTGTGGGCCGGCCCCGATTCTGATCCCGCGAACAAGGGCGGCCACATCGTCATTGTCGCAATCGCCGACGTCGCCCATTACGTGAAGCCGGGCTCGGCGCTCGACGCAGAAGCCCGCAAGCGCGGCAATTCCGCTTATTTTCCCGACCGCGTCGTGCCCATGCTCCCCGAGCAGCTATCGGCCGATCTCTGTTCCTTGCGGCAAGACGAGGAACGCCCCTGCCTTGCGGTGCGCATGATCTTCGATGCAGCCGGCCGCAAGCGCCGCCACGAATTTCTCCGCGCCGTGATGCGCTCCGCTTCGCGGCTCACCTATGCCGAGGCCCAGCGTGCCTTCGGCGGCAGACCCGATCGCGACAAACGCGAGATCGCCGCAAGCACGCTCGTGCCGCTCTGGAATGCCTATCGCGCGCTTGCGGAAGCGCGCGACCGCCGCGCGCCTCTCGATCTCGATCTGCCGGAACGGCGTGTGATTCTCGGCGCCGACGGACGTGTTTCGTCGATCGCGTTTCGCGAGCGTCTCGAATCGATGCGGCTGATCGAGGAGATGATGGTCCAGGCCAATGTGGCGGCAGCGGAGACGCTGGAAAAGGCGCGCACGCCCCTGATCTATCGCGTCCACGAGCAGCCTTCGCTGGAGAAGCTGCACGCGTTTGCGGACTACCTGCGCACCATCGGAATGAGCTTTGCGAAAGGCCAGGTGGTCAAGCCGGCGACCTTCAACCGCATTCTCGCAAGCGCCAAAGGCGGCCCGCATACAGACGTCCTGAATGACGTGGTGCTGCGCACGCAAGCGCAAGCGGTGTACGCGGCCGAAAATATCGGGCATTTCGGACTCAACCTGCAACGCTATGCACATTTCACATCGCCGATCCGCCGTTATGCCGATCTCGTAGTCCATCGCGCTCTTATTCGGGCTCTGAAATTCGGCGATGACGGGCTTGGCGACGCGGAGTTGGCAAAGCTTGCAGAGACTGCGGAGCACATTTCCATGTGCGAGCGACGCGCGATGGCCGCGGAACGCGATTCGACGGACCGCTATGTTGCGGCTTTCATGGAGGACCGCGTCGGCGCGGTTTTCCCTTCGCGCATTACCGGCGTGACACGCTTCGGCCTGTTCGTGCGGCTCAAGGAAACGGGTGCCGACGGCCTCATTCCAATCCGCACGATCGGCTCGGAATATTTTCGCCATGACGAACGGCGCCATGCGCTCGTCGGCGACCGCACGGGAACAGCGTATCGCCTCGGCGACATGGTAACCGTCCGCCTCCTTGAAGCCACGCCGCTCACTGGCGGCTTGCGTTTCGAGCTGGCCGAAGAAACGACCGCGCGTCTCACTCCATCGCGGTCGCGCGCGCAATCGCGAACCGCGCGGCGCAGGTAGCACGCCCGTTCACACCGCTGCGCCATGCGCGCGAAGTGTGGCTCGCGCCGAAGCGAGACTTTCGCACACGCCCTGCCTGAGCTTCCCCATGGCGATGACCGACTGAACGCCCGGCGCGTATTCTCCCGGCAGCGCCGCGCGTATCGAAACGACGGCGCCCGGATCGATCATCACCGGAAGGCCGTTCGGCCGAGTGAACTTCACCTGGCCACCACTCGTCCCCATTGGCCGGCCTTCGATCGCCGCCGTGACCCGGCTGAGGTAGGAACGCGTTTCTGCCGGAAGCAGCCCCGCATCCATCAGCCGTGCTTCGAGATTTCCCGGCCCGTCATTGTAGGCGGCGAACATCGTGGGATAACCGTATTTCCCGCGAAGCCAGCCCAAATAGGCCGCACCCGCCATGACATTGTCACGCGGCTCATACGGATCCGGCCCCAGTTGGTGGTCGGCGCGCATGTCATTATAGGTCGAAGGCATGAGCTGCATGAGTCCCATTGCGCCGGCGCTCGATGTAATCGGGTGAACTTCGTCCGACATGGTGCGACCGCCACTCTCGACCTGCATGACAATGCGGATCCAGTTTTCGGGAACGTGAAAACGCTGCGATGCCTCGGCAATGAGCGGATTCCACCTTTTCATGCGCTAGCCGAAGCTCATCTGCAGTTCGCGGTCGAAGTCGGACGGGCGGGGCGTGGCGACAACCTTTGGAATTTCGATTTTCGAGGTGGTTGCCCACGCGGTCACCGCTCGAGGGGCGGTCGGGAAAACCCGAACGGGCGAAGGCCGGTGCCCCGGAGCAGGATGGCGCGATGCGAATGCCACCGCTGCGGCCACAATAACCAGGGACATCAACCCTGCGAGGGCTTGGCCGGGTCGGACCGGGCCGAAAACACGCTTAAAGATCATTGTCGCCATTTTGTACAGGCAGGATCGACAACGCAAAAAGAGCCCGTTCTGCTCAGATTGGCCAAAAAAAGTATGTCATCCCCGCGGAAAGCGGGAACCCAGGGGCAAGCTACGTGCGTTTGCCCTGGATTCCCGCTTTCGAGCCTGTGAAGGAATTGGCT
>PKWC01000125.1:759-23388 GCA_003131925.1 Alphaproteobacteria bacterium | reverse complement strand
GGCCGACCTCTTCCAGCGTGTGATCGGTGTTCATGCCGATGCCGAAACGCATGCGTAGTACGCGCTCCTCGCGCGGCGTGAGCGTGGCCAGCACACGCGTCGTCGTCTCGCGCAGATTCGCCTGAATGGCCGCGTCGATCGGCAGGATCGCGTTTTTGTCTTCGATGAAGTCGCCCAGATGGCTGTCTTCCTCGTCGCCGATCGGCGTCTCGAGACTGATCGGCTCTTTGGCAATCTTGAGAACCTTCCGCACTTTCTCGAGCGGCATGGCGAGGCGCTCTGCGAGTTCCTCGGGCGTCGGTTCGCGGCCGATCTCGTGCAGCATCTGCCGCGAGGTGCGCACGAGTTTGTTGATCGTCTCGATCATATGGACCGGAATGCGGATCGTGCGCGCCTGATCGGCAATCGAGCGCGTGATCGCCTGCCGAATCCACCATGTGGCATAGGTCGAGAATTTGTAGCCGCGCCGGTATTCGAATTTGTCGACGGCCTTCATCAGGCCGATATTGCCTTCCTGGATGAGATCCAGGAACTGCAATCCGCGATTGGTGTATTTCTTCGCGATCGAGATCACGAGCCTGAGATTGGCCTCGATCATCTCCTTCTTGGCCTGGCCGCTTTCGCGCTCGCCCTTCTGCACGGTCTGAACGATGCGGCGGAAATCGCTGATCGATTGGCGCATCTCCTGCGCCAGCGTCTGGATGTCGTCGCGGTATTGGCGAATGCGTTCGCGCTCTTCCTGGACGAAATCGTGCCAGCCCGGGCCGCTCAACCGGCCGACGCGCCGCGCCCAGTTCGGATCGAGCTCGTTGCCGAAATGCTGCCTGAGGAAATCCGTGCGTTCGACGCCATGCGCCTCGGCCAGACGCAGAAGCCGTCCCTCGATCGATACCAGGCGGCGGTTGATGCCGTACATCTGGTCGACCAGAGCCTCGATGCGGTTGTTGTTGAGCTTGAGGCTTTTTACGAGATCGACCGTCTCGGTGCGGAGCTTCTTCAAGCGCCGCTCCTGTCCACTCGACAATTCGTCGGAGGCGAGCGCCGCCTCGACGGAAGCGTCCTGCAATTTGCCGAGCTTCTTGTAGAGGCTGGCGATCTGGTCGAGCGTCTCGAGCACTTGCGGCTTGAGCGAGGCTTCCATCGCCGCCAGCGACAGACTTCCTTCGTCGTCGAAATCTTCGGCCTCCGCCGCCGCATCGGCTGCAGCTGCCGCTTCGCCGGGATCGAGCGGGGTTTCGGGCTCATCCGCATTCGGCAGCCGCGGCTCTCCGAATGCGGGCGGCGCTGCATGTCCGTTCACCAGCTGAGGCTTCGGCTCGCTGACCACCGGGACAATGAACGGAACGGGAGGGCCGATGACGACGGGCACGGGCTGTGCATCGGGACCGGCGCCATACATCGCCTCGAGGTCGATGATGTCGCGCAGCAGCACCTTTCCTTCGTTGAGCTCGTCGCGCCAAACGGTGAGCGCCTCGAAGGTGAGCGGGCTTTCGCACAGCGCGCCGATCATCAGTTCGCGGCCCGCCTCGATACGCTTGGCGATGGCAATCTCGCCTTCGCGCGACAGGAGCTCCACGGACCCCATCTCGCGCAGATACATGCGCACG
This sequence comes from Alphaproteobacteria bacterium, assembly GCA_003131925.1. Taxonomy (GTDB): domain Bacteria; phylum Pseudomonadota; class Alphaproteobacteria; order Micropepsales; family Micropepsaceae; genus Rhizomicrobium. The sequence continues at coordinate 21,781 of PKWC01000125.1, read as the reverse complement.
GGATCGTCGGTGCGGTCGTAGGGCTCATCCTCGTCGCCGGTCTTGACGACGACCTGCTTGGTCTGCGCGAGCGCGGGCACTTCGCTCTGCTCGTCCTGTTCCTCGCTCTCGATGACGTTGATGCCCATCTCGTTGAGCATCGACATCGTGTCTTCGATCTGCTCGGACGACACCTTGTCGGAAGGCAGCACCTTGTTCAGCTCGTCATAGGTGACGTAGCCGCGCTGCTTGGCGCGCGTGACCATTTTGCGCACCGCGACGTCCGACATATCGAGAAGCGGGGAATCCGCATCTTCGCGCGTCGCGGCGGCCTCGGTCGTCTCCCCCGACGCTTTCACGCCGGGCTTTTGCTGTGCCAAAACCTTTGTGCCCTCAATGCGGACGCTCGCCGGCGGCACAATTCTTTTTTCCTCGGGGATCGTGACGAGTTTTTTCTTTTGCTCGGGGATCGTGGCGAGCTTTTTCTTTTCGTCGGAAACCGCGGTGACCTTGAGCTGCATCTTGCCCGGCTTTTGCTCGGGTTTCGGTTTGGGATGCGGCGGCGCCGGCGGTTTCGCCGGCTTGACTGATTTTGCCGAAACCTTGGGCACGGCTTTGCGCATGGCCACGGCCTTGGCGTGGGAGGCCTTCGCGGACTTTGCTGTCACGGGCGTGCGCCTTGCCGCTTTCCTGGCCGGTTTTCTGATGTGGGCTGTTCGCTTCGTCGCCATGCCGTCATTCGTCGCTGCGCCGCCTCGCCGGCGGCATCGTTCATCGATCACTTGCCCGAGGTCTGAAGACCTATTGAGCGCTATTCGCTTGGAAGCACGCCCGAGGACTGAAGCCGGCACCAATCCAGCCAGCTTTCCTCGCTTGCCTCGGATTTGAAACGCTCCAAGGCCTGCTTCCGTTCGGGACCGGTTTGCGCCATTTCCCGCAATTGGGCCGCGGCGCGCAGCCATCGGACCTCGATTTCGTCGGCATCGGCGCCTCCCCGCTCTGCACCTTGTCGCGCCCGGTCCGATCCAACGGAGTCCGATTCAACGGAATTGCCCGCCCGCCGCGTCTTCAGACGCTCGACGAGCGCGGCCATGCCTGCGCGAACGAGATGGTCCTCCAAGCTTCCAGTTTCAAGCCTGAAGCCGGAAGCGGCGAGGTTTAGGAGTTCGTGCCGCAAGCTGTCAAGCGAGCGATCCGAGAGGGGCAGCGAAGCAAGAACCTCATGGCAGCGTTCGAGGATTTCCGGCGCTTCGAGCAACAATTCGAAGACCTCACTCTCCTTGACCCGCAGGATTTGGGCATTGGGAGCCGGTCCAGCCGCGCAACCGTCTACAGCACCCCGGCGCGGCGCAATCGGCGGAGGCGCCCGGGCGATGCGAATGCCCGACGCAAGGATGTCCCCGTTCGCATCCCCCGCCTTTCCCGCACTTGGCGCGATCAGCCTGCTGCTCTTCAGGGCTGACGAAACGGATTCGAAGCCCCGCTGCGATGGTGCCCGCGCTGCTTTCCACGCGTCCTTGCCGGGCTTCTTCCGTGATGATCCTGACGCATGAAGCCGGTCATTATAGACATAGGCTTTCAGCCCCAGCCGCCCCGACAGTTTTTCGGCGAGCGTGTCCAGGTAGAAACGCCTGACATCGGTGGACGCGATCGGAACCAGCCGCTCGTTGAATCGCGCAATCAGCGCGGCTTTTCTTTCTGGCGTGTCGAAATCGCGCCCCTCCGTTTCGGTTCTCCAGATCATATCCACCAGCGGCGTGGCGTTTTCGATCAGCGCCGTCATCGCACCTGCACCTTGAGTGCGGATCAGGCTGTCGGGATCCTCGCCCGTGGGAAGAAGCGCAAAGCGCAGCGACATGCCCGGCTTCAGCAGCGGCATCGCCATCTCGGCAGCGCGGCGCGCGGCGCGCAATCCGGCCTCGTCGCCGTCGAAGGATAGGATCGGTTCCGGCGCCGTGCGCCAGAGAAGCGCGAGCTGGTCCTGGGTGAGCGCAGTGCCGAGTGGCGCCACCGCAGCCTCGAACCCCGCGCGCACCAGAGCGATCACATCCATGTAGCCTTCCGCCACCAGGATTGTGCCCGATTTGAGCGCCGCGCTTCGCGCAGTGGCAAAATTGTAGAGAAGCTGACCCTTGGAAAAGAGAGAGGTTTCGCCGGTGTTGATGTATTTGGGTTTTGCATCGCTGGCCAGCGCGCGCGCGCCGAAGGCCACGATGCGCCCGCGCGCATCGGCGATGGGAAACATCACCCGGTCGAAGAAAAAATCGCGCGGCCCGCTTTCGCCGTCGCCGGTGCGCGCGAGACCTGCCGCCACGATGTCGTCGACCGCGACGCGCTGGCCTTTCAGATGCTCAATCAGCGCAGCGCGTCCCGTGGGCGCATAGCCAAGACGGAATCGTTGCCAGGACTCTTCGTCCAGTCCGCGCGACGCGAGATAGGCGCGCGCCCCGGAGCCGGCCGATAATCGCAGCTGCTTCTCGAACCACGCGCATGCGGATTCGACAATCTCGTAGAGCGACTTCTTCTGCTGTTCGCGCGCTTCGTCCTCGTGCGTCCATTGGGGCAGATCGACGCCGGCTTCGCCCGCCAGCCGCTGCACCGCTTCCGGAAAAGACAGACCCTCGGTCTCAGTCAGCCAGCGAAACGCGTCGCCGCCCAGGCCGCAGCCGAAGCATTTGTAGTTGCGCCGCTCGTTCTCCACCTTGAACGAGGGCGATTTCTCCTTGTGGAACGGACACAGCCCCCAGAAGATTCGGCCCCTGCGCTCCAGCTTGACGCGCCGACCGACCAGCTGGACGAGATCCGTCCGCCGCAGGATTTCTTCGAGCAGGCCCTCGCCATATCGCATGGCCCCACTCTACGCCGCCCGTCCGTCCAAAGCGCGGGCATGCGCCATCGATTCCTGTGAGTCCCGGCGGGCACTCTCCTGTTTATCAGGCGAAATACAGGGGTGACTCGCGCAAACGCGGAACATTCCGCGCCCATACCGCCGAATGTCGTTGCAGATCAATGCCATCCGCAAAATGAATTATTGTCCCGCAACAGGCGCAAAGCAGACGGGAAACAGGCCGGAACAGACCACGAGAGCACGCAACCTCCTGGGACCGCGGGCGTATCCGCTCGCGCCTGGGTACGCGCGAGACGCGCGCGGTCTGAGGGACAATGACGCTCACTCGCAGAGGCGGAATTGTTTCACGTGAGACAATCGGCCCCGCCAGACGGGGCTTGTTCAAACAGGCTCCCGGGCCGCGTTGACGTTGGGTCCCCATGCGAACACCCCCGCAACGTTGAGCCTGCGGACCGGCATCGAAGAACAGGAGAAGATTTAACGCAGAGGACGCGAAGGCTGCGCTGAGGTCGCCGAGAAAAATCGCGCGCGAAGCGCGCAAAAGTACTTTCCTCCGCGTCCCCTGCGCATCCTCTGCGCCCTCTGCGTTGAATCTTTTTGCTTCACAACACTCGCGCGAAATGGAAGCTGGTGATGGCGAGCCCGAGCCGGTGATAGAATCTGTGGGCGGGCAGGCGCTGGGTGCCGCTGTCGAGATGGAATTGCGCGCAGCCTTCCGCCTTTGCGTGCTCCAGCATCCAGCGCATCAGAGCTTCGGCAAATCCCTTCCCGCGATGGCTCTCGAGCGCGACGAGATCGTCGACATAGAGCGCGTTGCCCCATGCGAGCCATTCGGAAATGCGGAACCCCGCGCAGGCAACCGGTGCGTCGTCATCCTCGACATAGATCAGCCGCCACCCCGATTGCTCTTGCTGGCGGCGGACGCGCGACAGAAATTCTTCGGCGCTCGCGAGCTGCGGCCGCAGCACGCGCATGATCGGAAAGACGCGGGCGAAGTCTTCGTCGCGTTCCGCGTGCCGGATATCATGCTTCGACGGCCTCACCATGAGGAAACGCCTTCATTCTTCTGAGTGATATTATAGGTGCTGAAGGCAGGACGCCAATTCCAAGCGCGGGTGCCGCGCTAGCCAGCGCCCAGGAAGCGGTTGTCGATCCAGTCGACCATCAACTTTCGTTGCTTGAAGTACCATTGGCCATCCATCTACATGAAGTGATCTCGGGTCAGGACCCATAAACTGAGCGAAAAACTCGGATGGCGACTTAGAGCCCAGGACGGACCTCAATCAGCCGGTCGATGGCTAGCGGGTGTTAACCGCCAATTGAGCGGCGAAGGCCCGCTTGTAGGCGGCCCGCGCTTCGCCGCGGGCGACATAGGCCGCGAGGTTCGGATATTCGTCCAGAATGCCCGATAATTTCAGCCTGAGCAGCACCGACACCATCATCAGGTCGCCCGCGCTGAACCCACCATCGAGCCAGTCGGCACTGCCAAGGCGAGCGGAAAGTTGCTTCAACCGGTCGCGGACGCGATCCTCGACCAGAGGCAGGCGCTCCTTACTCCAGGGCTTATCGCCCTCCAGAAGCCTGGCGGTTGCGAGTTCAAGGATCGCCGGCTCCACCGTGTTGAGCGCGGCAAACATCCATGTGATCGCGCGCGCCCGGGCATCGGCATCGTCCGGCAGCAGGCCCGCATGGCGCTCGGCGATATGGAACACGATCGACCCTGTCTCGAACAGAGCGAGATCGCCTTCCTCATAGGTCGGAATCTGGCCGAAAGGATGAAGCGCCCGATGCGCGGGTTCCTTCATCGCACGGAATGAAACAAGGCGAACCTCGTAGGGTTGGCCCACTTCTTCAAGCGCCCAGCGAACGCGCGTATCACGCGCCAGTCCCCTGCCGCCATCGGGCGACCGTTCAAAGGCGGTAATGGTGATGGTCATCGTGAGGCTCCTCTCTGTCCAAAATCATCGGCTGGCGTGAGCGAGACTTCCATCTCGATTATCATCGCACTGGTTCTCGTCGCAATTCTCGATATGACGCAATCGCGATAACCGAAAAGCGGTGTCTGACGCCTTGTGAGTGCGCCGATCCCACGAATTCGGGCGCGCCAATTGTGACTGACAATGCTAAGGCAACGACATGGCGCCGCTTCTGACCCTTCAGGATATTCGCCTCAGTTATGGCGGCACGCCACTTCTGGATGGAGCGGAGCTTCACGTCGAAGAAAGCGAACGTCTATGTCTGGTTGGGCGAAACGGCTCGGGTAAATCAACCCTGCTGAAGCTCGCTGCCGGGTTGATAGAGCCAGACTCCGGCGAGCGGTTCGCACAGCGGGGAATCACGATCCGCTATCTGCCGCAGGAACCGGATTTTTCCGGATACGCGACGGCAGGTGATTACGCGCGCGCGGGCCTCGGTCCGAGCGACGATGCTCATCGGGTTACCTATCTACTGAACGCGCTTGGGCTGACGGGCGACGAGAATGTCGCGCAGATATCCGGCGGCGAGGCGCGCCGCGCGGCGCTGGTTCGGGTGCTGGCGCCGTCTCCGGATATACTCTTGCTCGACGAGCCAACCAATCACCTGGACTTGCCGGCGATCGAATGGCTGGAAAACGAGTTGGCCACGATGCGCTCCGCACTTGTGCTGATAAGCCATGACCGGCGTTTTTTGACACAGCTCTCGACTGGCACGCTGTGGCTGGATCGCGGGAAAACACGGCGGTTTGATTGGGGCTTCTCGAAATTTGAAGCATGCCGCGACGAATTGCTGGAACAGGAGGAAATCGAACGTCATAAGCTCGATCGTAAAATCGCGGCAGAACTTGATTGGGTGCGTCACGGCGTAAGCGGGCGTCGCAAGAGAAATCAGGGCCGCTTGGCCGGTCTGGAACAATTGCGGCAACAAAGGCGGGAGCAACGTCAAGCAACCGGCGACGTCAGGCTAAAAGCCAGCGAAGGCGATGTCTCTGGCACGCTGGTGCTCGAAGCGAAACAGGCTTCGAAAGCCTATAACGGCCGGTGCATCGTGCGCGATTTTTCGGTTCGCATCTTGCGGGGGGATAGAGTTGGCATCGTCGGCCCGAACGGCGCCGGCAAAACAACGCTGGTAAATCTTCTCACGGGAAGACTTGCACCGGATAGCGGCATAATCAGAATCGGCGCCAATGTGAATATCGCCGCGCTGGATCAGGACCGACGCGAATTGCTTCCTGATGCGACGGTCGCAGAGGTGATGACCGAAGGCCAGGGCAATACGGTAACGATCTCCGGCCGATCGCGCCATGTTGTCAGCTATATGAAAGATTTTCTGTTCACACCGGAGCAGGCGCGGACGCCAATGCGGGTACTCTCGGGCGGCGAGCGTGCGCGGCTGCAGCTGGCACGCGCTCTGGCGACGCCATCCAATCTTCTGGTGTTGGATGAACCGACCAACGATCTCGATCTCGAAACGCTCGATCTCCTGCAAGAGATGATCGCAGACTATCCGGGCACAATTGTGATCGTCAGCCACGATCGCGATTTTCTGGATCGCACCGTGGCCACGATACTTATGTACGAAGGGGAAGGACGGTTCGTGGAATATGCCGGCGGCTACAGCGACATGATCGCCCAGCGCGGCGAAGGTATGACGGCGAAACCGGTGCGGAAACCGCAATGCCGCACGATAGAACATCCCTCCGCGGTGTCAACTATGACCATAAGGCGCCGGCTTAGCTTCAAGGACAAGCACGCCCTCAAGGAATTGCCGGCACAGATTGCCCAATTTGAAAGCGAAATCGCGAGTCTTCAGAACGACCTCTCGGACAACGGCCTGTTCCTGCGACAGCCTTCGCGCTTTTCGGCATTGACAGTGCAATTGGCCGAAGCCCAGAAATTGTTGACAGAGCGTGAGGACCGCTGGATCGCACTGAAAATACTTCGCAGCGAAATCGAAGGCGCAGCGTGACGCAGATGCTACCCGACAAGAAACCGTTGCAGGATCTCTCCCCCGCACACATTGTGATCGGCGATGTTGGCGTACGCGGTCGCGTGCTGACCGCGCCCATGACCGGAATCTCCGATCTGCCATATCGGCGCGCGGCCTCCCGGCTGGGCGCCGCCTATGTCGCGACGGAAATGGTGGCTTGCGATGCGTTTGCGCGAGGCCGGCCCGACGTCGTGCGCCGGGCTGCCGTGGGTGACGGCCTTCCGCTGATGGTTATCCAGCTTGTCGGACGCGATGTCCGCTGGATCGCGCAGAGCGCGGCGATGGCTGAAGCCGCGGGTGCGCACATCATCGATCTCAATATGGGTTGCCCCGCCAAGGAAGTGACAGGTGCGCTGTGCGGCTCCGCCTTGATGCGCGATCTGGATTTGGCAGAGCGTCTGATTGCAGCCGCCATCAACGCGACCTCCCGGCCGGTGACGCTGAAAATGCGTCTGGGCTGGGACTGCGCCACCATGAATGCGCCTGAGCTTGCCGCGCGCGCCGAACGCGCCGGCGTCAAGGCGATTACCGTTCATGGCCGAACGCGGCAGCAGTTCTATAAAGGAAAAGCGGATTGGCGGGCAGTGGCGGCCGTTAAAGCGGCAGTGACGGTACCGGTGATCGTCAATGGCGACATCGTCGATGCCAGCACGGCAAGATTAGCGCTCGCGGAATCCGGCGCGGACGCCGTCATGATCGGCCGTGCCTGTTGCGGACGGCCGTGGATTGCACCGGCCATCGACCGCGCACTGCAAACGCAACTGCCGTTACTGGAGCCTGGGCCCATGGAACGGTTGCTGATCGCGCTCGAGCATTTCGAGGATAGCCTGCGCTTCTACGGCGTCGCTCTTGGGCTGCGCGTGTTTCGCAAGCATCTTGGCTGGTATCTCGAAAGCTCTGCATGGATCTCCGATATCGCGCGCCGTGCCGCGCGCTCGCACCTGTGCAGGCTTGAAACGCCACAGGAAGTCATGGACGGTCTGAAAGCGTACTGGGCAGGCGCTGGGTTCCAAAATAGCGGCGCAGCTGCGTTCGCGAGCTGACGGCCTCCGCATCACTTTACGCTCGCTTCAGTCCCTTCGTGACCATGACCATCTCTCTTCCGGCACCTTCTCACTGTGGATTGTAGGCATGCTGGGAATTTACAAATCGTCGTTCCCGCTTCGTGTGCTCTGGCTTATCTCAAATCCGCTCCCGACACGGGCGACATGCTCAATTGGGAGATCGTGAGCGCCCAGTGGGGCGGCGAGATATTCCCTTTGCAGTCAGTGGAATAAAGATGGTGGGCGCGACAGGGATCGAACCTGTGACCCCTACGATGTCAACGCACCGCACTCGACGAAAAACGTAGCAAATCACGGCACTTGGCGACAACAGAGTGCAGTTCGCGGACCATCACTTTCAATGGCTTACGGTCGCTTACTCCCAAGATACTCCCAACTGCCCTCGGGCATCGACCCATCTCGCCCGTCACGGCACGAGCTTGAAAACCGTACCAAACCCCGATTTTCCCCCGTCGAATGTTGTGCCGTAAAACGCGCCGTCGTTGTAGATCAGTCCCGCTTCCGGGTTTCCCCCATCGCCATTGCCGGTGAAACTGTGTAGCACTGTCTCGACTCGCGTAGCGGGGTCGACCTTGAAGACCACGCCGCAGCCGCTGCCGCTACAGTTTCCCCGGCCGGAAAAGCTTCCGATTCCATAAAGATCGCCGCCATGGGAAAGAACGCCCGCGAATGGAAATCCTCCATCGGCGCCCCCGTTGAAGGCATAAAGGATCGTTTCAACTCCCGTGGCGGGATCGAGCCTGAAGACTGTTCCGTAATGAATGTTGCCCTCGTAATTTGTGGCGTAATAGGTGGTTCCGTAGAGGGCGCCGTCGCGGAAGATCACCCCGGCCCAGGGGTTCAACCCATCCTCCCCGCCGTTCTCGTCGAAGCTGTACAGGATCGTCTCGGCTCCCGACTTCGCATTCACCGCGAACACCGTTCCGTTGTCGGTGAGCTGGCCCGTTCCGGGTGAAAATCCGCCATTGAGCGTGGTGCCATAGAGGACGCCGTCCTGGTAAATCAGTCCGGACATAGGCATGTTTCCATCGCCTCTATAGAGCCCGAAAACGAAGAGCACGGACTCCGCGCCCGTCACGGGATCGACCGTGAATACGGTGCCCGAACCGTCGGTTCCGCCAAACTCCGTCGTTCCGTAGAGCGTGCCGCCCTGGTAGAGCAGCCCGCCAAAGGGCACATCCCCGTCGGCGAAGCCCGTGAAGCTGTGCAGAACCGTCTCGGCGCCCGTGGCGGCATTGACCGCGAACACGGTGCCGACGCCCGACGTGCCGCCGGCCGAAGTGGTGCCGTAGAACGTGCCGTCATGATAGATCAGCCCGGCGGTGGGTGTTCCGCCATCGGCACCGCCGGTGAAACTATAGAGAACCGTTTCGCCGCCGGTGCTCGGATCGATCTTGAACACGATGCCGGCCCCTGAGGCGCCGCCCGTCTCGGTCGTGCCGTACAGCGCGCGCCCTTCGAGAAGAAGGCCGCCATGCGGGTTTCCGCCATCCTTGCCGCCGGTGAAGCGATGCAGCGTGGTGAGTTTCGGCGCGCCTGCGGCAGGCGCGGCAATCACGGCACCAAGAGCCATGGCGACCGCCAGGATTCTGACCACGATACTCATGAGATTTGATCGCATGGCTCTCTCTCTCAGGGGTTCATGCACGACATGCCCGCTCCGACTCACATGGTACGAGGTGAGCCCGCTTATGATGACCGACCTTTAATTGACGTGTTGGGCTATGAATTTATTCCCCCAGCAAAGACCCAGCGATCCTGCGTGAAGCAAAAAAAAGCAAGCTGCCTGTGTGTTGCTTGCCCAATCAATGCGAAGGCGGCGCAGTAGCGGCGCGATGGGGTCAACTGACGGCTGTGCTGCCTGCTCTTGGGTCGCCACGTATATTCATCCGGGAAATCCATTTCGTGCCGCCGAGCAGTTCGGCGCCAGCCGGTTCGCGCGTTCCGTTGCTCCAGCACGGCGGTTAAGCTGACTACGGTCATCGCAACGAACGCGATGCCGAGGAAGGGAACGAGAGCGCCCCAAGGCAGCCAACCCTTCGCCGGTTCTGCCGCATAGATGGTTTGTGAAGACATACGGCTAATGTGGGCCGCAGCCCTCAGTCGGTATAGAACGATTGTGCGGCCCCCGAGTTGGCCCGCGCCATGTTCTTTCCCCAGATTGACGCATCGCAAGGCTTTGATTCGCAAACTGAATTTCGAGGGCGTTCCGCGCCAACATGCTTTGCTTGAGACACGGCGCATCCTTTTCGATAGGATGTGGTGATATTCCCGCGATGGTCAGAGACGAGGACATAGGTTGACCGTTGCCAACAAAGCAGAACGCGCGCGGTGAGATTAGCTGCTGGAAACAAAGGCTGGCTTGTTCGAGCGCCTGGTGATGTCGACCGTATCGAAGCCTGCTTTTCGGGTGTGGCCTATGCCCCGCATCGGCACGATACATACGCCATAGGAATAACCCTTAAGGGTGTGCAGAGCTTCGACTACCGAGGCGTCACGCGATATTCCCTGCCAGGCCAGCTTGTCGTCTTGCATCCCGATGAGCTCCACGACGGGCGTGCCGGTGATGACGCCCCTTTTCGGTATCGTACGGCCTATATCGCACCCGCCGACATTCAGGGCGTTCTGGGCGGAAGACCGTTGCCGTTTGTACAGGGCGCCGTCTCCAATGACCCTCGCCTTGCCCGCGCGATTTGCGCGCTGCTGGAAGACTATGACCGGCCGCTGACCGGGCTTGCGTACCAGGACGCGCTCTACGATCTGGCCATCGCGCTGTTGGCCGTTTCGGGCGCGTCCATGTCGGGAAAGATTGTAAACCACGGAGCGGCCCTGCGCGCGCGTGCCTACATTGAATCCCATCTTGCGCGGAGCTTCTCGCTCAATGAGTTGGAACGCGTCACGCATCATGACCGATGGCAATTGTCGAGGGATTTTCGTGCAACGTTCGGCACCAGTCCGCACCGGTACCTGATCCTGCGCCGACTGGATCAGGCGCGCCGCATGATGTTGGAAGGCCATGCGAGCGCCGACGCCGCCGCTGCCAACGGCTTCTCGGATCAGAGCCATTTCGTCCGGCATTTCAGGAAGGCGTTTGGATTGACGCCCAACGCGTGGCTCAACGTCATTGCGCACAATCGTTCTATACCGCTGTCGCCTGCCCGGATTAACTAAACCGCACGCAAAGAACATGTCCTGCATGTCATGCTTTCCATCCGGAACCTGAGTCATGTCTATCCAGGGGGCGTGCGTGCGCTGAACTCCCTCGACCTGGACGTACCGGTCGGCATGTTCGGCCTGCTGGGTCCGAACGGCGCGGGCAAGTCGACCCTTATGCGGTCCATAGCGACGCTCCAGACGCCCACCGATGGCACGATCCGCTTCGGCGACATCGACGTCATCAGCGAGCTCGAACGCCTGCGCCGGGTGCTGGGCTATCTCCCGCAGGATTTCGGTGTCTATCCCCGCGTCAGCGCCTACGACATGCTGGAGCACATGGCGGTCCTCAAGGGCGTGACGAGCCGAAGCGAGCGGCGCGAAACGGTTGAGGCGCTGCTCAATCAGGTCAATCTCTGGAACGTGCGCGGGAAGGCCATTGCCGGGTTCTCTGGCGGAATGCGCCAGCGCTTCGGCATCGCGCAAGCACTAATCGGCCGTCCGTCGCTTTTGATCGTCGACGAACCGACGGCGGGTCTTGATCCGGAAGAGCGCAATCGTTTCCTCAATCTGCTCTCGGATGTAGGCGAACAGATCGTCGTCATCCTCTCCACGCATATCGTCGACGACATTGCCGATCTCTGCCCTCGTATGGCGATCATTGCCGAAGGACGGATCGTCGGCTCNNGTGCTCCGGCCGATCTCACGGCTGCACTCAAGGGGCGTATCTGGAGCAAGGCTATCGGCAAGGGTAAACTCGAGGACTATCGCAGCAAATTCACGATCATCTCGTCGCGACTGATGGGAGGCGTCACCGTCATTCACATCCTGTCGGATTCCGATCCCGGCAACGGCTTTTCTTCGGCCGAGGCGGCCCTGGAAGACGTCTATTTCGCGACGCTGGTCCAGGCGCTCCGAGCTACCTGATGTTGCGGAAAATCGCCGGGTTCGAATTTCGCTATCAGCTGCGCTCGCCCGTGTTCTGGGTGGCGGCCTTCGCTTTTTTTGCGCTCACATTCGCCGCCACGACAATCCCCCAGGTCCAGCTCGGTTCCCGCGGTCCGATGCACGTGAACGCACCCGTTGCGGTACTCCAGCTTGTGGGGATCATGGATGTCTTCTTCATCTTCGCAATCGCGGCCTTCGTCGCCGACATCGTCGTACGTGACGATAACACCGGCTTCGGGCCGCTTATCCACGCCACCTCCATCACCAAATTCGACTACCTGATGGGGCGCTTCTCCGGTGCGTTCGCGGCGGCCGCATTCCTGGCGCTCGCGATTCCATTCGGCATCCTCGCCGGCACGTTCATGCCCGGAGGCGATGCCGCGAAGCTCGGTCCTTTCCGCGCGGGGGATTATTTCTACGCTTATTTTGTCGTCGTCGTGCCGACACTCTTCATTCTGGCCGCTTCTTTCTTCGCACTTGCTACAGCTACCCGCTCCATGATGGCCACCTACGTCGGCGCGGTGGCGTTCCTCATCGGCTACTTCGTTCTGACCAATTTGTTTCAGAAGCCGCAATACGATCACCTCGTCGGTTTGCTCGAGCCGTTCGGCATCGGCGCCGTGCAGGACGCGACAAGATATTGGACGACCGCCGACCGCGACACAATGCTGCCGCCTTTAGGCGGAGTCATTCTTGCCAATCGCGCGATCTGGTTCTGCGCGAGCTTTGCGGTTCTTACGCTCGCCTACTTTTCCTATCGCTTCGAATCGCGCGGCGCACGCAGGCCCCGACCCGAATCGAAGGAGGGTCGGGCTCCACGAGTCCCGGCGGATGCACTGCCGGCGCCGCATTTCGATCGTGCAAGCCTCATGGTCATGGGCTGGCGATGGACGCGCCTGGAGATGGCTTTGGTCTTCAGGAGTCCGGCGTTCTTCGTCCTTCTCCTGCTCGGCTTGCTCAATGCTTTGGCCAGCCTCGCAACCGCGACGGATCGCGCCTACTTCACGGTTCTTCCCGTTACCAATCTGATGATCCAAACGCTCAATCTCGAGTTCGGGATCATCCCGACGATCGTGGCGATCTACTACGCGGGAGAGCTCGTCTGGCGCGAGCGCGAGCGGCGCACGCATGAAATCTTCGGCGCCTGCCCGGTGCCGGACTGGGCATTCTTGGTGCCCAAGATCGCAGCGATCACACTGGTATTGATCGCGCTGTACGCCGTCTCGATCCTGGCCGCAACCGGAGTGCAGGCGTTCAAGGGCTACACGAATTTTGAGTGGCTGCACTACTTCGCCTGGTATCTCGTTCCCAATGCGATTTCCGCCGTTCAACTCGCCGCGCTGGCGATTTTCGTCCAGACCGTGTCGCCGCATAAATTCGTGGGCTGGGGTGTCATGGCGCTGATCCTGATCGCGCTTCTCGTACTTCCCGGCGTCGGATTTGAACATCACCTCTATCTCTATGGGACCTCGCCGCCGGTGCCGCTCTCGGATATGAACGGACAGGGCAGGTTCTGGATCGCGCGCGCCTGGTTCGGAGTCTATTGGAGCGCGTTTGCGCTCGTGCTCGCGGTGCTCGCTTACGCATTGTGGCGCCGCGGCGCAGAGATGCGATTGCAGCCAAGGCTCGCGCGCCTGCGGCGTCGATTTGCCGGTACAGCAGGGCTCGTCCTCGCGTTCGGAGTGACTATCTGGGCTACCAGCGGAGCCTATATCTCTTACAACACGAATATTCTCAATGAATACCGCACCGGCACCGAGCAGGACGCGTGGACTGCCGATTACGAGAGAATGCTTTACACGTTCCACACGCTGCCGATGCCTAGCGTTATCTCTGTCGCAATCAACGTCGCGATCTATCCGCACGATCCCCGGGTCGTCACGACCGGCCGTTTCACGATCAGAAACAGGACGGGAAAGTCGCTTGATCAGATTCACCTGCGCTGGGCGCGTGACCTGGAGGTGGACCATCTGGCCGTCGAAGGCGCGCATATCAAGCAGCGCTTCGACCGATTCAACTATGTGATCTATGCCTTCGACAGGCCGATGCAGCCCGGCGATATCCGTACGATTTCATTCCGCTCAATCTGGGAGCAGAAAGGTTTCAAAAACAGCGAAAATATGACCCGTATCGTCGACAACGGTACCTATGTCGACGACCGGCAAATCCTGCCGAACATCGGTATGGACGTTTATGGATTGCTGTCCGATCCTGTGAAGCGTCGCCGTTATGGACTTCCTTCAGAACTGCGGCCGCCGAAGCTTGAGGACGTGTCCGCGCGCGCCAAATCCTACAACGCGAATGGTACCGACTGGGTCAACACCGACATCACGGTCTCGANNGTCTCGACCGTCGCCGACCAGATATCCGTCGCGCCCGGCTATTGTGTGTCGGAGGTGGTGCGCCACGGCCGCCGCATCGCACGATTCAAATCGGACGCACCCATCATGTACTACTTTTCGGTTCAGTCTGCGGCCTACGCCATAAAGCGCGACAAGTGGCACGACGTCGATCTCGCCGTGTATTACGATCCCCACCATCCATACGAGATCGAGCGGATGATAACGGCGATAAAGGCGGCATTCGACGTCTATACGAAGGAGTTCGGACCCTACCAGTTCCACCAGACGAGCTTTCTTGAATTCCCCGGTTATGCCGATTTCGCGGAGTCCTACGCCAACACGGTTCCCTGGTCGGAAAATTTCGGCTTCATCCAGGACGACCGCGCTATCGGCGCCGATCCCGGCAAGGTCGATGTTGTGACACTGGTGGCGGCTCATGAACTGGCACATCAATGGTGGGGCCATCAGCTGGCGCCGGCCAACATGCAGGGGATGAACATGTTGACGGAGACCTTCGCGCAATACTCCGCGATGCTGGTGATGGAGCATCTCTACGGCCCCGCGCATGTGCGCAACTTTCTCAAGGAAGAGCTCGACCGTTATCTAAGCGGCCGCGGCAACGAGCAGATCGAGGAGCTTCCGTTAGACCGTGTGGAGGACCAGCCCTACATCCATTACCGCAAGGGCGCCGTCGCCATGTACCGCCTGAAAGACACGGCCGGAGAAGACGTCATCGCTCGCGCCATGCGCCGCATGCTCCATATCTATGCGTTCAAGGGGCCGCCCTTCCCTGCAGCAACCGACTTCCTGAAGATTCTGCGCGAGGAAGCGGGGCCGAAATACGACGCGCTGATCACAGACCTGTTCGATAGAATCACGCTCTACGATTTGAGCGCCAAGAGCGCGATATGGCGCGAAAGGCCTGATGGGCGATACAACGTCGCGGTGACCGTCGATGCGCGCAAGTACTACGCCAACGGAAGGGGCGCGCAGAAGGAAACGAGGATGGACGAGACGGTGCCTATCGGTGTTTTTCTCGCAAAACCCGGCGACGCTGATTTCGGTGACGACAAAATACTATCGCTGCACCTGGCGCGAATTGTCTCAGGCACGCAGACGATCCATCTGGTCACATCCGTCGCGCCGAAATTTGCCGGCATCGATCCATACAACGAGTGGATAAACCGCGATCCGGACGGAAACATTGTTCCGGCGAACGCGAGCCGCGGTCCTTAGGAAAAAACGTTTTTTCCTTCCGGACAGAGCACCGAGGGCGGTCCGAGAATACTGCCCGCCCAGGCGNNCAACGGCGTGGGAGATTCACCCAATTAACCGGATCGAGACGGTGGCATCGTGCCCGCGCTTAGCCCGCCTGCACGCGATCCGTGAACATGGTGGTTCGGCTAGAAGGCGAAATCGCGCCGGCTTGGAAGCGCGGATTGGTCGAGGATTGAGCGGACGAAGCGCATTGCGCAGGGAGGAGATCCATTTCGAGCTGCCGTTGGTTCGCCGTGGCGCGTAAGTGCTACGATGTCAACGCACCGCACTCGACGAAAACCGTAGCAAATCCCGACACTTGGCGACAACATGGTGCAGTTCGCGGACCATCAGTTTCAATGAGTTACGGTCGCTTACTCCCAAGATGCTCCCAAGTGCCCTTGGGCTTCCGCCCGTCTTGGGCCGGGGGAGTCTCACTTCGTTGTACTCACGGCGCTACTCGGATGGCCACCACGGTCTATGAAGGTCACGGGCTGTGTCCGCGCAGCCGAAGGGAATTTGCGATCACCGACACGGAGCTGAGGCTCATCGCAGCCGCGGCCACGACCGGGCTGAGAAGCAATCCAAACGCGGGATAGAGAACGCCAGCCGCTACCGGAATGCCGAGCGCGTTGTAAACGAACGCGAGCACAAGGTTCTGCCTTATGTTGCGCATGGTGGCTTTGCTGAGCGCCCGGGCGCGCGCGATGCCGGCCAAATCGCCCTTCACCAGTGTGACGCCGGAGCTCTCGATTGCTACATCAGTACCCGTCCCCATGGCGATACCGATATCGGCTTCCGCCAAAGCTGGCGCGTCGTTCACGCCATCGCCCGCCATCGCCACGATGCGGCCTTCCTGCCTGAGACGCCGAACGATGGCATTCTTCTGCTCCGGCAGCATTTCGGCTTCCACCTCGGTAATTCCGAGCGTAGCGGCTACCGCTTGGGCCGTTATGCGGTTGTCGCCAGACAGCATCACGATACGAATGCCGTCGCGGCGCAGGCTGTCGAGCGCGGCCGGCGTCGTGGCTTTGATCGGATCGGCGACTGCGATGATTCCCGCCGCGTGACCGTCCACGGCGACGAACATCGCGGTTGCGCCGGCGCGTCGCAATTCATCCGCGCGCGGCTTCAATGCCGACGCATCCACACCGATATCCTTGAGAAGCTTCGCGTTGCCAACGGCGATCTTCCGTGCGCCAATTGCTGCCGTGACGCCCTTGCCGGTGATTGAGCCGAAGTCGGTTATGTCTTGCGGCGCGAGCTGACGCTCCCGCGCCGAAGCCACGATAGCTGCCGCAAGGGGATGTTCGCTCGACCGCTCCAGGCTCGCCGCCAATGACAGGACATCCGTTTCGTCGAAGCCGGAAGCGGGAACGACCGCGACCACGCGTGGATGGCCTTCGGTCAGCGTTCCCGTCTTGTCGATGACAAGCGTATCGATCTTCTCGAATCGCTCCAGCGCTTCGGCGTTTTTGATCAGCACTCCCTCTGTTGCGCCGCGACCGACACCTACCATGATCGACATGGGGGTCGCCAAGCCGAGCGCGCAGGGGCAGGCGATGATGAGGACCGAGACTGAGGCTATGAGCGCGTAGGCAAAGGCGGGCGCCGGTCCCCAAATCATCCAGGCTGCGAAGGCGATCAGCGCAACCGCAATGACGGCGGGCACGAACCACGCCGACACAGAGTCGGTCAAGCGCTGAATGGGCGCGCGGCTGCGCTGGGCTTCGGCAACCATGTGCACGATGCGCGCAAGAACCGTGTCGGCGCCGATCTTTTCCGCCCGCATGACGAGCGCGCCGGTTCCGTTGATCGTTCCGGCGATCACCTTCGAGGGCGCTTCTTTTTGCACCGGCATCGATTCGCCGGTAATCATCGATTCATCGACCGCGCTCCTGCCTTCGAGCACTGCGCCATCGGCCGGCACGCTTTCGCCGGGCCTGATCCTTAACCTGTCACCGATCTGGACCTGATCGAGGGGCACTTCTTCGTCGTTGCCGTCGCCACGGATGCGCCGTGCGATTTTGGGAGCGAGCTTCAGGAGCGCGCGAATGGCGCCGCCGGTCTGCTCACGCGCGCGCAATTCGAGGACCTGTCCTAACAGCACCAGCACGGTGATGACGGAAGCTGCTTCATAGTAGACGGCGAGCGTGCCGCCCTCCATCTTGAGATCAGCCGGGAAAAGCTGGGGCAAGAAGGTGGCTGCGAGACTGTAGCCATAGGCCGCTCCGATTCCGAGCGCGATCAGCGAGAACATGTTTAGCGAGCGATGTACGAGCGACGCCCAGGCGCGTTGGAAGAACGGCCAGCCGGCCCACAGGACGACGGGTGTGCTGAGCGCAAACTGAATCCAGATCGACGTTTGTAGCGCGACGATACGCTGCAATCCCAGAGTGGGGATGTGAGAGCCCATCTCTAGCAGGAACACCGGTACGGTGAGCGCGAGCGCAACCCAGAACCGGCGCGTCATATGGGTCAGTTCCATATTCGCGTGCGCAGCACCGGTCGGTGTGACCGGTTCTAAAGTCATGCCGCAGATGGGACAGCTGCCGGGCGCGTTGCGCCTGATCTGGGGATGCATTGGGCAGGTGTAGACGATCGCCGCAGAAACAGTCGGCTTGGGCACAGGGCCGCTCACTTTCAAATAAGTTGCGGGACCGCGCGTCTGCGACCGTACACGTTCAGGCTCCATAGCGGCTGAAAAGCTCTACCAGCTCGGAGAACTTGCGCGTCTGGTCCTTCGCATCGCCGCTCTTGATGGCGTGCGCCACGCAATGCGCGGCGTGGTCTTTGAGAATCTCCGCCTCGACGCGCTTGAGCGCGGATTTTATCGCCTGGGTCTGCGTGAGGATGTCGATGCAGTAGCGATCCTCTTCGACCATGCGGCGGACACCGCGAACCTGGCCCTCGATGCGCGCGAGCCGCGCCCGGAGCGCACTTCTTGGTTTGCTGATGCTTGTATACCCCATATGGGTATAATAGGGTTGACGTGTCACGCTTTCAACCGTGGCCCGCAGACAAAGCGATGCGAAAGGACGCTGCATGACAATATTCCGTCGCGATGTGATGCTTGTCGGCGCGGGGACCGTCGTTCTGGGAGCGGCGCTGGCGGCGGGAATTGCAATGCTTGGCGCCTATAACGTCGCGGCAGATTCGCCGCACACACTTATCGTGCGCGATCTCATCGGTTATGTCCGCGAGCGATCGGTTGAAGTGCGCGCGGCTTCCATTTTCGTGCCGCCACTAGGCGATCCACGCATGATCGCCGCCGGGGCATCCCATTACGAGGCGATGTGCACAGGCTGCCACCTCGCGCCTGGCATGGAAGAGAACGAGATGCGCCCTGGCATGAATCCCAAGCCGCCCGTGCTCGCATCGCTCGGCCGCGGCAATCCGCGCGAACAGTTCTGGATCATCAAGCACGGGATCAAGATGACCGGCATGCCGGCCTGGGGTGTCACGCACACCGACGGGGAAATCTGGAACATTGTTGCGTTCCTGCAAAAGATGCCCTCGTTGTCGCCCAGGCAATATCGCGTACTCACCGCCTCCGCCGCCGACCATCACCCGCATAAAGATCACGATATGGACCATATGGACATGTCGCACTGAGCCGAGGAGCGGCACCTGTGCGTTTGCGTTTGCGTTTGCCCGTTGTCTTGTTGCTTGCCGCAATGGTTCCCGCCATTGCGCAGACCGCGAATGATCAAACCCCACCGAGCACGCAAAAAGATTCCTCCATGAGCGGCACGGACATGCCGGGAATGACACAATCCGCCGGGACACCGAACGCGAAGGCCGCGAACGATATGTCCGGGATGAACATGGCAAGTATGGATATGGGAATGCCGGCGACCGGTATCCTCGGCAACTACCCTATGACGCGCGATGCTTCAGGCACGAGCTGGCAGCCGGATGATTCCCCCCACAACGCGATTCACGGCATTGCCGGCGACTGGATGCTGATGGGTCATTTGATGCTGACGGGTGTTTACGACACACAGAGCGGCCCGCGCGGCGCCGACAAGACGTTTGCGGAAGGCATGCTGATGGGTGCGGCGCGCCGCGATCTGGCCAATGGCGACGCCTTCAATTTGCGCGCGATGCTGAGCCCCGATCCGCTTATGGGAAAAAGCGGCTATCCGCTTCTGCTGGCGAGCGGTGAAACGGCTAACGGCGTGACGCCGCTCATCGACCGCCAGCACCCGCACGATCTGTTCATGGAACTGGCTGCGTCTTATACGCATCGCCTCGACGATGCCAATAGCATCTTCCTCTATGTTGCCGACCCAGGTGAACCGGCGCTGGGGCCGCCGGCCTTCATGCACCGGCCAAGCGGCATGGATATTCCCGACGCGCCGATCACGCATCACTGGCTGGATTCGACGCACATCGCTTTCGGCGTGCTGACGGGTGGTTTCGTGCACGACGATTGGAAACTGGAATTGTCGCAGTTCACTGGGCGCGAGCCCGACCAATATCGTTACGATTTCGATCCCGTGCGGCTGGATTCCACTTCCGCACGCGCCAGCTGGAATCCCGACTCGCATTGGTCAATGCAGATTTCATGGGGCCATCTCAACAGTCCCGAACAGCTTCAACCACAACTAAACGAGAACCGGACCACGACAAGCGCAACCTACGTCACAAAGTTTGCCGACGAATCCTCTCTGGCGGCGACGCTTGCCTGGGGGCTCAAGCAGGAAAGCGACGGCACGAATCTGAATGGTGTTCTGTTGGAAGGCGAATATGCGATTGGTCCATGGACGGCGTTCAGCCGCGCCGAGTGGGAACAAAACGACGAGCTTGACGCCTTTGGCCGGATCGAGCGCGTCGAGCAGCTTACTGTCGGCGCAATTCACGACTGGCCCGTTGCTGAACACCTGAAGCTGGGTCTGGGCGCGCTTTACGCGTTCGATTTCGTACCATCTGCAATCGCGCCATCGTACGGCGGTGATCCGCACGGTTTCATGGCGTTTGTTCGGCTGGCGACACGATAATCACCCAACGAGGGGCACTCGACCGGCTGTCCCGCAAAGTGCTCAATAGTGGACTTTGTGCTTTTTGCACTATCGCAGTGGCGGGTGCATTTGGTGCATTTTCCACTGTCGCAGCGGCGGGCGCGATTGGCGAAAAATCATACTGACCGCCGCGGCCGCCAAGCCCCTCTAACGGACCAGTTCGAATCCTGTCTGCTGCGCGGTTAGGCCCAATGCGCAATTTGGCTTGACAGGTTTGCCTATCGCCATCATATCAAGTTAGCTGACTGACTGATGCACAAACGTGACCAGGACACATGTCGATAAACGATCGCGGCTGGTTAATGCGGCAGTAGGTTTGGCGTACCAGAACGGGTTCGGCGCCACCTCGCTTGCCGACATCGCGCGCGATGCTAAGGTTCCTCTGGGGAATGTCTATTATTACTTCAAGACCAAGGACGAGATTGGCGAGGCGATCGTCGA
>PKWC01000125.1:0-706 GCA_003131925.1 Alphaproteobacteria bacterium | reverse complement strand
CTCGGGAAGGGGAAAGACTCCAAAGGCCTTGCCGTGCACCTGCTTTCCGCCATGCAAGGCGCTTCGATCCTGGCTCATTCCTTTCATGACCCCGGTCTTGTGGCGACGGAGACCAAGCGCCTCAAGAGTTGGATTCAAAGCTTGTGAGACGCCAGGCGGGCTGCCCGTAGGCCGGTACGGCGAAGCCTGAAGGGACGAGCAAAACGCGCAAGGCAGTAAGTTAGTCAACTAACATTAAACATTGGAGACAGATATGCGAGCACGAATTGACAAGCGAAGATTCGGTCCATGGGCCGTCATTACTGGTGCGTCATCCGGCATCGGCAAGGAGTTCGCGCGCCAGATAGCGGCGTCAGGAGTTCATGTCGCTCTGGTCGGCCGGCGAGAGCCTTTGCTGCGGACGGTCGGCGCTGAATGCACCCAGGCGTTTGGTGTCCAGCACCGTATCATCCCTCTCGACCTTTCCGAACCTGACTTCCTTCCGGTGCTTGCAGACGCCACGCGTGATCTCGATGTCGGCCTTGTCGTCTCCAATGCCGGCACCGGGAATTCCAGCGAGTTCTTGAAGCTTGATCGGCAGTTGCTTCAGGCGACTTTGCGACTCAGTGCGATGGCGCATCTGGACATTACCCACCATTTCGGCGCGAAACTCGCCGACCGGAGGCGGGGCGGCTTGATCCTCGTGGGGGCAATGGGTGCGGAAAAC
>PKWC01000182.1 GCA_003131925.1 Alphaproteobacteria bacterium | reverse complement strand
CACGAGGGGAGAGGGGAATCGGAGTCTTGCACCGGCACCAGGAAATCAGCGCGGGAGCTCCCCTCTCCCCTTGCCCGCCTTCCCCCCGGACTGTGATCCGGGGGTACGGCGGGTCTGGCGGCTCACTTGGTTCCGCCGAAGCCTTGGCGTAGGCGATGGGAGAGGGGAAACATCCGAGTCCTCGCTACCGTTCCGAAATGGGTGAGGGGCCCCTCGGGCTCCGTTATTTTGGCGCTATGGGCTTCATCCGGCGAACGCGTCAGCATTCCGCCCGCCTTCTCCAGACACTCGCGAGACTGGTCGAGATCGATACTGCCTTGCGGGTCTCATGCATCGGGTGCGTCACGCGCCATGTTCTCCGTCTGTCACCTCGATCGTGCCGACGCTTTGACCTTGACGACGAGATAGACGAGCTGGGCGCCGTCGATGGCGCTGACCCAGTGCGGAATGCCGGCGGGGATACCGATGAGGTCGCCCCTGGCGATGCGCCGCGGCGTACCCCCCGAGACACTCTGCCCGCGCAGTTCGCCCGGTTCGGTTTCACGCGCCCCGACCAGCGAGCCTCCTGTGACGAGAATTCCGCCACCATCGATCACATACCAGACATCGGAGACGTTCCGGTGAACCTCGGCGCTTCCGGCGCGTGTGCGGCGAACGACGGTCGCGGAATAGCCGGGCGCGCTGAGGTAACTTTTCAACGCGATGCCGTGATTTTGTTCGGGCGCCTTGGTGATATCGGAAAGAAGCTCTTTGGCGGGCACGAACGTCACGTTCGATTCGATCCGCGCGGCGCAAATGGGCTGAGCGGTCGCTGCACAAATTCCGAACGCCAGCACAAGCCGAAGAAACGCTGCAATCGGTCTCATGTGTGTTTGTCCTTTCCATCAAGTATTCTGTAGAAACGCGCATGGTGACAGACAGGACCACAGCCATGGCCATCTCGGCCCGAAGAGTTTTCGGCATCGCCGCCGGCACCGCGGTCCCGCTTGGTCTGGCAATTCTGGGCTGGGGCGGGTTTCGCGCCTACTTCTCGCATCCGGCACTCACCGTGCTCGCGCTTGCGGTCGTCGCGGTCTCCATCGCCGCGCTGTTCGCCGGCGGGAACATCAGCGCGGGTGTGCGCGAGGATCGCAGCAATCGCTGGGTCATCCCGGTCCTCACGGTGATCGGGCTCGTGAACCTGTTTGTGCCGGCGTGGACGGACCGGATGAATCTCGCGACGCTGGATGGCGATACGCTGCGCTGGTTTGGCGTCGCCCTGTTCGCGATCGGAGGTGCGCTGCGCATATGGCCCGTCTACGTCCTCGGCTATCGATTCAGCGGCCTGGTGGCGATCCAGCCCGGCCACAGCTTGGTCACGCACGGAATCTACGGCACGATCCGGCATCCGAGCTATCTCGGACTGCTCGTCAACTCGGTGGGCTGGTGTCTGGCTTTCCGCTCCGGCATCGGCCTGTTGCTCACGGCCCTTCTGATCCCGCCGATTCTCGCCCGCATCGCTGCAGAGGAGAAACTGTTGCGTGACCATTTCGGCGCCAAATACGACGCCTACCGCGCGCGAACGTCGCGGTTGATCCCAGGGGCGTATTGAGTGCAATTCGAAATTTCTATGCGTCGTTCCCCGCATGCCGTATTGCTCTTCCATCCGCAGCACTTGCATTTGCAATCATGACAGAACAGTCCCCCTCTCCGCCCCAGGACGATGACGCGCCGAACGGACGGTGGCCGTTCATCCGCGACGTGCTCGTGCTGCAGTTGAAGTTGCTGATCGGAAACCTGCACAATTTCATTCTTATTCCCGCGACGACGATTGCGGCGCTGCTTGATCTGCTCTTCAAGTCTGGCCGGCATGGCTCGCGCTTCTATCGCGTTCTGGAATGGGGACGGCAGGCCGACGAGGCGATCGGCCTCTATGATGCGCTGGATCGCCACAATCACGAGGGGAAAGGCGATTACACGGTCGATGCGCTCGTCTCGCGGCTCGAGAGCGCAATCGTTCGCGAATACGGGAAGGGCGGAGCAACGGCCAGTGTGAAGAGCGCGATCGACCGCGCGCTCAATCAGCTGCACCGCGGATCGGACAAGGGAACAGCCCGGGTGCAGGAAGCCGCCCAGCGTTTGAAGGAGAAAGCAGCCGGCCCCGGCGGCAAGGACGCGGCGTGACGAACCCGGCGGCCGCACCCTTGGCCCTCGTTCCGCGGCGCGCGCTTCTTCGCGGATTGAGCGGCGCTCTCGCGCTCGCGACGCTCCCCGCCAATGCAAAGATACAAGCTCCGCCTGCACCGGAGGCCGACTGGGCGAAGCTCGCGCAGGACGTTCGCGCGGAGATGGCCTGGGCCTGGCGCAACTATGTCGAGCTCGCCTTCGGTCACGATCAGATCANNCGGTCAGTGGCGGCGCGGAGGAATTCTTCCTGCCGGGAGGGCCGGGTCTCGGTCTGAGTATCGTCGAGGCGCTCGACACGCTCTACCTGATGGGCCTCGATGCGGAGATCGAGGCGGGCGTTCGCTGGATCGAAAAAAATCTCCATTTCGATATCGACGGCGAAGTCCAGGTGTTCGAGACCAACATCCGTATGGTCGGTGGTCTTCTTTCCGGCTGGCTGGCGACGCGAAACAGGCACCTTCTCGATCTGGCGCGTGATCTCACCGATCGGCTCCTTCCCGCCTTTTTGAAATCGCCAACCGGAATTCCGTATCGATTCGTCAATCTCAGGACCGGCGCGGTGCGGGACGCAACGACCTTCCCGGCCGAGCTCGGCACCTATATTTCGGAGTTCGGCACGCTCTCGCGCGCGGTGAGCGACCCACGCTATTATGATGTGGCCAAGAAGGCCGCGAAGGCGTGCTTCGACCGCCGCTCGGCGATCGATCTCGTCGCCGATACGATCGACGCGGAGACGGGAAAATGGCTCAGCCGCCGCGCCACCATCGGACCGCCGTCGGATTCCTATTTTGAATATCTGTATGGCGGCTGGCGGTTGTTTGCGGACGCGGATTTCAGGCGCTGGTACGACGTCCACGCGGGGGCGATCCTGAAGCACCAGGCGGAGCGCGTCGATGGTCGGTTGTGGTTCGCGCAGGTCGACTTCGAAACCGGCGCTCGGCTCGACCGCCGCCAGAGCGAACTGGCCTCATTCTATGCGGGCCTCCTCGCCAAGGCGGGCGATCATGTCCATGCAAGCGACTATCTCGCGTCCTGGACGGACGTGCAGGCGCGCTTCGACGTACTTCCGGAAGGCTTCGACTACGGAACGTTTCAGGCCACGCGCGCGAGCAACGAGCTGCGTCCGGAATTTGCAGACTCCTGCCTGGCTCTTTACGTGCATGGCGGCGGCGAACCCTATCGGCGGCTCGCGCGCATCCACTATGAGAACATGAAGCGGACTAGCCGCGCGCGTTTCGGTTACACGATCATTGACGATATCACCGCGCGCCCGATGAGGCAGGGCGATCTTTGCCCCGGTTACTGGTGGGCCGAGCAGATGAAGTATTATTGGCTGGCGTTCTCTGCTACGCCGCGCTTCGACTACCGGAAAAACTACCTCTCGACGGAAGGCAAGGTGCTTGTCGGGCTCAAATGAACGAAACCGGCAGACACCCAACCTCCTCCTTGCGGGGAGGTCGAAAAACGCTCTTCGCGTTTTTCGGGTGGGGGTAACAGCGCAGCACAGACCCCCACCCGAAATTTGCTCGCGATGCTCGCAAATTTCGACCTCCCCGCAAGGGGGAGGTAAGATCAAAGCAACGCCCGCCAAATCTCCTCGGCGGAGAATCGCGAATTGGGAGGGAGCATGCTTGAACAGCTGAAGGCAAACAACCGCGACTGGGCGGCGCGGAAAGTCGCGACCGATACGGAATTCTTTCATCGGCTCGAGCGCCAGCAGGCGCCCGAATACCTGTGGATCGGATGTTCCGACAGCCGCGTGCCCGCCAACGAGATCGTAGGTCTGGATCCGGGCGAGTTATTCGTTCACCGCAACGTCGCCAATCTCGCGCCGCCCCAGGATTCAAACTACTTATCGGTGCTGCAATTCGCCGTCGACGTGTTGAAGGTCAAGCATATTCTCGTGGTCGGGCATTACGGGTGCGGCGGCGTCGGCGCAGCAGTCGATGGCAGGCGGCGCGGGCTTGTGGATCATTGGCTGCACCCGATTCGCGAAGTCTTTGATCAGCACCGGCAGGAATTTGACGCCATCCTCGACGAACGCGAACGCCTGAATCGTCTCTGCGAACTGAACGTCATGCGGCAGGTAAAAAATGTTGCAACCGACGTGTTCGTGCGGGACGCCTGGACACGCGGGCAGAATCTGAGCGTTCACGGTTGGGTCTATTCGCTGAGCAACGGACTGGTGAAGGACCTCGACGTGACGGTCAGCAATCCGCTCGAAGCCGAACGGCTGGGCTGATGCGTGCTCTCGACGGCGAGAAAAAGCTCTTAACGCGGAGGACGCAGAGGTTGCGCAGTGGCCGCTGAGATTTTTTTGCGCGCGTAGCGCGCCAGAAGTACCTCTGCGTTCCCCCGCGCTTCCACCGCGACCACTGCGTTAAAATCTTTCGGCGTGCCGCGCAGAAGTATCACTCAGTCCTGCCGAACCCGCCGCCGCCTGGCGTGGCAATCAGGATTTGGTCGCCGGGTGCGACGGCGATCTCGTCGCGACCCTTGAGCGCGATCGTCTCGCCGTCGGCGCGGATGACCATGTTGGCGCCCGGCAAGCCCGGGTCGCCGCCCTTCAGCCCGAAGGGTTCGGTTTCGCGCCGCGTGGACAGGATCGCCGCCGTCATGTCTTCGCGGAAACGGATGCGGCGCAATACGCCGTCGCCGCCGTGATGCCGGCCCTTGCCGCCGGAACCGCGGCGGATCGAGAACTCCTCGAGCAACACCGGATAGCGCGTCTCGAGAATCTCCGGGTCGGTCAGACGCGAATTGGTCATATGGGTGTGCACGGCCGATGCGCCGTCGAAATCGGTGCCCGCCCCGGCGCCGCCGCAGATCGTCTCGTAATATTGGTGATTGGCGTTGCCGAAGGTGAGGTTGTTCATGGTGCCCTGCGCGGCGGCCATCACGCCCAGCGCGCCAAACAATGCGTCGACTACAGCCTGGCTCGTCTCCACATTGCCGCCGGCGACGGCTGCCGGATATCGCGGATTGAGCAGCGAGCTTTCGGGCACGACGATCTCGAGCGGCTTGAGGCAGCCGGCGTTCAGCGGAATATCGTCGCCGACGAGGCAACGGAATACGTAGAGTACGGCCGCCTTCGTCACCGAGCGCGGCGCATTCAGATTGGTATCGCTCTGCGCAGAGGTGCCGCCGAAATCGACCCGTGCGGAACGCCGTTCGCGGTCGACGGTGATCGCCACGCGGATCTCGTCGCCGCCATCCATGGGTACGGTGAACGCACCATCGGCCAGCGCGCCGATGACCTTCCGCACCGCCTCTTCGGCATTGTCCTGTATGTGGCGCATGTAAGCCGTGATGGTGTCCGCGCCATAAAGCTGCGCCGCGCGCTGCAGTTCGGAGATGCCCCGCGTGCAAGCCGCCGCCTGCGCTTTGAGATCGGCAATGTTCTGGTCGGGATTGCGCGCCGGGTGCTCGCCCGCGCACAGGACGGCGCGCACCGCGCTCTCGTCAAACCGCCCTCCCTCGACCATTCGGATGGCATCGAAGAGCGCTCCCTCTTCGCCGATGTGAGTTGAAAAGGGTGGCATGGAGCCCGGAGAAATCCCCCCGATGTCGGCGTGATGACCGCGCGCCGCCACGAAGAATCGCCGCTCGCGGCCGATGAAGACAGGAGCAACCACGGTGACGTCAGGCAGATGAGTTCCGCCATCGTAGGGCGCGTTGCTCGCAAACATGTCGCCCTCCACCATTGCGGTCCCGTAGCGCGCGATGATCGACGCAACGCAATCGCCCATCGATCCGAGATGCACGGGCATGTGCGGGGCATTGGCGACGAGGTTACCGTCCGCGTCGAAGACGGCGCAGGAGAAATCGAGCCGCTCCTTGATGTTCACCGAGGATGCGGTGCTCTGCAGAGTGGCGCCCATTTCCTCGGCGATCGCCATGAACAGATTGGCCATCACCTCGAGCAGAACGGGATCGGCAGTGGTAGCGGCATGCCGCCGCGCAGATCGCGACGTTGTGCGCGTGAGGATCAGCGCGCGCGCAGAACTCATTTCCGCCCGCCAGCCGGGCTCGACGACGATCGTCTGATGAGGCTCGATGAGAAGAGCCGGGCCATCCGCTTTCGCACCGCTCGCGATGCCGCTCGTATCGACGACATCGCAATCCCGCCATTCGTGCTGCGAATAGAACCGCTCACGGTCGATTGCGGAATGTTGAGCCATTGCCGGCAGCGGTTCCTGCGCGTCTTCAACCGCTTCCCGGCTCCAGGCTTCTATTTCGATCGATTCCACGATCAGCGGCCTGTTTTCGAAGCCGAACCCGAATTGCCGTGCATGTGTTGACGCAAAGCGGCCCGTCATCTCGTCTGCTTGCCCGAGTCGAATGGGCAGCGTCGTGTCGCTGCCCACGTAGCGGATATGGGCGATGGCCTGCGTCGCGACATTGCGGCCGCCCTGCGCCTCGACGTCGCATGCCGCGTCCTTCGCCAGGTCCTGCGCGCTCTGCGCAAGCTGTTCTGCGAGCGCGTTATCGAGCACGCCGTTGATCGAACGATGGCGGAAGGTTCTGAGCGATGCGAGCCTCATGCCGTATGCGGAAAGAACGCCGGAGAACGGATGGATGAAGATGCGCGAAATGCCGAGCGCGTCGGCGACGAGGCAGGCATGCTGTCCGGCAGCGCCGCCGAAGCAGGCGAGAGCGTAACGGCGCACGTCATGACCGCGAGCGACCGATATCCGTTTGATGGCGTTCGCCATGTTCTCCACGGCGATGCAGATGAACCCGTCGGCCACGTCTTCGGGGGTGCGGTTCGTTGCCTGTGCGAGAAGTTCGAATGCGGCGCGAACGCAATCGTCGTCGAGCGCCTGATCTCCCTGCGCACCGAAAATTCGGGGAAAGCGGTTCTTGCGCACCTTGCCGACGAGCAGATTGGCGTCGGTCACGGTGAGCGGGCCGCCGCGCCGATAGCTCATCGGTCCCGGATTGGCGCCCGCCGAATCGGGCCCGACGCGAAACCGTGCGCCATCATAGTGCAGAATCGAACCGCCGCCCGCCGCGATCGTATGGATCGCCATCATCGGCACGCGCAGGCGCACGCCTGAGATCTCGCATTCCTGGGTGCGTTCATAGATGCCGTCGAAGCGCGACACGTCCGTCGAGGTTCCGCCCATGTCGAAGCCGATCACGCGGTCGAAGCCTGCCGCGCGCGCGGTTTCGGCCATGCCGACCACGCCGCCTGCGGGTCCGGACAGCACGGCATCCTTGCCATGAAAAGCAGAAGCTGCCGCAAGACCGCCGCTCGACGTCATGAAGAAGAGCCGCGACGCGCTGCCGCCCGCACCGATCTTTTCGGCGATGCGCTTCGAATATCGCCCCAGAACGGGAGACAGATAGGCATCGGCGACGGTGGTATCGCCGCGGCTGACATATTTGATCAGCGGCACGGTCGCGTGACTGGTCGAGACCTGGATAAATCCGAGGCTTCGCGCGATCTCCGCCGCGCGCCGCTCATGCGCGGAATGACGGTAGCCATGCATGAAAACAATGGCGCAGGCCGCGAAGCCTTCCGCGCGGGCGGAAGCGAGATTGCGCATGAGCGAGGCTTCGTCGAGCGGGCGAAAAACTTCGCCTTCGGCGCTGACACGCTCGTCCGCCTCGACGACCCGTTCGTACAGCGGCTGCGCGAGATCGATGCGCAGCGCAAAAAGTTTCGGCCGGTTCTGATAGCCGACGCGAAGCTGGTCCCTGAAGCCGCGCGTCGTGACCAGCAGAACGCGCTCGCCGCGCCGCTCCAGGAGAGCGTTCGTCGCGACCGTTGTGCCGACGCGAAGCTCGACCAGCGACGTAGAAGGAATGTCGGCATTGGTGGGCACGCCGAGGAAGCGGCGCATGCCTTCGAGCGCGGCATCGTCGTATCGGTCGTTCTCCGACAAGAGCTTGAGGCTGGAGAGTCGGCCGTCCGGCGCCTGCGCCACGACATCGGTGAACGTGCCGCCACGATCGACATAAAAACGCCAGCCTTCTCTTGTCATACGCGATCCCGCTAGCGGTTCAATTCTGACAGACGAGTCCCAGAACGCTAATTTATATCATCGTCATGGCCGGGCCGTTGTCCCGGCCACCCATGAAAACCGCGCGTGCCATGGTTCCCGACGCATTCATCGCCGTTATCATGATGAGTAACAGAAATAACGGCACGCTTTACATCGGCGTGACCAATGCTCCATTTGGAACGACCTGTGCACGGCGCTCACGTCTTGACGCGGGTTTCTTGGGTGGCCGGGACAACGGCCCGGCCATGACGAGGTTTGTGAGGGCCGGCGACACGTAACGTCGCACCGTTTCTCTCCATCGCAATCCGGGCCAGATTGGCTTAATGGTTTTGGTCATGTCCATCTGGGGCAAACTGGGCGGCGCCGCCGCGGGATTTCTGCTCGGCGGCGGACCGATCGGCGCGCTCGCGGGCTTCGTCGCGGGCCATGTGCTTTTCGATCGCGGAGCAGGCGTGGGTGCGGATGGACGCGACGAACATGGCATCGTCTTCACCATTGCGATCATCGCGCTCGGCGCAAAGATGGCAAAAGCCGACGGTGTCGTCACGTCGGACGAGATCGAAGCCTTCGGCCGCATCTTCCGCGTGCCGCCTTCCGAAGAGGCCAATGTCCGCCGCGTCTTCGATCTGGCGCGGCAGGACACGGCCGGATACGAGGCCTATGCGGGCCAGATCGCGCGCCTGTTTCGCGACAACCCTGCCGTGCTCGAAGACATCCTCGACGGCCTGTTCGAGATCGCGAAGGCCGATGGCATCCTCCATCCCGCCGAGCTGCATTTCTTGGAGCGCGTCTCGGATATTTTCGGCTTTGCGCCCGACGAGTTCCGCCGCATCCGCGCCTCCCATGTCGGGCCGGATGAGGCCGATCCGTACACCATCCTGGGCGTCGATCGCCGCGCGAGCGAGGATGAAGTCAAGCGCACCTATCGGCTTCTCGTGCGCGAAAATCATCCCGACAGCCTCATCGCGCGCGGCGTTCCCGAGGAATTCGTGCGCCTGGCCAACGACAAACTTGCCGCGATCAACGGCGCGTACGATAGAATCATCCGCGAGCGCCGGGTCGGCGTGGAGTAAGCGGCGAAACGATGGCCCTGCATTTCGTCGATCGCCCCTCGCCCAATCACGACCCCCGGCCGGCGGGCGCGCCCGTTGACATACTCGTTCTTCACTATACGGGCATGCGCAGCGCCGAAGAGGCGCTCGACCGGTTGTGCGATCCCGAAGCGAAAGTATCGGCGCATTACACGATCGACCGTGACGGATGCATCTATCGCCATGTTGACGAGGATCGGCGCGCGCGCCACGCCGGAGTCTCATGGTGGGCCGGCGAGCGGGACGTGAACGGCCGCTCGATCGGAATCGAACTCGTCAATCCCGGGCACGAATTCGGCTACGTCCCGTTTCCCGAAGCGCAAATCGATGCGCTCATCGAACTCGCGCACGCCATCCTCGCGCGCCATCCCATTCCGGCGACCCGTGTCCTCGGCCACTCGGACGTAGCGCCCGCCCGCAAGATGGATCCAGGAGAGCTGTTTCCCTGGCAGCAGCTCGCTGAATCTGGCATCGGCCTTTTTCCTCCCCCATCGTGGGGNNCCCCACGATGGGGGAGGAAAGGATTTCGCCGGCATGCTCATGCAGTTCGGCTATGGCGTGCCGCCCGACGTCGATATCTCGCTCGCCACAGTCACGACTGCCTTCCAGCGCCATTTCCGGC
>PKWC01000156.1 GCA_003131925.1 Alphaproteobacteria bacterium | reverse complement strand
GTTTTTCAGCAGACTGCTAGGCCGCTTTTCGCGCTGCTTCAACGGCCAGCATGCCGCGCTTTCGCGCCAGGCCCCAATGATAGCCGTGAAGCGTTCCGTCGCTGGCGAGCACGCGATGGCACGGGATCAGCCACGCTATGGGGTTGCTTCCGACGGCGCTCCCGACCGCGCGGGCGTCTTGGGCATTGCGGACATGCTGTGCAATCGTGCGATAGCTGACAACCGTGCCCGTCGGTATCGCGAGCAGAGCCTGCCAGACCTTAATCTGCCAGCGCGTGCCCATCAGATGCAGCGTCAGATTGCCGCCAGGCTGGGGGGCGAAGATCTTCTCGCCAAGGGCCTCGATGTGCGGCGCATCCTCAAAATATTCGGCGCGCGGCCAGCGCGACTTCATGTCGGTCAGTGATTCTGGCGTCTCCTCTTCGTCCGCAAAAGCCAGACCGCAAACTCCCAGCGCAGTGGACATGAGCAGCGCCCGCCCGAATGGCGAATCGCAATGCCCATAGGCGATGTGCAGCCCCTGTCCTCCTCTTGCATAATCTCCAGGCGTCATGGCCTCGATTTTGAGGCAGAGATCATGGAGGCGCGACGGACCGGAAAGTCCGGAGTCCAGGGCGGATTCGAGCACGCTCGCGCCCTGCACCAGTCTTGTCTTGGCATGCCAGAGCGTGAGGTTTGCGACGAAGGACTTCGGGCTCACTCCAACATGCCGGCTGAAAAGACGTTGAAAATGAAAAGGCGAGAGGCCGGCGACTGCGGCGGCTTCTTCGAGCGCCGGCTGATCGCGATAATTTTCCGCCAGAAACCGGATCGCGCGGGCGATCCTGCGATAGTGCGAAGAATCCTCGGCCGGCTCGTGATCGATGGCGTGCATGTTCATCATGGGAAGATGGGTTATCCGCAATCCCTTTGCGACCCGAATCTTGCGGTCAGTCGAAATGGGTTTGTCGCGATCTTGCCAACGCCGCCGTGAGGCCCT
The DNA here is from genome assembly GCA_003131925.1 of Alphaproteobacteria bacterium. Taxonomy (GTDB): domain Bacteria; phylum Pseudomonadota; class Alphaproteobacteria; order Micropepsales; family Micropepsaceae; genus Rhizomicrobium. Next base: position 11,046 of record PKWC01000156.1, on the reverse strand, counting down.
GCGCAACCGAAAGTTTTTGGGCCGGAGCAAGGAACGCACCGATCTGCACGAACCGGCCATGGCTTGCCAGAGCGAGACTGCGTCCCCTGCCGGGGGCTTCCCGGAAATCGACGCGCACCCAATAGGGGTTGAACTCGAAACGGATTGGACGCCCGCGCACAGGATGGTGCTCGACGCGCAGCATCGTGGGCGTCAGACAAATCCGCTCGTAACATCTTGCTGCGTGAAAACTGGCGTGAAAGGCCCAAGCAAGCAGGATCACGTCGAAACCCACGAACGGCGTCACGGGCCATGCGCCGCGCAAGATAAAATAGAGTCCGAACCCCAAATTGATTGTTGCAATGCCAGCAGCGACAAAAACAAGCGCGCCAATGTTCATGGGCGGATTGGGCCGCAGCGTCCGCTCGAAAAGAACGGGATGATCATCCGCGCTCATGACTTCAAGATGCGCTTTTGTGGGCAAACGGACAAGAAGGCCGGGACCCGCTGGGCGGCGCGGATTGCGGAAGAAACACAAATGAGGCAATGCCGTGGGGAAACTTTTCGCGAGGCAGCAGACTTGGCGAAGCCATTTTCAAAAAAAGAGAGGGAGACGTTCTTTGAACGGCTGAAGCAACAGATGCCGGAGCCGAAAACGGAACTCGTCTACTCCAATCCTTTCACGTTGCTGATAGCGGTCGTTTTGTCCGCCCAATCGACGGACAAGGGTGTCAACAAAGCCACGGCAGCGCTGTTCCGCGTCGCCGACGCCCCGGAGATGATGGTGCGGCTCGGGGAAGAGGGTCTGATCGCGCATATCAGGACAATCGGTTTGTTTCGCACCAAGGCGAAGAATGCCATCGCGCTATCGCGAATTCTGATCGCTGAACATGATGGAAAGGTGCCGCGCGGCAGGGCAGCGCTCGAGGCGCTCCCCGGCGTGGGACGAAAGACGGCGAACGTCATTCTGAATGTCGCCTTCGGCGAACCGGTTATCGCCGTCGACACGCACATCTTTCGCGTCGCAAACCGGACCGGCCTTGCTCCCGGCAAGACGCCGCTCGCGGTTGAAAGAAGGCTTGCTTCCGCCGTGCCGGAGAAATATCGCCTCCACGCGCACCATTGGCTGATATTGCACGGCCGCTACACGTGCGTCGCGCGAAAGCCCAAATGCCCGGTTTGCGTTGTGCGCGATCTGTGCCGCTATACGGAAAAGACGCTGGCCACTCAGGAGGCCGGCGCCGCTGCGCGCGGACGCAGCGAATCGAGACAGGCCTGATCTGCTGCCATTTCGCGTCCGCGCGGCAGCGTCTCGACGTGCCGAACGAGTAGCGAGCCGGCATAAGGATAGAGAAAAAAGAAGACTTTGCACGCAGCCCCGTCATAACGCCACATCTCGGCGCCTCCATCCTTGCGCACGAAGGCCGGCGCGCCGAAAACGATCTGCAGTTGTGCGGATCGCAGGCCTGCGAGATCGGACGGTTCGCCAGGCGGCGGCGCAGGCGGAAGCGCTACGAGTGGCGCCTGCGGTTGGATCGGCTTCCGCGCGGTCGCACAGGCTGCAAGCAAGCCGCAGATCGAGATCGCGACAAGACCGCGAAGCATGTCTTTGTTCAGCCTGTTACCCACTAACGTTGATACCTCGATCGGACCTCGTCCTTCGACAGGCTCAAGACGAGATCCTCATGGTGAGCTTGTCGAACCATGAGGGCCGGCGCCACCGACACCTGTCGCCGGGCCACTCAAATCACTGCGCGGCGAGCGCGTGAATTTGCGAATTTGCCAGAGTGAGCTTGGCGATCGACAGCTCGCCACTGCGTTCGAGCTCGGCCAGGAAGCTCCTCGTGCGCGCGAGTCCGTCGGAATGTGTATTCTCCCAACGCTTGACGGCGTCTGCGCCCTGGGCGCGCATGTTGCCATCGAAAGAGCGGTCGACATCACGGAGCGCATCGGCGGCGAGTGCCCGCTGTCCGGCGAACAGGTCATCCACAATCCGGCGCACCGCAAGTCGATCCCAATGTTCGCGGCCGGCAATTCGGCCTGCAAGCCCGCGCAGCCTGTCGAGTCCAACTGCCGCACCGACAGCAAAATAGGCGCCCGCCACCAGATCGATCGGTAAGCCTCGCACCTCGGCCAGAAGTACGATTTCCGGAGCGCCGCCCATCAGAGGCAGTACGGCGACGTCTTCCGCTATAGTGAGAGGGACCCCAGCCTTCTGCAGCTCGGCAATGCGCGCCTCGGTATCCTGTGCCTCATACGGGGAAACAAGCGTCGAGAAACTTCCTCGCAAAGATTCCACGCCCGCGCGATAGCGCGCGATCGTGTCGCCGAGGCCGGCGCGCGCGGGGACATTGACGACGAACCACAGCCCCAGGCGGCGAAGAAGTTCGGCAATTTCATTGTATGCACCAATCTGGACCGACGCGCGCACTTTGCCATCGAGTGCGTCGATACGGGACTTGAGAGTGGTCAAACCCAGCGCGCCTTCGGCGAGCACAAAGGCGCGCGCGATCAGCGCGCCGGGGGCGCTGGAAACTTCCTCGATGCGGTGCAGGAAAACAGGGCCGCCCAGGTTGATAATTCGATTGGCGAGCACGGTCGCGATGATCTCGCGCCGCAGCCGGTGATGAATGAGTTCATCGGGCAGGCGCATCACGGCCGAGGCCGGAAAGTAGGCGGCAAGTTCGGAGGCAAAGAACGCCTGATCGGGAAGATCACTCGCTACGATCTGGGCGTCGAGGTCGAGTTTGGCGTAAGCCAGCAGCACGGCCAGTTCTGGACGTGTGAGGCCGAGCCCCACCTGCGCGCGGCGGTGCAGTTCGTCCTCGTCGGGAAGAAATTCAACGGCGCGGTCGAGACGTCCTCTCCGTTCCAGATCGCGGATGAACCGCGCGTGCGAATCGAGGTCGCGCGGGCTGCGCGCCACCGCTACGGAAAGGGCAAGCGTCTGATCGTAGTTGTCGCGCAGGACATGGGCGGCCACGTCGTCGGTCATGGCGTTCAACAGGTCGTCGCGCTCGCTCGCGGTGAGTTCATTGCGGCGCAGAGGTCCGCTGAACAGGATTTTCAGATTGACTTCATGGTCCGACGTGTCGACTCCCGCGGAATTGTCGATGGCATCGGTGTTCAGCCGCCCGCCTCGCGTCGCGTATTCGACCCGGCCGAGCTGCGTCAGCCCCAGATTTGCACCTTCTCCGATGACCTTAACCCGCGCTTCGCACGCGTCGACCCTCACCGCGTCATTGGCGCGATCTCCGACTTCCAGATTGGTTTGTCGTGATGCCTTGATGAAGGTTCCAATGCCCCCGAACCAGAGCAGGTCCGCTTCGGCCTTCAGCAGCGCCTTGATCAGCTCGTTTGGCGAGACACGCTGTGCACCAAGGCCGGTCAGCGTCTGGAGCTCAGGGGAAAGAACGACCTCCTTGGCAGCCCTGGGATAGATGCCGCCGCCTTTGGAGATCAGCGCGCGGTCGTAGTCTGCCCAGCTCGATCGCGGCAGATCGAAGATCCGCTTGCGCTCGGCCCAGCTTCTTTCGCAATCGGGATCGGGGTCGCAGAAAACATGGCGGTGGTCGAATGCGGCGAGCAGTCTCGTCTTTTTCGACAACAGCATGCCATTGCCGAACACGTCGCCGGACATGTCGCCCACGCCGATGCAGGTGAAAGGCTCAGTTTGAATGTCGCGATCCATTTCGCGGAAATGGCGCGTGACCGCCTCCCAGGCCCCCTTGGCGGTAATGCCCATCTTCTTGTGGTCGTAGCCATGGCTGCCGCCTGATGCGAAGGCGTCGCCGAGCCAGAAGCCGCGCGACGCGGCGATTTCATTTGCGATGTCCGAAAACGTCGCCGTGCCTTTGTCGGCCGCCACGACCAGGTAGGGGTCGTCGTCATCGAGGCAGACCGTACGGACCGGTCGAATGATCGCGCCGTCGGGGCCGATATTGTCCGTCAAATCCAGCAGCGCGTTTATGAATGTCCTGTAGGCGGCTATGCCAACGGCTTGCGCCTCTTCGCGCGTGGCACTTCCGGACAGTTGCTTGGGAAAGAATCCGCCTTTGGCGCCGACCGGCACGATCACCGCGTTCTTCACCTGCTGGGCCTTGACCAGGCCGAGGACTTCGGTCCGGAAATCCTCGCGGCGATCCGACCACCGAATGCCGCCGCGCGCCACTTTGCCGAAGCGCAGATGAACCCCTTCGACCTGCGGGCAGTAAACGAAGATCTCGTAGAGCGGCTTGGGGGCCGGAAGTTCGTCGAGCCGGTGACTGTCGAGCTTGATGCAGAAGTGAACCGGCGCGCGGTCTTTGTCGTCGCGCTGGAAAAAATTTGTTCGCAGCACGCATTCCACGACATTTCGTAGTCGTCGAACGATGCGATCGTCGTCGATGCTCGGCACATCGTTGAGGGCGCCATCGATGCGTCCACCGATCAGCTTTGCAGCAGACGCGCGGTCTTTCTGTTCTGGATCGAGAAGTGCGCGGAACAGGACGACGAGGAGGCCGGCAATATCGGAGTTCCGGGAAAGCGCCTGCTCCACATAGTCCTGACTGAAAGCGAAACCGGCCTGGCGAAGAAACTTTGCGCAGGCCCTCAATATCGTCACGTCGCGCCAGGCAAGGCTCGCGCCCACGATCAGGCGGTTGAAGCCGTCATTCTCCGCGTTGCCAGAGATCACCGCGTGGAAGGCTTCTTCGAGGCGGTCCTTCAAATCTGCAAGTTGCGCCGCGCCGCCATCGGCCCGCTCCATCTGGAAATCCAGAATTGCGGCATCGGCAGTTCGGCCCTGCCCGAGGTTGAGCCTGACGGAATAGGAATTCTCCGCGATGACGCGGAGGCCGAGATTTTCGAAAACGGGAAAGGAGGCTGAAAGCGGGAGTACGTTTCCCGACACATAGAGCTTGAGGCGCAGCGCCGAATGACCATCAAGCGCCAGCCGGTAGGCGCGCGCCTTGACGTGATCGTTGGCGTGCACAAGCGTCTGAAGTTCGGAGAGGTCGCGTACGGCTTCCTCGGGTGCAAAGGCGTCGCGATAGCGGGGCGGGAACGCACCGGCATGGCGCCGCAACAGCTGCAATCCGTCCATTGCGCCGTGCCGGCGAACCAGAGCCTGGGCGAACGCGTCGCCCCACGTCCGGATCGCCGCACGAATATCGGCTTCGAGCTGTTTGATCTCGATCCGCGGCCGCGCCCTTTCGTTGCGGCCGACAATGAAATGAATGCGCGCGAGCTGAGAATCGTCGATCACCGGGGTCGCGGCCGACGTCCGTCCATCGAAAGCACGCGCAAGTATGGCGTGAATTTTTTCGCGCACTTGCGTGTCGTAGCGGTCGCGCGGTACGAACACGAGCGCGGAAACAAAGCGGTCGAAACGGTCGAAACGCAGAAACACACGCACCTTTGGCCGCTCTCCCAATCGCAGGATGCCGAGCGCGGTCGCAAAGATTTCGGCCTCGTTCGCCTGGAAGAGCTCTTCGCGCGGGTAAGTGTCGAGTATGTGGGCGAGCGCTTTCCCGTCATGACTATCGGGCGCGAGGCCGGCCCTCTCGATGATGTGGGCGATCTTGAGACGGAGGAGCGGAATATCCCCGGGGCGCCGGCTGTAGGCGCCCGATGTGAACAGTCCGACAAAGCGACGCTCCCCCGAGAGCGACCCGGTGGAGTCGAACGTCTTGACGCCCACATAGTCCATATGCACGCGGCGATGGACGACGGAGCGCTCGTTTGCTTTTGTGATAATCAAAGGTTCCGGCTGGTCCAGAAAGGCGCGAGCCTCGGCGGAAAGATTCGCGTGATCTGATCCGCGGCCGATCACGCGCGCCGCGGAGTCCGAAAGAAGTCCCAGTCCACTCTCTTGGACCGGCATAAGCCGTCCGCCCCCTGCGCCGTCGAACGCATAATCCCGGCATCCCAGAAAGGTGAAGTGGTTGTCGCCAAGCCATTCGAGGAACGCGATGTTTTCGCGAAGATCCTCGAGAGGGATTTTCGGCGGCCTTCGCTCGAGATTGGTGATGGTATCCTTCAATTTCGCGAGCATTTTCCGCCAGTCCCGCACCGCCAGGCCGACTTGTGCAAAAACGTTGCGCGCGCCCTCCACGAGCGCCTGCTGGTGTGCATCGTCGTGAACCGAATCCAGCACCAGCACGATGACGCTTTCGCGCATCGGCGTGCCGTCGGCCGCGCGCAACCCGTCTGCATCCCGTTTGACCTGCATGATCGGATGGAACAGGACGTGAGCGCGGACGGTTTGCGCGGCCAATTCGCCCATGAGCGAATCGAAGAGAAACGGCATGTCGTCGTTTACCGCGAGAAACACGGTTTCGTTCAGCGTGTGGTCGCCCGCATGGGGATGAAAGTCGAAAATATCAACGAGACTTTGGCCCGTTTTGTGGACGCGGGAGCGCTGGAACGCGAGGCTCGCCAGGGCGGCGAGCGATTCCGGTGCGTACCGCGCCACGTCTTCGGGAGACGCGCCGCCATAGAGTGCGCCGCAGAACGCGGCCGTGTCCGGAGACGCAGGCCCGAGAAGGGAACATGCCGCTTCTACCTGGGCGGCCGCGGCACGCTCGTCGTCATATGCGGCGATTGCCGCATCGGCAGGATCACTGCGGTGCGCTTTGGCTTGTTGAGGAGTCATTGTCATCCATGGGGGAGTGCCGGACCTGTAAGCCTCGCGGATCAGCGCTCCGCAGAATCATATACTCGCCGATATTGCACCAGACTCCATACTGGCGGGCAGAATGTTAACGCCCGCCGACACGGAAGGGAATTCGGCGCTTCATCGAGGAATGTCCGATCAATTCTGTTTTTGCCGCGCGGCAAGCAAAGTGACGAGTGCCCGCGATATTGCGCGCGAAGAGGCGCAGCCTTCGTAACCGCTGCCGGGATCGAAGGTGACCATGAGTTTCTTGCCTTCCAGCGTCACGGTAGGACGCCCGGCGATTGCGAGCATGACCGTGTTTACGCGGTGCGCCAGCGCGTCGTGCCCTTGTGCAGACCGGCCGAACCGATCCAGACCTCGAGCGACGTTTTCCAGCGCTTCCAGGGCCAGAGCCCTGGAAGCCGCGTCGGCGGCCAACGAACTCCAGTCGGCGCCAAAGGCGAGATTGAGCCTCCGCACGAAGGCCAGATGCTGGGCATCGTCCTGCGCTGCGTTCTGTACGTCGGCGATCGAAGTTGCAGCGGGCATCGGCGTCACGGAATCGCCTGTACGCACGGCGGGCAGGCCGACAGGGTCCGCGTCCGTGTAGAGAGTGATGCCTCCCCAGCCGGAGACCTGCAGCGCAGTTTCGCCGGAATCGTACTTCAATACGCGGCCGCCCATCGAGGCGTTGTCCGCGTGCAGAACGAAAACTTCCGGAGAATCATCGAAGCGAAGGAGATAGCCGCCGCCTGCGGCGTCGAGTTGGAAGCCGATCTTGTCGCCGGCCAGGTACGTCCCGGTTTCGATGCGGCCAAGCCGATCAGACGATAGCCGCTCCTGGACGGAATCTTCGCCATGCGCGATCGATCCACCAACCAGTCCGATCAGGAGCGTGGCGATCGCTAGGCGCTCGGCAATAACCTTGATCATTGGCGCGGATCGCTCGCTCGCCTCTCCGCGACTGCATCGGCAGCCGCTGAAACATTATGTCAGCCGAATCGGGCAAATTTGTGGACCGGACAGACTAGATATCGTCGAAGCGCCCGCCGCGGCCCCTGCCGGCGGCAAAACGTGCAGCGCCGGCAAGCGTCTCGCGGCTTCTCAGCGTTGTGGAGCCGAGAGCAAATTCGCGGGCAAGCGCATGCGCGGTGTCGTCGTCATATTGTTCGTATACGGATTGACGGTCGCTTCGCAGGCAAAGTTGCGGCAGGCGGGCGAGCTCGCGTGCCAGCTCCTCCGCTGCTGCGCGCGCAGCTCCCTTCGGCACCACGCGGTTGGCCAGGCCGATGGAGAGAGCTTCGCCGGCTCCAACGGGCCGTCCCGTCAGGATCATGTCGAGGGCACGAGACTGGCCGATGAGGCGCGGAAGGCGGACCGTGCCGCCGTCAATCAGCGGCACACCCCAGCGCCGGCAGAACACGCCGAACACTGCATCCTCCTCCACGACCCGCAAATCGCACCACAACGCCAGTTCGAGGCCACCAGCGACCGCGTAGCCGGAAACCGCTGCAATAACGGGCTTCGACAGGCGCATCCGTGTGGGCCCCATCGGCGCGTCGCCCGCCAACGGATCGAGCGGGCCGTCCAATCGGGGCGGAGCGAGACGGTTTCCGCGCCCCTCTGCGACAGACTTCAGATCCGCTCCGGCGCAGAACGTGCCGCCTTCGCCCCATAGGACGGCCACGAACGCAGATTCGTCACGCTCGAAAGCAGTAAAAGCATCGACGAGAGCGTCCGCAGTCGGCTGGTCGATCGCATTGCGGGCCTTTGGCCGTGACAGGATCAGCGTGGTTACCGCTCCGTCTCGTTCGGCACGCACCGTTTGTGCTGAAGAATCCATGTCGTGCTCCCGATTCTGGCCGCGCCGCGCAATCACGGCGGCTGTCCGATGAACAAAACGCATGACAGAAAGACGGAATATCACTACACCACGCGCCGTCGCCGCACGCGCGAGTGTCTCACGTGACCAACCCCGACAGCTTCAAGTCCCGAAGGACGCTCAACGCCGGCGGCAAAGCCTACGTCTATTTCAGCCTCGCATCAGCCGAAAAGAACGGTTTGAAGGGCATTTCGCGCCTGCCCTATTCGCTAAAGGTGCTGATGGAGAATCTGTTGCGTCACGAAGACGGCGCCACGGTCACTGCAGACGACATCAGGGCAGTCGGCGCCTGGCTCGTGAAACGGCGCTCGGACCGCGAGATCGCGTTCAGGCCGGCGCGCGTGCTGATGCAGGATCTGACCGGCGTTCCCGCCGTGGTCGATCTCGCGGCCATGCGCGATGCGATGAGATCGCTTGGCGGAAATCCCGAGAAGATCAATCCGCTGGCTGAAGTAGATCTCGTCATCGACCATTCCGTAATGGTCGACAATTTCGGGCGGCGCGATTCGTTCAGGAAAAACGTCGCGATCGAATATGAGCGCAATCTCGAACGCTATGGTTTCCTGCGTTGGGGTCAGCAGGCCTTTGCGAATTTCCGTGTCGTGCCGCCGGGAACCGGCATCTGCCACCAGGTGAATCTCGAATACCTGGCGCAGACGGTATGGACGAGGCGCCTGAAAGACCCAAAGACGAAGAAAATCGTGGAATATGCCTTTCCCGACACGCTTGTCGGCACAGACAGTCACACCACCATGATCAACGCTCTTTCGGTGCTGGGCTGGGGGGTGGGCGGCATCGAGGCCGAAGCGGCAATGCTCGGTCAGCCGATTTCGATGCTGATCCCGGAAGTGATCGGCTTTCGGCTGACAGGCAGTCTGCGCGCCGGCGTGACCGCAACCGACCTCGTGCTCACCGTGACGCAGACGCTGCGCAAGAAGGGCGTCGTCGGCAAGTTTGTGGAGTTTTATGGCCCCGGGCTCGATGAGCTCGCGCTCGAGGATCGCGCTACGATCTCCAACATGTCACCAGAATATGGCGCGACTTGCGGATTCTTTCCGATCGATGCCGAAACGATCCGATATCTCAAAGCCACGGGGCGAAAACCTGCGCGCGTGGCGTTGGTCGAGAAATATGCAAAGACACAGGGCCTGTTCCGCACTTCGAAAAGCGAAGAGCCGATCTTTACGGATAGGCTGTCGCTGGATCTTGCGAGCGTCGAGCCGAGTCTGGCCGGTCCCAAGCGCCCGCAAGATCGCGTGTCACTCGTGAACGCTGCCGCGGAGTTCTCTGTCGCGTTGCGCGATGTATTCGGCAAGGCAACTGAAATCGACCGCCGCATCGCAGTGTCGGGCGCAGATTATTCGTTGGGGCACGGCGATGTGGTCATTGCTGCGATCACATCCTGCACGAATACGTCAAATCCCAGCGTCATGCTTGGCGCAGGCCTCCTCGCGAAGAAAGCGATTGCTCGGGGATTGAAGGTCAAACCCTGGGTCAAGACTTCGCTCGCGCCGGGCAGCCAGGTCGTCACCGACTATCTGTCGAAGTCGGGACTCGATAAGTCACTGGATAAGCTCGGTTTTGGCCTTGTGGGCTACGGCTGCACGACCTGCANNGTCGGCTACGGCTGCACGACCTGCATCGGCAATTCGGGACCGCTCCTGGAGCCGATTGGCGAGGCAGTGACCGAAGGCGATCTTGTCGCGACCGCCGTGCTGTCGGGGAACCGGAATTTCGAAGGGCGCGTGCACCCGCTGGTGCGGGCGAATTACCTCGCCTCGCCGCTGCTGGTCGTCGCCTATGCGCTGGCAGGTACTATTCGAGTCGATCTCACCCGGAAGCCCTTGGGGCATGATGGGAAAGGGAAGCCCGTTTATTTAAACGACATCTGGCCTTCGCCGCAGGAAATCTCCGCCGTCATGCGTGCGTCGCTGACGACTGCGAGTTTCCGGAAGCGCTACGGAAACGTCTTCGACGGCGGTACGGAATGGAAGCGGGTCAAAGTCCGCAAGGGCCAGAACTACGCCTGGGACAGCAAATCCACCTATGTGAAAAGTCCGCCGTATTTCGACGGCATGACCGCCAGGCCGGGTGGCGTTGCCGATATCGTCGGCGCGCGAATTCTCGGCCTCTTTGGAGACTCGATCACCACCGATCACATCAGTCCCGCCGGCTCGATCAAGAAGGATGGTCCCGCCGGCAAATATCTCCTCGATCGCGGGGTTGCCTATGCGGATTTCAATTCCTACGGAGCGCGGCGGGGAAATGATGAAGTGATGGTGCGTGGGACCTTCGCCAACATCCGAATCAAGAACGAGATGATGGGGGGCCGCGAAGGCGGCGACACGATCTACTTTTCGAGCGAGCATCCTTCGGGCGAAGAAATGTCGATCTTCGATGCCGCGATGCGCTACCGGCAGGGTGGCGTCCCTCTACTCGTCGTTGCGGGCAAGGAATACGGCACGGGCTCGTCGCGGGACTGGGCGGCGAAAGGAACGAAATTGCTGGGCGTGCGCGCCGTCATCGCGGAGAGCTTCGAGCGCATCCA
>PKWC01000134.1 GCA_003131925.1 Alphaproteobacteria bacterium | reverse complement strand
TCGGCGCCGACGGCAATCGCTCCCGCGTCGCGTGCGACGAAAACGCGCCGGCTCATTTGCGCGCCTCTGCAATTAGTGCGGACACCGCATTTCCGTCGAGTCTGCCGACCGGAACTCCGTCGAGCAGTGCTGCCGGTGCGCAAGCGCAAAGGCCAAGGCAATAGACGCGCTCGAGCGTCACGGCCTCGTCGGCCGTCGTCTCGCCGAATTCGATGCCGAGTTNNTCGCGGAAATCGTGATAGAAACTCGCCACGCCATGCACCTCGGCGCGCGACAGGTTCAGCGCCTTTGCTGCAAATCCGACCGCGTCCTTGTGGAGATAGCCGAACCGCTCGTTGAGCGCGTTGAGCACGACGAGCAACCCGCCATCCTCATGCGTGGCGATGACGGCTCGCGCCTCGTCTGCGTTCCACTCCGTCCTATGCGCCATGCCACGTTACACTCTGAGGAGTGCCATTATTCCAGCTTCATCGCTCGTGCCGCAACCGCAGAACGTATTCCTCCCTCACGCGAAGCGTGGGGGAGGTGGCCCGAAGGGCCGGAGGGGGCAAGCCGCCGGTCGACCAGGTTTCCGTCTCAGGGAATTATCCTGTGTCGCGCTGACGGACGGAATTGGAGGCGGAAATTCCCGTCAGAAGCGAACGAGCAGGGAAATGATTTGAGATTGTGCGTTGTCGGGCCCCCTCCGCCCCGGAGTTTATCCTCNNCCCCACGCGCAATGCGCGCGGGGGAGGAAAACACCATCCTGCGCGGCCGCGGTTCACGTCGTGCTGCACCGTGTCAGTTGGCGCCCGCGATCCACCGTTCCGCCGTTTCGAGATCGGCGTGCGTGTTGATGTTGAAGAAGGGGTCGCCGTCTGGACCATTTTCCTCCGCGAATTCCGCCCAAGCCGGCACCAGCCAATCCTCGACCTCGCGCATGCTGCGCGCGCCTTGGGCGAAGGCGGCGTCGAGCTGGTCGCGGCACGCGACCGGCCAGAGCGCGAAGACGCGATGGGCCGTGCCGCCGAATCGCGCGATGGCGAAATCGGCCGATGAAGTCTGAAGCGCGTGCGTCAGCAGCGCCACCGTATCGTGCGGAAAAAACGGCGTGTCGCAGGCGAAGCTCGCCACATGATCGAAACCGCGCCGTCCGGCTCTTCCGAGCGCGGTGAGAATGCCGGCCAGTGGTCCCTCGCCGGGAGCGCTGTCGGCAAGGTGCTCAAGATCAGGAATGGATCGACCAACTTCCGAATCGTTCGCGTTGAGAAGCAACGTTTCGACCTGAGGCCGGGCACGCTCCACGACCCATTCCAGCAGCGGCTTTCTGGCAAGTAGCGCCGCGCTCTTGTCGCTGCCGAACCTGCGGCTCGCGCCGCCTGCGAGGATCACGCCNNCGAGAGTGCGAGCCGTCGTCACCGTTGCGAGACTCCAACATGGCGCATGAACCGCCGAGCCCGTGATTTAGCTCAGAGCGAGACGCCAAAAAAGAAAATCTTACCACAGAGGCACGCAGGACCCGGAGAAGAAGAACCTGCGCGCTGCAGACGCGCGGACCGTCCTCTGTGTTCTCCGTGTCTCAGCGGTGCATTTCTTTTGGTGCTTTGTCCCGCGACCAAAACCAGCGCGTTGGCGGTTCGCCGGCGCGTTGCGATATCACAATGCAAAAAAAAGCGGCGGCNNGCTGAGGCCGGTCGATTACGTGCGAGGTCAAGATTGCATGAAAGATCGTGGGCCACGATAGGCTGCCCGGCGGTGCGAAGGGCTGAGGCGGCCGATGAAGCGTCCATGCGGCGCTTGCCGAGCGCCAGGGGAGCGGGCTCCGCTAAATTTCCGCGCCTGCCGCCCATTTATGCGGTGCGCTTCGGCTGCGACAGGTCTACGCTACGGACTTACTTCACCCGCGTGACTTTGAAGACTTTGGCGCTGTCGTTGATGGTCAGATTGTAGCTGCCGATGAAGCCGCGGCTGATCGTGACCTTGTTGTCTTTTCCGGGCTTGGGGAAAACCGCCCGGTCGACATCGCCCTCGATCTGCTTCCACACCTGTCCGTTGTCGAGGAACACGATGAACCTGCCGAACGGGTTGTAGGCAAATTCGCTGACGCCGGCGGTGACGCTGTCGACGGCGGCCGCGGCCGTGTCCTCTTTCGCCTTCGTCTCGGGCAGCCTGTCGCTGCCGAATTGCTGCGGCGTCGTCTGCTGGGCGGGGCTCGCGCCGAAGAGGTTGCCGAGATCGAAGCCGAACCAGGAGCGTTCTTCTTCCGCCGTGGGCGCGCGATTGCCGGGCAGCATCGCAGGCGGGGCGGCGAGCGCGTCCTTGAGCCGCGGCGACATCGCGTCGTAGCAGGCAAGCCGCGCATGATCGTCCGCGATCGCCGCGCATCGCCCGAGCGCTTCGAGCAGATCCTGCGTTGGCGCCTGGGCGCGCGCGGAGAATGGGCACTCGAGCACCATGGTCAGTGCGATGACGGCAATGCGCGAACTCTTCATCTGCTGGCCCCCTCCGGTCCGGCGTCCTGTTTTCCGATCATGGAAGATGCGCCCGCATGAAGGCAAGCGCGGTGCGATCGCTCAGAGCCGCCCTTCGCGCTGCCATTTGTCCCAGGCGCTCCATGCGATGCCGCCGAGGAAGCAGATGGAGCCGATCCAGCCATTGAGCTGGTCGTTCGTGAGGATTCCGTGGGCCATGAGACAGCCGCCGCCGAACGTGGCGAAGTGCCGGACGATCCCCGCGAAGATGTCCTTCGCGAATGATGAAACGAACATGGTGATCTCCTGTTGGATTGCATTGGTGAAATCGCAGCGTGCCCTTCGCTGCGTTCCCCAAAAGCGTGTCATCCCCGCGAAAGGGGGACCCAGTGCGTACAGCGCTGAAGGGTTTGCGCGACGTTGAAATCATCTTTTCGGGGCTGCGGACGCTGGGTTCTCCCCCGGTTAAACCGGGGGATCATCGCGGGAATGACACGCTTTGAGGATGCGTTTCTGCTTTCAGATCAGCGAAGCGGCGGTGCTGATTTTGAGGAGCGAGAGGGCGAGATTGACGAGAAACTCGAGCAGCGTGTTGCCGACCGATCCGCCGCTCGCTTCGACCGCTTCGAGCACCGCGTCTTTCGCGTTCGAGAATTTCTCCTGGTTGGAGAGCACGAGCGCGGCCTGCATCTTCACCGCCGCGATGGCAGTGCCGAGAAACTCCGCGACCAGGCTTTCCGCTTCGGCCACCAGCGCGGGCTCGATCGTGTCCCACAGCGTAACCGCGTGGCCCTCGATGGTCTGCAGCTCCTCCTTGCCCCAGGCGATGATGGAGGAGAAGAAACCGGGAGTTTTCGCCGGCGCGGTCGGCGCTGTTCCTGTCATGGAATTTTCCTCTGATGTTGACGGTCGCGGGGATCGCGCCATCGGAGAAGCGTCCGCTCGCGCGCCCGGCAACGCGCATCTCAGGAGGACAGATCGAGCGAACGCTTCACCGATGAGGCGGAAATTGGAGCTGCCGTCCTTCGACAAGCTCAGGACGACGAAAAAACCTCACCCTGAGTTGGCCGTCCTTCGACAAGCTCAGGACGAGGAAAAAACCCTCACCCTGAGCTTGTCGAAGGGTGAGCTTGTCGAAGGGTGAGCGAGTCTACGAACCGAGAAGAGCGAGGGCGCGGCGTGTGAGGCGGTCGCGCGCGGTGACGCCGTTCGCGCCGCCGTTCACCAAGTGCGTGACGCGCATGACGTCGTCGGCGTCCGCCGCCGCTTCGATGGCGCGGGCGCGCCAGAAGGCGAGCGCGCTCGTGACGGCGCCTTCCGGCGTCGCAATCGTATCGGGATCGCCCACCGCGCCAGCAAGCGCGTAATTGGCGCGGCCTGTGAGCTGAAAGAATCCACGTCCGCGATACCGCCAGCCGTCGCCGGATTCCTCGCCGCCATTGCCGTTCGATCCCGCATAGGCGGCGTTGCCGAGCTTTTCGGGATGACCCGAGAGCGCGGATGCACGCGGTGCGAGCTGCGGCCACACCTGCGCGATGCGCGCGGCGCTGTAGGCGAGATCCTCTTCAAGCCGCGTGAAGGAAAAGGTTTCGTGGCAGCCTTGCGCGAGAAAATGCGCGGCGCGCAGAGGCGTGTCGATTGCCGCCGGCGGCATGCCGCGCGCCAGGATCGGCGCCAGCGCCGCCATGAGCGACGGCGATCCGCCGCGCGCAAGCGCGTGCAGCAGCGCAGGCGTGATCGCGCGCATGAGCGAAACCTTCGGCTGTCAGTATCAGGAAAGAAGCGGGTTCAAAGACCGTGGCGGGCTTTCCACCACGACCAGACGATCGGACCCACGACGCAGGCGCCGCGGATCTCGTTAAGCACGAGCAGCGCGATGGTCCATTTGTTCAGGCGCAGCTTCATAATGTCTAAAAGCAACGGCACTGATTCGGTTCCTGTTAAGCATACACGTCGCCATAGACGTACACATCCGCCGTCGCGGCCGCGCCCTGCGCGGTGGTGAGGGAGAGATAGACAGGCGTGCCGGCGGCCCACCAGTCGGCGGCGGCGTTGAGCGTGCATTCCAGCGCGAGGTTCGCGGCGGTCAGCGCGGAGTAGGACTGCCCGGCGGCGACCAGCGCCGTGCCGCCCTTCGCGGCCGCGGTATAGAACCCGCCGGCGGCGGTGGTCAAAGAGGTCGAAGCATTGAGCACCACGAAGCGCTTGGGCCGGAATCGCCCGGAGAAGTTGGGAACCAGCAGCTGGTCGGCGGTGGTATTGAAATTCGGCGCCTTGAGTGAGAACAGCAGGTCCGTCGGCGGCGGATTGACCATCGCGCAGCCCGCGGCGATCAGGTCGCTCACGTCCTGGACCGTCACGACGTTGACGATGATGCCGGTCGTCTGGTCGGAATTGTAGACCGCGCCGGAGGAGACGACGTAAATCCGGCCCGGCACGGGCGAGAGCATCAGGGTCATGGCAGCCTCGTTAAGGAGTGGGGGTGCCGGCGCTGGCGGCTTGCGGCCCGCGCTGATAGACAGCGCCGATGAGCCTGCGCCCGCTGCTTGCCGGCATTCTCGTCGTCTGTTTCGTCGCGGTGTGCGCGCTTCAGGCGATCGCGCCGATCGACTTCGGCGCCTACGGATTTGCCAGGTACATCATCATCTCATCCGTGACCACGGCGGTCATGGCCGGCATCGGCCTCTGTCTGCGCGGCCGCTGGCGTGCGATCCTGCTCGGCACGGCGTTCCTGTTCGAATTCGCCGCGCTGGCGNNCTGTGGATTCATGGTCCCGACATCGACGGCGCGCTCGCGCGTCTCGACCGCATGATGGGTTTCGACTGGCCGGCGATGATGAGCTGGATTGCGGCGCGGCCGGCGCTGAACATGATTCTCTGGCTCGTCTACGTTCTGTCGACGTTCCAGATACTGATCGTCTGCGTCTCTCTGGGCCTCGCCGGCGCGTCTGCGGCGATCGAGCGTCTCTGCCTCGCGACTGTCATCAGCACGGGTCTTACAATCGGATTCTGGGCCGCGTTTCCTTCCTTTGGCGCCATCGCCGTCTACGGAGCGCCGGAACACATTAAGCTGATAATGGACAACGCCTACACGCGCGGACTTCTCGACCTTCTCGCGCAGGGACCTGGCGCCGTGCCGTGCATCACCACCAGGGGCGCCGTCGGCTTCCCGTCGTATCATGCCGTGGAGAGCGTGCTCGCTTGCTGGTACCTGCGCGAAGCCCGGTGGGCGTTCGTGGCATTCTTGCTATTCAATGTCGTCGCCTTCATTTCCATGCCGGTGCAGGGCGGCCATCACCTGGTCGATCTGTTCGGCGGCATCGCCGTTGCGGCCATTTCCATCGCGGCAGTGCGCTTGATCGCTTCGCCGTCCCGCCGCATGCAGCACGCCTTCGCTTGATTTTGCGCCGTTCGCTTCAGCTGAGCTGATACGAGAAATCGAGCACGTAGAAGCCGCCTTCGGTGGTCCATGTGTCGCCAGTTCCAGGAGATACGCTCGCCAGATGACACGAGCCGGTGCTGGTCGCACCGCTGAAAATGCCCGGCAGGTACACGGCGGTCAGTGCGTTGCCACCTGCGGTATCCAGCGTCGTGGAAACCGTCGTTGTGCTGTCGGTGCGGACGATGAACATGATGATCGTGGTTCCGGCGGCGACCGCAAAGCCGCCGGGAAACGAAGCGCGGACGCCCTTGTGGGCCGCGCCCGCACTTTCCGTGTAGAGTGTGCCGTAGATCGGCGCCGCCGTCATCTTGTTGGTGGTGCGATTGTACGGCGCTAGCCCGATCTTGTAGGTCGCGAAGGTGACGGTGGTCAGGTAACAGAAAACTTCTCCGATGCTGGCCGCATATTGAAAATCGATCAGGTTGCCGGATGCCGCGAAGGAATGGGTGAAGGTGCTGTTTCCGTTGAAGGTCATCGACCACCAGGCGCCGGAGCCACCGCCCCCACTCGATCCGGGAGGTATCGCCCATGTTCCATCGGCGCGCGCGAAACTGGTCGTCCCGCCACCGGACGCCGGAACCGCGCCCGCCAACGAAGAGGTGAACAGCGGCAGATCGGCGGTCACCAGACTGCGGAACACCGGCACAGCGGCGCTGCTGGCGGCGGGCCCGGCATAGACGAGATTGGCGTTCTGCGTCGCCTTGGAGACCGCGAGCGTGCCGGCGCCGGTGATCGGCGAGCCGGCGACGCTGAACTCGGCCGGCACGGTGAGCGCGACGCTCGTCACCGTTCCCAGCGCGGTGGCGCTCGTCGTCGCGTTGACGCCGCTCGTTGGCGGCGACGCGCCGACCGCGTTCACCGCTTCAAGGAAATACGTATAGCCGGTGGCGACGCCGAGGCCGGTGTCGAGATACGCAAGTCCGCCGACCGTGGCGATCAGCGAAGCCGAGCCGAACGAGGCGCCGGTGCCGGCGGCGCGGTAGACCTGGTATGCGGTTACATTGTCGGTGGCGGGATTGGCGCTCCAGGAGAGCGAGACAGACTGCACGCCCGCGGAAGCCGCGAGGCCGGTGGGTGTCGTGGGGACACCATTGGTACCCCCGCCATAACCGCGGCCGATGGGGGTGAACTGATACTCGGTGACGAGCGAGAGATCCTGCGTCGCGTTGCCGAACTGGTTGAAGGCGGCGAACTTCAGATAGATCGTGGTGTTGATGTATTGCGGCGACAGATCGTAGCGCAGCGCCGTGCCGCTCTCGCCCCGCACATCGAGCACAGTGAACATGTCGCCGCTCGCATGGGCGGCGTGCGCGGAGCCAAGCTGGCCGCGGCGCAGATAGGTGAGGTTCGCGGTGTAGGTTCCGGTGGCGGAAACCGCGCCGAAGGCGAGCAGCTCGCCCGCATTGTCGAGCACGCCGGCGGAAGGCTGGGCGCAGACGAGGCTGAGCGTGCGGTCGGCGTCGGCGTCGGCGTTGGTAATGCCGGCCGGCGGGGCGGCGAAGCTCTCGGTGCAATCAACGGCGACGGTGTTGACGGTATCGGGATCCGCATGATCGGCGAGGTTCGATATCAGCACGCCCTGTGGCGCGGAGGTTTCGATGGTGCCGATCAGCGAATAATTGGTGCCGTCGAAGGAGACATGCACCTCGCAGCCGCCATAGGCCGCATCCGCTCCGCTCGCTGCGATCAGCAACACCGGCTTGCCGCCGGTGAAGGCTGAGGAGGGCTCCGATCGCCGGCGCGTTGACCGAGCCCGGATCGCCGTTCTCGTTCGGCACCTCGGAAGGCACATTGCCGACCGTCACCGTATCCGGCGTATACGTCCCGATGCTCACGTGTGTTGCCTTTTAACTCAGAGGACGCTGAGGATGCGCAGTGGACGCAGANNCCGCGTCCTCCGCGCATCCTCTGCGGCCACTGCGTTAAAGTTTCCTTCCTTCTCACGGCATTTCCTCCGCTTCGAACTCCAGAGATCCGTCGTCCTGTTCGCTCACTTTGCGGATGCGCACGCGGGCGGCGTTAAGGCCGATGTTGGGTTCGGTCAGGGTGACGATCGAGCCGGGGAGGAGGCGGATCAGGCGGTAGCTCGACTTCCACGCATAGGTCCGGCGGATATAGGCGTTGCGTTTTCCGATCAGCTGGCAGACGAGCGTGCCCACCGCGGGGCAGCAGATGTCATCGCCGGAGACGCTGCCGGAATCGTGCACGCCGTAGAGATCGACAAGGTCCTGGTCCTTCCATTCGAACGGGTTCGACACGTAGCCGATGGTGCGGTCGGTGATGGTGAGGCGCGTGGTGTTCTTGGCGTCGAACTCCGAAACGATGGTGACCTTGAGCGGCGGCTCCTTGCTGCTTGAGCCGCCGCCGAGGAAATCGTTCACCCCCAGCGCATAGGCGGGCGAGAGATCGGGCGTGTAGGTGACGCCGTTGCCTGTGACGGTCGCGTCGCCCAACGGCACGAACTGGAAGCCCGTGCCGTCCCAGTAGATCCACGAATTCGAAATCTGCGCCCAGCGGTCGAGGATCTCGGTGTCCTTGCTCTGCTGGTTGAGCAGCGGCGAGAAGAAGAAGCCCTGCGCCCGCTGATAGAGCGCATATTGCGTCATGCTGCCCAGATCGGCGCTGGTGAAGCCGAGGCCATATTGAACGTTCGTCAGCAGGTCGGTGATGATGTCCGACATCAAACAATCGATGGCAGTGTGCTGGATATGCGTCGCCGGATCGATCCATCCCGGCGAGGTCTGCACATAGGCGAAGCCGTTCTGGCGCACGCATTCATAGGCGTTGTCGGGAATGCTCGCGCTTGATCCCAGCTGCTGCTTCGGCGAGGCGAGATAAGCGGTGCGCGCATAGGCGCGCGCCTGCGTCGGATAGTTGGTGAGCGTGTAGGACCACGGCGTCTGCGTGGCAATGCCGGAGAAGAAGGTCTGGTTGAGTTCGCTGAGCGTCGCGGTGGTGGTGGTCGAACCGCTCGACCAGGCCCGCGCGATGGAATCGACGACGCCTTCGCACAAGGCGGTGATGGTGGCGGCGGTGTAGGTGTAGTTCTGGCCCTGCCCCTTGGTAAGGCCGCCTTTGCCTTTGCCGTTCGCGGAATGCTTCTGGAAATTCCCGTACCAGATGGCGTTGGTGCTTAAGCGCCGTTGGCCCCAGAAGATCGGGATCGGCAGATCGAGCTGGGAGGAGCTGACGTTGAGGCCGGAGTACCAGATCGGCTGCGGGTTGTTCCACTGATAGCCGGTGACCTGCGCGCCGATGCTCATGCGCGATGTTTCCTCGACAAGAAAGGTTCACACAGAGGCACGGAGACGCAGAGCAAGAAGAAAACGAAGAAACTGTTGCGCGCATTCGCGCGCGATCCTTTTCCTCCGTGTCTCCGTGCCTCTGCGTGAGAATCCTTTAAGCGGCCTTGCGTGCCGCCCAGACGTCGAAGTAACGAACCGGCCGCGGGTAATCCTTGCCGCGGATCGCGACGGAATTGAGAGTCGGCTCGTCGAGGCGGGAGACGATGCACATTTTCGCTGCCCCGTAAGAGTGCACGACTTCCTCGCGGTTGACGAGAATGGCACCGTGGCCATAGCAGCGCCCGAACTGCCAGACTAGCACGTCACCGAGGCGCGGCGTCTTGATCTCGCGCGCGCCCAGCTTCACAAGAAAATCGATGAACTTCTCCTCGCCGCGATGCACATGCCACCGCGGGGAATAGGGGCGCGGATCGAATGCCGGCACCAGCCCGGTATCGACCGCGCAGCGCACCAGCAGCATCGCGCAATCGACCGCGCCCTGCGGTCCCTTCACATCGGCGCAGTCCCGGAACGGCGTACCAACCCAGGTGAGCGCTTCGTCGACGAAGCGGCGACGCGCCGTGGCCTCGGCTTCGCACTCGAGCTCCCACCGCTCCGCCCGGCGCCCCTTCCGCAATACGCTCAGACGCGCACCGTCCTGCACGAAAAATTGCTCCCGCCAGCCTTGCATCGGCGTTCACCCCAAAGACACAAAGGCGGCAAAGAGTTCATAATAGGACACCGCCGAGCGAGGAGCGCGCCATGCACGACTTCAAGCCCAGAAGAATAACGGGATTCGCGGAATCTGCGTTCACAAGCGATGGAGCACTATTCGGGTTTCGGGTCCTCACCAGGGACGGACAGGCGACAGACCTTGAAATTGAAACCAACAAGATCGGCGTTGTCGTTCAATATCTTGTCGCCGCCGCCGCCGAGATGGCAAAGAAGGCCCATGAAAACGGTGTGAAACTCAATCCGACGACCGCTTCAACCGCGCCGATTCCAACCCAGGGCATCGCCGTGGGGACCGGACCGACGCCCGAAGAGAGCGTTCTGCTTGTCCATCTTTTCGGGTTCTACCTTGGTTTCAAAATGCCCATCAGCGAGTTGGCCGGGCTGGCGGAAAATATCCGCCGCAGCGCAATACTGTTGACGGGAGACGATTCGAAGCCGAACTAGCGGCGGCGACATGGTGCTTGATCGCGATCGGGTCATTTGAGCGTCGTGGACGATCGCCTGGCGCGCAGCCCCATGAGCCGCGACGCCATGCTGTTCAAACGCTTGCTCGTGCCAGCCCATGCGCGTGTGTTGCCTTTTAACGCAGAGGACGCAGAGGATGCGCAGAGGACGCGGGAGACCCTTCGACAGGCTCAGGGTGAGGGAAAAACCTCATGCTGAGCTTGTCGAAGCATGCGTCCCCTGCGCATCCTCTGCGTACCCTGCGTTAAAGTTTTCTTGTTTCAATACGCCATGTTTGGCGGGGGCACGAATTCGAAGCCTTCGTAGTTCTGCGTGTTCGAGCGGTCGGTGCAGCTGGTGCCGCTGCCCGAATTGAATCTCTTGTCGCAGCCCTGGAAGGCGGTGAAGCTGTCGCCGGGCGCGGGCACGACGAACAGCGGATAGATCGGAAAGACGCCGGTCGAATCCGCGTAGCCGATCGTGCGGCGCTGGCCGGCGCCCGCGCCGGTGGTGATGGAAAACGAACCCTTGATGAATTTCGATGGCGTGGCCGGCGGGCTCGACCACGGAATGAAGGTACTGGTGGGCGACGATCCGACTGTGAAGGTCGACGTGAAGCTGGCGCGGTTCAGCGTGCAGTTGACGTCGCAAAACGCCCACAGACAGCCGATCTGATAGACCTTGCGCGGCACGTTGGCGTCGAGGCGGAAATTCCGCCCGACGCAGGTGATCTCCGCTTCCGAGCCGGTGAGATCGATACCGCCGACCTCGCCGCCGAACAGGCCGATGGTGCCCAGCGTGGCGACGTCGTTGGGTGACGGCATGAACACGCGCTGCATCAGAAACTGCGCGCCGTCGAACAACCCGTCATGGATCTGGGTCTTGATCTGCGCGCCGCCGTTGAAGCCGGCGTTGAGGGCGGAGAGCTTCACCTTGAGGCTCGGCACCTCCATGGTGTTGGTGACGTTCCAGGCGGAGCGGGTGATCCATGGCGCGCGGGAGGAATAGAGCGTGCCGGCGACGGTGAGATCGCTGTCCCAATCCGTGAAGCTGAGAACGGTGACACCATCCGCGAGGCTGAAATCATAGATATTCGCGCTCCACAGCGGCACGCCGCCTTCGAGCGCGAGCGCGAGCGCCCCACTACAGCTTCTCAGCAGCGACATGTTTCACCTGAAAAGTATTTCTCACACAGGCGGCTTCGCCGCCACGGAGATCACGGAGAAAACCTTGTTGCGCGCATTCGCGCGCGATCCTTTTCCTCCGTGGCTCCGTGCCTCTGCGTGAGGTTTTTCTCTTTGCCTCACGCCCCGGGCCGGCAGGAATGGAGGACGATTTTGTTGAGACTCCACAGCCGGTGCATGAATTCTTCGAGTGTCAGCTTCGAGTCCGCGAGCTTGCAGTAGTAGAAGTAATTCATGTCCACGGTGATCTCGACGCCGTTGCCGGGCGCGGTGGCGAACTGGACCTGCTGCAGGCATGGCGTGGACGTGATCAGCGTGTAATCGGTGCCGAAACTCTGCACCACGCCGTTCAGATAGACATTGACCGGCACGGTGCCGTCGACCGTGCCGACCGGCTCGCTCGACGAATATTCACCGGCCCCATAGGTGCGGATGAGGGTGAAGAGGCGCGTGGTGCCGTCGCCGGTGCCGATGACCTGGCTCTTCACGCCGCAATCGTGCGGGTTCTTGAACAGGAAGCGGCCGAGTGATCCCGCGATCGCCATGAAGAAGCCGCGCATGGTCTTCTGCTCCATGAAGCCGAACTGGTCGCGCAGGAACTCGTAGGTGAGCGTGAAATCGTGCAGCGGATATTGGGCGATGCCGAGATCGATGTCGGCGCCTGACGAGCTGGTCGAGGTCGGCATGTTGAAGAAATTGGTGTCCCAGCCGACATTGTAGGCGAGGCCCGGGAGCGTGGGATAGACAAGCAATTCCACCTCCAGATTGACGATGAGGGCTTCCAGCACGAGCTGCGAGATGCGGGCGTTCGCCGGCCCGCGGACGAGCGTTTCGGAAACGAGCTGCGAGATGCGCCCGGCCAAAGTGCCCCCTCCACCGCTTCGCGGTCCCCCTCCCCCGCGCTTCGCGCGGAGGAGGAACCTATAACAGTCACGATGTGTGAATCTCGTCGCCCACGATGGGGGAGAAATACCGGGACGCGAAATGAAAATCCTCGATTGTCACACGATAGGGTGGCAGGACCATTGTTTCTCAACGCTGGCCGCAAACCGACCCGGCAGCCAACGGGGCAGCAAAGCCTGTTGTGTCACAGGGTGAACGTTGGTCGTGGTACCGGAAGTGTTCCCGAACACCGGGATGGAAGCCGGCTGGTCGCCGACCGCTTGAACATTCCTGGAAGTAGCTTATTCATCCCTCAACGCCTGCGCTCCGAAAGGGAACGCCTCATGTCCCGATATCCGTCCGAAATTCCGTCGCAACAATGAACACGCGAACCTCCCGAGCATCAAAGAAACGGCCGGCTGCGCGCAGCCGGACAAGTTCGAAAAAAGCTCCACACACAGGCGTGCAGGCGGGTCTCCGGCACATTTCCCGTCAGGAGAAGAGCCCAAAAGCCGCCGCCGGCTGGAAGGTCTGCCTCACGCGTCGTGGCAAATTCATGTACAAACCGTTTGCAGACAGCAAATACGGTGGCAAGACGAAAGCGCTGAACGCGGCAAAGTCCTGGCACGCGCAGATGGTGAAATCGACCTCCGGTGCCGATTACGTATTGTGGCGCAGGAAGAAGCGCTCCCGGCCTGGTGCCAGTGGCAGCGGCATCGTCGGCGTCGGCCGTTACGCGGTGCGCTATGGGAGGAGGCGGCATCTGCTCTGGGAGGCGTACTGGCAGGATGCGGACGGCAAACGGCACAGCCGCAGATTCTTCGTTTCAGTCCATGGCGAAAGGAGCGCCAAGGCTCGTGCGTCCGCCGCGCGCCGGCAAGCGATGGAAGAGCTAAAGCAGGAGCTGATCCGTCGCGGCGCGACTTTCGAGTAGGCACCGAACTCGCTGCTTGCAGGGTGAACCGGCAGCAGGTTGGACGCATCGCATCAGCCGGGATCAAGCGCGAACCACGTCACGTAAATTGGAGTCTGCCCCCGAATAGTCGAAGTGTGTTTCGGGCGGCCGGCCCACATGGTTCAACAAGCTCACCATGAGGGCCTCATCCTGAGCCTGCCTGCCTTCGCCGAAGCGAAGCTTCAGCTTCGCGCAGGCAGGTCGAAGGATGCTCTCGCCGCAAAAGCTGGTAGACACGAGGAGAAAGTCGTCTCATATTTTCGCACGATCTTGACACAAAAAGGGAGTTTCCATGTTCGCCCATCATCCAGCTCGCATTGTTTCGGCCGCGCTCGTCCTGGGCATGGCTGTCTTCGGAGTTCCGGCCGCTGCGAAAGGAATCAGGGAAGTTACCCTGGCGACGCCCGATCAGGCATTGGCCTATTGTCAATCCGGCAAAATGCCGGCGGGCGACATCGCCTATATAGCCGGTGGGCCCAAGCTCGTGCAGTATGGGCCCGACCAGAGTTGTGCACAGCAAGTGGCGACCAAAATCAAGGTCACGAAATCGATCCAGGTTGTCGGCACGCGCGTCTCGGAATGCAAGCTTGCGAGCGCCACGAAGGCAATTGCGTTTTGCCAGAGCGGCGCCATGGGTGAATGGGACATTGATTACATCTCGGGCAAGATCGGCAAGACACTTAATGGGCCTGGCTATGGCTGCGTCGTGAACCACTCAACCAGCAGCATCGGAAACGCCATCTGCAGATAGCACTCAGCGGGCCGAGTTACGCAATTGCGTGACAGGTAATGCATTACCTGTCGCCGTATTATTACCCACGGCTCACGGAAAGCCGCTACAGTCGTCAACAAATTTTGGAGCCCCTACAAAGTCCCGGGACACTAAGCCCAATTCTCGCTGATCCCCAAAACGATTGCCGCTTATAGAATATTGCATCGAGCGGGAGACTGGTGGGCTGTTGGCGCATGCGGCACTCCATTGCGTGAGTTCGTCCAAAGTCGGAGTGCGGCAGAGGGCAACCCCCTCCCGATCGAAACCGGGCATTCGAAGCAGAACGTTGAGACTCGTTTAACCCGATGCCAAGGTTCGAGGGCCACGTTATTCGGGCGACACGAAACGAATGTCTGCTTTGGGTGGTCTTCGGACGTTAATCCGACTACTCCCCGCGACGCTTGAGTAGCGCTTGGAGGTCCGACTTACGAAAGTGCAGCTTCGTGGACGCGGGATTGAGGACAAGCAGTTCGTCACCGCGGAGGATTGACACGAGCAGCTTCAGATTAATTTCCGCCCCTTCGTGCTCGAAGCCGCTGCCAGCCGCTTCCGCGTTGAAGCGCGCCCCATTCGAGAATATGGGAATGAAGTGCTCCCCCGCCGCCGTGAAGTCCTGGACTACGATTTTGGTGCCATTACGATCCGGCCACCGGGCAATGATGACTACCTGCTGTCCGATCAGATCAAGTCCAGCGTCCGACGCCACGTCCCCGGCCCTTGCAATGGGTGCAGCCGCAATTGCCACCCCGCCGATAACGAACAACCTTCTGTTCACAGCCCGCTGCCGACCAAAGAGAAAGCACCTTAACGAGCGGACGAAATATCCGCAAAGGGTCAAAAGCGAACATGGATCGTGAGTGAACAGAATTGCGCGGAAGAGGTCACCCCGTTCCCGATCGAAACCGGGCATTCGACGCAGAAAATTGGGACTCGTTTAACCCGATGCCAAGGATCGAGGGTCACTTTTGCCCGCAGACATGATACTATTCGTGGACTGCGGGAGGACCATCGCATGAAGAAAATGCTTCTGGCGGGTGTCGTGATGGCCACGGCCTTGATCGCACCGTGTACATACGCCCGGGATGAACCAGCGGCGCTCAAGATCGTCACCACGAAATGCCCCGGCGGCAAGGAGGGAGCGGCTTATGCCGGGTGTACAATCGTTGCCACGGGCGGGGCGCCGCCATACAGCTTTTCGGTCGACGCGACCGATAACTACCCGCCACTGCCGGAAGGCCTGTCGATCGATGCCGCAAGCGGGTCTGTCAGCGGAGCTCAGATCGGCGGCCAGGGTACCTATGCCCCGAGCATCATTGTGACCGACAGTACAAATGCGCAGGCCAGCCGCCAGATCGCTTTTGCGATCAAAGGCGCAAACCGATTCCTGGCGAAGATCTTCCCCACGAATTCGATTTTCCATCACCGGATGGACTATGCGACGACCGGGTTGCCCGTGGATACCTCGCCGGCGGCGCCGATCTATTCCGGCTATCTTTCGGAGACAGTGAAGCCCTTTTTCGGCAACACCTCGAACAGCCCGTTCCCGAACGGGATTCCGTCGTTCTCGGTGCCCTATAATCAGCCCGACGTGTCTGTGACGACGACGGTGTACCAGTCCTATTTCACTTCGGGGCCGATCCCGGCGAACGCGCCGGTGGAAGGCACGAGCCAATCGACAGGCGATCGGCATGTGCTGATCTATCGCTTCAGCGGCCCGGGGACCCATCCGGCGCTCTATGAGATGTGGCAGGGGATTTATGTGAATCCGGGATGGACGGATTCGTCCAACGCGCTGTGGCCGAACACGAACGGCAATGCGCTGACGCCGCAGGGCAAAGGCACGTCGGACGCAGCCGGGCTGCCGGTGGCGCCGTTGCTGGTGAATGCCGACGAGGTGATCGGCACAGGCACGCCTTCGGCGCCCAACGGCACCGTGCGCCACCCCATCAGGTTCACGCTGAATCATATGCTGAACTACTGGGTGTGGCCGTCGACGCAGACGGCCGGCGTGGGTTCCTGCACGAAAAAGGGCGGCGGGACGATTCCCGTCGAGTCGGAAATATCGCAGGCGAACCCGCCCGCCAGCTGCTCGATGACGGGACCTGCCGGGGAGATCTACCGTCTGCAAGCCTCGGTGCAGACGCCCGCTTGCGCAGCCACGAGCCCGCAGGCGGCGATCATGATCACGGCGTTCCGCAACTACGGCATCATTCTCGCGGATAATGGCGACAGCGGCGGGCTGATCGGTACACCCGACGCGCGCTGGCACGACAGCGATCTTTCCTGCCTCACAAGTCTCATCCTCGGGGATTTCGAGCCGGTGAACGTCTCCAGCCTGATCGTGCACAACGACAGCGGCGCCACGAAGCAGTGAGATAGTAATCCGGCGACGGGATACGTTTTTCCAACACTTCGTCATGGCCGGGCCACCCCGGTCCGCGCGAGAGCGCGGCCGGAGTGCAGGCTGCCCGGCCACCCATGAAAACCAGGTCGGGAAACGAGCCGCCGTGCGCGCTTCCTGCCGCTTATCATCTAAACGGCGCCGACGGCGCCGCGGGGAACCTTGGCCGGCACCGTGTTGATGGGTGGCCGGGACAACAGCCCGGCCATGACGGCATTAGAGGTCGGCTGCCACATCGGGGAACCGGTCGACCCGCTACATATTCCAAAGGGTTGATCGGGGACGGTACCGGCATGGCGTCGCCAAATTCGTACGGGTTGGCGCTATCACCGCGCCTCCACGCTTTCCCCGGATGCACCAAGGCACGCGGCAGCGGAGGACGCGGGAATAAAGTGGGAATAGGATACGTCCAATACCTAGAGGTATGACCACTTTTCACGAGGAGATCGTTATGTCCGCGAAAGCGCTTGGTATCCTGGCTTGCGCCCTGTCCACCGCCCTCATGTCCGGTACTGCGGTCGCTGCCAGCTACAACGGGAACTGGCCGCTCACCATATCTCATTCGCAGTATAGTAACGGCAGCTACTGTTTGACGCTGACCGGGACGAATAGCGGCGGGGCCTCGCTGACCGGTCCGCTGGGCAACCTGCCTAACGGCGATTTCCAAGTCATCGGCCGCAGCCTCGTCGCGAGTATCGCGCAGCCTTACGGCGGGGGTTTCAACGCCGGATTGGTATTCACCCTGCCCGCGGCAAACGGCAAACTCGCCAAGGGCGCCTACATCGACGACAACGACGGATATTTGTTCGATACGAGCGTGGTAACGGTCGGCACAAAAAACGGGTGTTAGTAGAGGATCGCCGCTCTCCGCATCCAGCTCCCGAAGCCACCGGGCTTGCGTGAAACGGCCGGCAGACTGGTCGCCTGACCCGTCGGTGCAGTCCGTCGGGCGCGTTGCGTAACTAAGCAGGAACGTAGGTCAATCTCATTGCGTCCTCGCCAATTTGATCGCTGGCCACAAGGCGGAGCAACGAACCGGTCGACGCGATACATATTCCCCATGGCTTGATCGGGGACGTTACTGCCAACATTTTCTTCTCGTGAATCTGTATGGCGTCGCTAAATTCTGCAAAGTAATCTTCAACGCCCATCGTCAGGAGGTCGAGCCATGTTCCGCCAAATCTGCAAGCCCTTCATCCTGCTGGCTGGCACCCTACTCCTCGTCTCCGTCGCCAGCGCCAACCCCGCCGAACCATCCGACAACGCCATTGCGCTGCTGCAGAAAGCCGTGAACGGCGACTGGCGTTCGGCTGCGCACAAGGCGCGCGATCAATACCGGCACCCCATCGAGACCCTGCAATTCTTCGGCCTCAAGCCGGACATGACCGTCATTGAATTGCAGCCGGGCGGCGGCTGGTACACCGAAATTCTCGCGCCCGTCCTNNGCTTCCGATCCGAAGTTCGCCGACAAGATCAAGGCTAATCCGGCCGTGTTCGGGCACATCGGGAAGATCATCCCGTTCGACCCACCCAAGCAGGTGCGATTCGGCGCCGAGAATTCTGCCGACATGGTGCTCAGCTTCCGCAACGCGCATGACTGGCTCATGGACAGCCCGGAGACGCTTGCTGCCGTCTTCAAGT
>PKWC01000138.1:21518-22020 GCA_003131925.1 Alphaproteobacteria bacterium | reverse complement strand
C
Source organism: Alphaproteobacteria bacterium (assembly GCA_003131925.1). Taxonomy (GTDB): domain Bacteria; phylum Pseudomonadota; class Alphaproteobacteria; order Micropepsales; family Micropepsaceae; genus Rhizomicrobium. The sequence goes on along the minus strand of PKWC01000138.1, from coordinate 22,019 downwards.
GGCAACCACGATCCCGAGCCGCCAGACTGGCTCGGCGGCCGAGTAAGCGAAGAAGTCGCGATCGGCGGACTTGTGTTTCGTCACGAACCGTCTCCCGCGCGCGCCGTGGGTGAGATCTGCGGCCATCTCCACCCCTGCAAGAGCCTGACGCGGCGGGGCCGCAGCCTCAGGCGGCGCTGCTTCGTCTCCGACGGATCGCGCCTCGTCATGCCCGCCTTCGGCGCCTACGCCGGCGGCCTCGACGTGCGCGACCGCGCGGTACGCATGCTGTTTGGCGAGTCGTTTCTTGCCTATCTGCTCGGCGCAAGGCGCGTTTATGCGGTGGCGGGGTGAGGGTGCGCGTTCTGGCATGCGCTGGCATTCGAGCCTTTGTGACTCGATTTAGCAACGGCCCAAACGACTGCGAAGAGCAGGCGATGTACCTCATGTCCCCGTATTTTCATCCACCGCGGGACGAAGAAGCGTTCTCCGCAATCCGGTTGTCCGAAGGCTCAGGGCGGC
>PKWC01000138.1:0-21486 GCA_003131925.1 Alphaproteobacteria bacterium | reverse complement strand
TTGCGTGGTGGAAGGTGACGACCACTGCGAAGCGTACACAGCAATTGTGTGGGGTGAGCTATTGAGCCGCGAAAGGTACTTCTCGCAGAGGCCGAGGCCGTCGACACTACCGAAGGCAACATGAGCAGCGCCGTCATGCGAGGCGCTGCCGCTCTGCCGTGGTCTGAGACCTCATCACGCACGAAGGGATCGCATCGGAACGTGGGAGAGCTTGCGATTGACCGCATGGCATTTGCCATTGCGGCCCGCGCCGTAAGGCGATGAGCCGAAGTCGACGATGAACGGTCGCGAGCAGTCAGGCCCGGTCATAGTAGCTGTGAAGTCGTCGAACAAATCCGCGCAAGCGGAGGCGGAGGCGATGGAGCCAAGGGCCGGGGCCGAGGGGAACGCGAGCCGGCAAAGCACGCACCGGACTTTGAGCCGGGAACGCGAGACACATGCGCTGGCGCGTGTACGACAAAGAGCCCATCCGTGCTTCGTCGTCAGTCATCCGAGGTGGGAGCCGTATGCGGCAAAGCCGCACGTACGGTTCTGTGCGGGGGGCGCGTAGCAATGCACGTCCCTACCGCGATACCGAATTCGGCAGGCAACGCCGAAAGCGCTATTTGTCTTTTCAGCTGTATTGTCCGCATCCAGGATGCAGAAGCAGTTGCAGCGTAACCGACGCGATCGGCGGCACGGCTCCCATTTTTGCATCACGCCCGGTCAACGGCGCCATTTCTCGAAAACGTTATCTCGATGGTAGGCTAAAAAACTCCGTTCCTTCTCGGTAGGCTCTCTCCGCAACCGCAGCGAGTTACCGACTCCGAGCTGATCGAGTTCTGCCTGCTCTCGTACCGTCAACTTTTGGGAGAGTGTCATTCGGTCGGTCTCATCGAAAGTTATCAGACCTGCATCTAAGAGCGCGTCGAGCGTAGCAAGAAGTGGCAAGCCGTTTTCCGGATCAAGCCGCTCCCGATCGCTAGATATTTTCCATGGCTTTGCATGCGATGCCCGGATTGCATCTCGCACAGCATTACCGGTCACCGCGCATCGGTTTCCCCAACGTTCCAAAAGCATTGTGCGAAACTGCCCTTGCCCAAGCCGAGCGTCGATATACTGCTTTCGCTCAGTCGCCGTTTTCTGCTGGTTTATCGCCTGCAAATCAACTTCGAGTTCGCTGGCGGATACGCGATCCTTTAGCGCGCTGAGGATTCTTTCACCAACCTCATCCCTCAACCGAACTGCCGATTGTCGAACCCCCACACCCGGATTTTCGACGCCCTCCTCGGGTGCAAGCCTTACGACGGGCCGCACCTCAACACACTCGGGAAATACTCTGTTGGCGAAAGTGTGCGTGGGATTGTAAGTATACCCCTTGGTGATCTCCCACACCGCAAAAAATCGCTGACGCTTTGTTATATAGTTTACAATGCGATCATCGATTTGCATTTGCTGAACATATTTTCGTCGCCCTTCAGGAAAACCAAAAAGGTGCGGCCCATTTCGATTATATTTTTGTTCAGCTTTCTCCCAGACCTCCGGTGTATCAATTCCAAGCCAATAAGTCATTGTCCGCACCCTCAGATAGAGCTCTATCTTATTAAGACACTACCCACTACCCAGTTTCCAAGAAGAAAATCAGGGTCAGAGTCGGAATGGGCGTAACAGGAGCGCGTTTCTGGAATCCAACGCAGACATGTCCAACATGCGACAGGGCGGCTTCGATTCAGTCCGAACGGAATGATGCGCAACGCTATCTGGCGATCAGACTCGCAGCATCGGGGGGCGAGTTTGTTGCCGGGTTCATCGGCTCGGGGCGAAATTCGGCCCTGGCCTTTTCCGCCGCCGCGCGCTCGCCCGCGCTGATTTGCGTGGCGATGGCGTCGATGCGCGCCTTGGACTCCGCGTCGCCCTGGGTGGCTGCGATTGAATACCATTTGTACGCTTCAGTCAGGCTTTGCGGAACGCCCATACCGCGTTCGTAGAGAACGCCGAGATTGAATTGCGAATCCGGCATGCCGAGTTTCGCGGCGCGCGCAAACCATTGCGCCGCGATGGACAGGTTCTTCTCGACGCCCGTGCCCTGCGCGTAAGCAACGGCGAGATTGTACATCGCCTTGCGATTACCAGCGCGCGCAGCCATCTCGTACCACTCCACCGCTTTGGCCATATCCAGGGGCACGCCGTGGCCGCGTTCGTAAAGCGTGCCGAGGCGGTAGGCTGCCAGGGCTTCGCCTTGCCGCGCCGCGCGCTCGAGCCATTTTGCGGCTTCGGCTTCGTTCACCGCTGCCGCGCCGCCGTCGAGATATTGCAGGCCGAGCAGCACCTGCGCTTTCGCAGAACCGCTGTTGGCGAGTGCGATCAGCCGGTCATGCGGGGAAGCCGCTTCATTGGATTTTGGAGCCGGCGCAGCGATGGGCAATCGTTTCGATAGCCGGGCTCCGCCGAGCGCGTGGTTCACGGGCGGCGGATGCAATGCGGCGTTCGCGTTTCCGATCCGCGCAGGCGGTGCTGAGCCGATGATTCTGTGGCTGAGAAATACGCCTGCTGCGATTGCCAAAATAATGAGCAGTGCAAGTCCGCCGACGAGCACGATGCGCATTGTGCTGCCGGCATCGGCCGCGGGCGGAGCCGGGTGCGGAGTCACCCAGGAGAAAATCGAATCGCGGTGAACGTTGGCGCTCTGAGGCGGCACACGCGCGAAACGGCGAACCGATGCCGAGAACGACTCGATGCCACCATCTCTTATTCGCTGCGCGCCGATTGTGCGGCTCTCTTTTCCTCCCTCATCGTGGAGGAGAGCCTGCCCCGCACTTGATGAGGGGTGGCCCGAGGGGCCGGAGGGGGATGTGATGCTATACGACGACTCCCCCCTCCGCCTCCCCCGNNCCCCACGTTGGGGGAGGAAAAGTCAGGTTCGAGTGCGAGGTCGGACGATTCTGTTTCGTTGGGCGGCACAGCCTGGGTTTCGGACGGCAGGGCATCCGCAATCGGCGGAAGATCGATGCGAGCGACTGCGTCGGAGTGGTTTGGCGGCGGAGCGGGCGGTTCGATTTCCGGTGTCGCGCGCGATTCGCTCGCTGCGGGCGCCGCCGCCGCCAGGGATTCGCCATGGCGCTTGTCGGCGGCATCCATCCGCACACCGAGGTCACGCAGATTCTGCAGAACGCCATTCGAAAAGCTCGCATTTTCTTGTTCGATCTCTTCGATCCGGTTCCCGATTGCGGCTAGAGTCTTCCCGATTTCACGCAAGTGCCCGTCGACAGCTTCGGCGCGGCCTGCCGTTTCGATCCTGGAAATTTCGGCCTCGACGCGCGCGACCGCATCGGCATGTCCGTTTTCGCTAGCGGAGAACCGCTGGATCAGTCTGTCGAGCGACTCGGAAAGCTGCGTCAGCGCTGCATCGTGATGATGGATTTCCGCCTCGTCGGTTTTGCGCGCGGTCTGCGAGACCTGGATTTCAACCAGCGCCTTTTCGATCGCGTCCACGCTGGCAAGGGCGGCCCGTTCCGCACTGTGCACGCGACTTTCCATCGCAGCGACGCGTTCGTCGATCGCGCGCCGATCATGTTCGGCATCGCTGCGTGTTTCGGCCATGCCCGCTGCAATGGTGTCGACATGAGCCGTTAGCGCCTCGATCCGATTCTCGAGCGCGTGCGAGTTCCGCTGATTTTCGCTCTGCGATTGGGAAAGTTTTCCCGCGACGGATTCGATGCTTGCCGCAAGCTGCTCCGCATGTGCCGCGGAGCGATTGGCAGTTTCGGTGATCTGGTCGGCGAGGCGGGAGAGACCCAGGTGAAGCGCCTTGATCGCTTCCCGCGACACGTCCGCGGAAACTCGCTTCTCGAGCCGCGCAACGCGCTCGTTGAGGCCGACCACTTGCGCGCCGAGCTTTCCGAACGCCTGCGTCTGCCCGCGGCTCGCGATACTGATTTCCTCCGCCGCGCGGCGGATGGCGCGATTGTTCTCGGACTGGCTGCGCTCGGTCTGTTGCAGCCGCCGCTGAAGACCCATGAAGTGCTCTTCGATGCGGCGTCCGGCGTCGTGCGATTGGTGTTGGCTTCGGGCAACGCGTGCCAGCCTCTCCATGCTGGCTTGCGCCGACAACAGCTTGTCGCTGGGGGCACGGAAGCCGGTCGTGTCGGGCGCCCCCAAGGGTTCGAGTGGAGTGTCGGTCTCTTGGGGGAGATCGCTGAGAATATGGCGGGTCAGCCACTCTCCGACCGAGAGGCCCTCCCGCCGGGCTGAAACACGCGCCGCTTCGCGGGCTTCGGGCGCAATCCCGGCCACATTCCACGGGAGCTCAGACTGCATTTCGAATCGCTATGCGCCACACTTACAAGCACAAGTACCGGCGCCCACATGCTGTGTAAAGGTGGGGTGTCGCTCAAGCAGTTGCGGTGCGAAGGGCCTTTCTGTCCATTTCTCCGCTGGAGCGACCGCGTTCGGCCGGACTGGCGTTGCAAAGCGAATCGCCAGACGAGGAAAGGGATCTGACCGTCTGTACTCATCAAGAAAAAGAGGCTGGCGCGCGGACGCGCGGAGACGCGGAAATGGTCGTGCTTCGGCGTCCTGAAGAAACCGGATAGCACACAGAGGCGCGGGGACGCGGAGCAAAGAAAAGATGAAACGCCAAGGCGCCACGAAAAGAATCGCACGCCTTCGGCGCACAACAGTTCGCGCGTTACGTGCGCCTTGGCGGCTAACTTCTTCTCCGCGCTCTCCGCGGCTCCGCGTGCAATCCTTCTTCCTCGTGGCTGCCGTGACCGGCGCGTCAAGATGTGTGGACGCCGGCCCTGGTGAGTTCGGTTCCTAGCTCGCCAATTGCCCACGTCCATGCCATCCGGTAGTCGGAGATCAAAGACCAGAGGGGATAGGTGAAGGTCGCAGGGCGGTTGTTCTCCACAAATAAATGCGCAGCCCATGCCGGGCCGTAGCCCGCGAGCAGCACAAGCGGCGCGAGCCAGAACCTGCCCGTGATCACGAGGCCGATCATCGCGGCCGTCGCAACGCTGGTTCCAAGATAGTGCAGGGCGCGCGTTTGCGGCTTCGCGTGCTCGCGCAAATAGTATAGCCAGAATTCGCTATAGCGCCGGATCGGCTCGCTCATCACGGCGCAGTTTGTACAGTGCCGCGCAGATTGGGAACCTGCTTGTCCGACGGCTTTGCCGGCTTGGCGGCCGCCGTATTCGGATCTTTCCACTCGCTGACTTCGCGTTTCTTTGGATCGTGCGTGTGCGCGGGCAAACCCAGATCGCTCGCAAAGAGCTCCGTCACGTAGATTGTGTCGCCCCCCACCGCGGCGCCGACGGCGCTTCGGTCATAAGTGGTGAAAGCGAGATTGTCGCGATGCGCCGGACTTGACAGCCAGGTGTCGACAAATCGCCGCGCGAAGCTCTCGACATCGACGCCCGACTGCTTTGGAAAATGCTGCGCTGCGAGGTTCTCGCCAAGCAGCCCCTGAAAGTCCTGGTCTTCGTCCATGATCAGGCTTGCCGAGGTCTGCCCTTGCGGACTCTTGTGAGCGAAATAGTTCTTTTCCGCCATGTCTTCGCTGCGCTGCCGCGCGACACCCATCAGTTCCGAATCGAGCGCGAGCGGTTTTGCGTCCGGATTGATCCTACGTCTTTCGTCCTGCACGAGCTGAAAGATGCGGCTCTCGAGCGCGACCATCTGGGTCTTCGGATCGACGGGCGCAGGCACAGGCGTTCTTGTAATCAATCCGCCGCCCGCGCAGGTCGCGCACACGAGGAATGCAAAGCCCGACGCGAGCCCGCGCAAGGATGCGTCGCGAACGCGTTTCAATGGACGAATTCGAACAGGCCGGCCGCGCCCATGCCGCCGCCGACGCACATGGTGACGACGCCGAACTTGGCCCTGCGCCGGCGTCCTTCGAGGAGAATGTGACCGGTCATGCGCGCGCCCGACATCCCGTAAGGATGGCCGATCGAGATTGCCCCTCCGTTAACATTGAGTATTTCGTGCGGGATTCCGATGCGCCCCATGCAATAGAGCACCTGGCTGGCGAAAGCTTCGTTCAGCTCCCAAAGATCGATGTCGCCGGGCTTGAGACCGTGACGATCGAGCAGGCGAGGCACGGCGAAGACGGGACCGATGCCCATCTCGTCGGGTTCGCAACCTGCGACCGCGAAGCCGCGAAAAATTCCGAGCGGCGTCAGATTCTTCTTCTCGGCGAGCTTCGCATCCATGACGACGCACGCCGCCGCGCCGTCGGAAAACTGCGACGCATTTCCGGCGGTGATGTATTTGCCTTGCTTCACTTTCATGCCGCCCATAAGTACGGGCTTGAGCGCCCGAAGTCCCTCGATGGTGGTGTCCGGCCGATTGCACTCGTCGCGGTCGACTGTGTAATCGACGATCGATTCTGTGCCTGTCGCCTTGTCGGTTTTCTTCATTTTGGTGGGCAGTGGCACGATCTCGTCCTTGAACCTGTTCGCCTGCTGCGCAGCAGCGGTGCGGCGCTGACTCTCCAGCGCATAGTCGTCCTGGCGCTCGCGGCTCACGGCGTAGCGCTCCGCAACGATCTCCGCCGTCTCGATCATCGACATCCACAGCTCGGGCTTGGTGTGCATCAAACCTTCTTCGGTGAGGTTCTTCGTGTTCATCCCGCCCATCTGCACGAGCGAGATCGATTCGACACCGGCGCCGACCGCAATTGGCGTTCCTTGTGTCATCACCTGCTGTGCGGCCATCGCGATGGCCTGCAGGCCGGAGGAGCAGAATCGGTTGATCGTCGTTCCCGCCGTCGTCACCGGACAGCCGGCGCGAATCGCACTGAGCCTTGCGATATTGAAGCCCGTCGCGCCTTCGGGATTGGCGCAACCCATATAGACGTCTTCGATTTCTTTCGGATCGAGACCCGCTCTTGCAACGGCGTTCCTGATCACGTGCCCGCCAAGGACGGCGCCATGCGTGGTGTTGAAACCTCCACGCGCCGATTTCGCGAGTCCCGTGCGCGCCGTCGAAACGATCACCGCCTCGGCCATGCAACCCTCCTGATCCAACGTTCTCGAACGTACCCGGAATCAAGACCGGGTGATAGACAAAGGCCGAGCGCCAAAAGATTTTAACGCAGGGGCCGCTGTGGGAGCGCAGGGGACGCGGAGGAAGCCGTGGCGCGCTTTGCGCGCAAAAAAACCACAGCGGCCCCCGCGCAACCTCCGCGTCCTCCGCGTTAAATTCTTTGTGCGTCGCCGTACGGCGAACTCACCGTCGCATTGTGCCGGGTGCGGCGTGCACGTCGCCCGTCAGGAGCGAGCTTGGGGCGCATCCCAGGATGATTCATGGAGACGGGCGAGATAGCGCGCGGTCACGATCAGCGCGGCGACGAGTACGACCAGACCCACGGCTGCGTCGAGCGAAAGCGGCAGTCTCTTGTCGATATTGGAAAGTGCGTCGGTCGCCGCCATCACGGCGAAAGCGAGCATCCACAGAGCTGTAAGACCATAATTCGTGAGGACGAAACGCGTCCGGGATGATATTTCACGCGGCACCTGCTCGCGCGCATATTGCAGCGTGAGTGGGTTGAGAATCAGCATCGAGAGCAGCGCCAGCGCAAAGAACCCGACGTTGACCACAAGTCTCGTCATCTGGATGGTGAGACCGGGCTGGATGAAGCCCGCATAAAGAGCGAGCAGGCCGAAGATCACCGTCGAGCCGATATCGAGCAGCCTCACCACCCGCTCCTGCGCAAAGTCGCGGATGCCGACCGCGAAAGCCGCTGCGAATGACGCCCATAACGCCAGATCCTGGGAGAGATTCGTCAGCATTGTGAAAACAATGATGGGCGCAAAGCCGAGCAGCATCGCGTAGGGCGATTTCGGCCTTCGCTTCACATGATCCGGCGCGAGGTAGTGTCTCAACAACACGAGACATCTCCTTCTTCGAGCTGCGCGGTGTCGCGCAGTCCACACATCTTGCTGACGTTTAGCGGGTGGGAGCTTGTCCGGCCGGCGCCGCCGAGGCCGATCTCTGCTTCGCCTGCGCATAGAGCGACCAGAGATGCGCGGTCCTCGTGTTCGCTTCGCTGCCCGTGACCTGCGACAGGGTCTGGATCGCCTCCGCGTATTTGCCCTGGGCGACCTGAGCGGCGCCAACCAGCATTGGGCCCTCACTGGGGACCTTGAGACCACCTTTGCCTGTCGCGCGGCGCGCCGCAGCTTCCGCGTCCGCGTAACGGCCATAGCCCCAATAATCTTCGCCAAGCTTTGCGTCCTGCTCGCCCGTGCGGCTTTTTTCTGCGGAAGCGGCGATCTGCGGCAACGCGCGCTCATCCATTGCAGCATCGTGGCGCGCCTTGGTCAGCGCCGCACCGCCCTGACCACCCTGCTCAAGCACCTTCGCTGCTTCGGTGGGATAGCCAAGCTGGTTGGCGAGGCTGCCCATGACCTTATAGTCTTCGGGCTTCATTCCGCCGGTAAGAACCAGCAGTCGGTAGAGATAGAGAGCGCCCAGATCGCTCATGCCTTTGGCGCCGAAGGACACGGCGACGAGTTGCGCCCAGCTGTCGGGCGAATTGTTCTGCATCGCGAGCTGTTCGAGAGTTTGTTCGGCGCCCGCCTGATTGTTCTGTTTGACCTGGCTGCTCATCACGATTTTCATCGCGTTCTGGTCAGGCGGCTGTCCGGCGGCCTTCGAGAAGTCGATGGATTGCTGGGCGTATTGCTGCGCGTGCGTGAAGTCATTGGTGTTGTAATAGGCAATGGCGAGATTCGCGGCCGTCGTCGCATCGAGGCCATTCAGCTGAACCAGCTGCTGCCCATAGGCGATCGTCTTCGGCCATTGTTGAAGAAAGGCACTTGCCTGCAGTGCGTCGTGAAAAACCGCCTTCTTGTCGTCATCGGGGACGACTCCCGTGTCGGCCGCAGCTAACACGGCGTTTGACGCCCCCGCCATATCGTTCAAACCCTGGTCCGCTGCAGCCATGAGCCTGTCGATGATGTAATTGTCGAATGGAGTGAGGTCGGCGACAGCCTGCGCTTCCTTGAGCTTCGCGAGGGCGCCCTGGTAATCCTTTGCCTCCATCGATTTCTGGGCGTCCATCAATTGTGATGTCACTGCTTTGCTGACCTTCGACTTTTGCGCGGCGGCATGAGGGGTGGATGGCGTTGGTGTCATCGATCCGCCCATCTGGGCAAGAGCCGTGGATCGTGCCCCGAATATGGCCACACCTGCGCACAGAAGGCCGACGGCAACCGTGCTGCGGCTGGAAAGGTTTTTCATGGCGTCCCTCGCATNNTGGCCGTTCCTTGTTTCCAATCCGTCCCCGGCTTCGGTCATATTGCACCGCAAGACCGAACTTTCTATCAGGGATTGACGCGCCAAAGCCAGCCGATCGATGCAAGCCGGTTCCGAAGACGATCCATGCGAAGAAATTTCGCTTGTGGGCTTCAATCGCCACATCGGTCCGATCTTTCTGCTCGCGCCGGAAGACGACGGAACGCAGCGCTATGTTTTCACCGCGAGAGAAATTCACATGAACGCGGCCGGAACCGTTCACGGCGGCATGCTGATGAGTTTCATGGACGTGGCGATGAGCAAGACCGCGCGCGGTGCGTCAGCCACTTCGAGGTTGAGCACGATCGCGCTCAGTTGCGATTTCGTGAGTCCGGCGCGGTTCGGGGAAAGGATCGAAGCGCGGGTCCGCATCCGCCGCCGTGCCCGCAGCGTCGTGTTTCTTTCCGGCGAACTGGTGGCGGAGGAGCGCACGCTGCTCATCGGCACGGGCTTGTGGAAAGTCGTGCCGAGCGCATGAGCGATCTGGCGCTTCCGCTGACGGGATTCGCGCCAATGGCGCTTGCCGATCCGTTCGAGATCCATATCGGGCCGGTCTTCGAAAAAGGAGCGCGGGGCAGCCGTTCGTTTGCAATCCGGATCGATGAGCGCCACGTCAACCGCGGCGGCGTTCTGCACGGCGGCATGCTGGCGACGTTTGCCGATCTTGCGCTTGGCGCCGCCGTCTTTGATGCGACCGACGGAGCACCCTCTGTTACCCTCGCGATGCAGATGCAGTTTCTCAAATCCGCGCGCGCCGGCGACATCGTTCAGGTGCAGCCCCTTCTGCTGCGCCGGACGCGGGCTTTCCTGTTCGTGCGTGGCGATTTCACGGTTGAAGACGAGGCGATCTTCACCGCGATGAGTACCTGGAAACTCCTGGACCAGGGCCATATTGATGGCGATTCCGGCACTAATTCATAACGCCCTGTTTATCCCGGAAATCTAACCTCTACAGGGCGAGGAGCGGGGCAGGCCGGAACGTGGCCAGCGAGAGCGGCGCGAGCGCCGTGGCGATGGCGAATCTGCGGCATGATGCGTTAGAAGGGGCGCGGGACATTCAATGAACATGGCGTTCCTCTCCTCCTTTCGTGCGGGCCGCGAGACCGTTTATCCGGATTCGCTGCGCCACCGTCTGCGCGCATTTCCGCTCCTGAAAGACGTCGGCGATGCGACATTGCGGCGCCTGCTTTCGGAAGCCACCTGGTTTGGATTGCCGGGCGGCACGCTCTTGGCGCGCGACGGAGAAAATGATCAGGCACTTTTTCTGGTCGTCACGGGCTCGCTGGGCGTGTTTGTCGAAGACGAAAAAGCCCATCGCAGGCTCGTGTCGCTCGTACCGGCCGGCGAAACGGTGGGCGAGATGTCGCTGATCTCGGGCGAGCCCCACTCGGCGCAGCTCGTCGCCTTGCGTGACAGCGAGCTTCTGCGCATCAGCCGTGACGGCTTCCAGGCGCTGATCGCACGACATCCCCGCGTGATGTTCAATCTGATGCGCATCCTCGTGCGGCGCCTGCAGGACGCGACGCATCGGCCGTCCGACGGCGCGAGGCCAAAGACCTTCGCCATCGTCCCCATACAGGAAGGCTTGGCTGACGAGCCCATCGCCCAGCGCGTCGCAGCCGCGCTCGTCGAGATGGGCTCGAAAGCGGCCGTGCTCGACGCAAGCGCCGCCGAGCAATCGGCGGACTGGTTCAACGCGTTTGAAGCGGCGCGCGATGTCGTCTTCTATCGCGGCGACGCGCCAGACAGCGCCTGGACGCATCTGTGCGTGAGGCAGGCAGACAAGGTCTTTCTGCTTGCGCGCGCAGACCGGCCGTTGCCGCGGCGTCCGCTCGACATTCCAGCCTTCAAGGAGCGCGATTCCGGCCTGCCGGAGCTTCTGCTGCTCCATCCCACCGGGCTGACGCGCGGTCTGCCGGAGCATTTCTCACTTCGCAGCGGACTCTTCGAATCGCACCACCATGTGCGCGCTGGCATGACGGAAGNNGCGGTTGGCCTCGTGCTGGCCGGAGGCGGCGCACGTGGTTACGCCCATATCGGCGTCATAAAGGCGCTGATGGAGGCCGGCGTCCCCTTCGACCGTCTGGGCGGCACCAGCATGGGTGCGATCATCGCCGCCGGGCTTGCGGCGGAATGGGACCTCGACGAGCTGAGCGCGCGCATGCGCGACGCCTTCGTCGAGCACAGCCCCCTTTCGGATTTCACATTTCCGCTCATCGCCTTGCTGCGCGGCAAGCAGGTCTCGAGTCTGCTGCACGAACATTTTGGCGAAATGTGTATCGAGGAGTTGCCGAAACCGTTCTTCTGCGTCTCTTCCGATCTCACATCTGGCCGCATTCATGTGCATCGTTCCGGTCCACTCTGGAGAGCGCTGCGGGCGAGCGTGGCGTTGCCCGGAATCCTGCCGCCCGTGACCCATCACGGGCATCTGCTGGTCGACGGCGGCGTGATGAACAATCTGCCGGTCGACGTGATGGCCAAGCAGGCTCACGGACCCATCATCGCTTCCGACGTCACGGGCGAACTCGATCTCCGCGCCATGGATTCGCGGTACGGCGAGCGCCCGCTCTGGTGGCTTCTCTGGCAACGCATGCGCGGCACGCCCTCGATCGTCTCGATCCTGATGCGTTCCGGCACGGTGGGCTCGGAAGCGCAGCGGCGCGTCGTGCGCGAGCAGGCCGACCTGCTCTTCGAACCATCGCTTCCGGATATTGGTCTGCGCGACTGGAAATCCCTCGATCGCGCCGTAGCCGAAGGCTATGCGCACGCGAAGACGCTCATCGAGCAACATGGCGTACCGATCAGCGACACCTGGGCCGAAGGCCCGGCCGTCGCCATCCCGCAGAAAGAAGCGGTGTAGAGCGTCCCTACGGTCGCGCTTCCAGGATGATGTTGAAGGGCGTTTCGGTGGCGCGGCGGAATTTCGTGAAGCCCCCCTTGTCGACTATGCAATCCTATCCGTGGCCAAATCCCGGCTCGCTTGTTCGGGCGCGCTCTTATTTTCTTTTTGGCGCCAAAGCCTTGCGGCGTCCGGCACGCACGGGCGGCGACGCATGCAGCCACGCCTCACGGACGAGTTTTTCGAGCTCTGGCGCCGGCACCTGCCTCAGACTCACCAAGCAACGCGTAATCTTCCCCCAGTGAAGCGGCTCGAACGCTTCGGGACGCATTTCGAACAGGAGTTCCTGATGCTCCTCCGGAATGTGGAACATCGCCTTCTGTTCCTGTGGCCTGAGCGTGATGAAGATTCGTCTCTTCGTGCGAAAAGCGGGGCGGCTCCAATGATCCACTTCGCTCACGCCGTCGAGGGCGACGGCGAATCGTCTCACGTCGTCGCAGGTCGACATTCGAGGCTCATTGCAGAACAACGACCAGAGTAATAAGAGCTGCGGCCGTCAGTAGGCCCGCCGCACCGGGTTTGATTTTCATATTAGAGCTCCGTGGAATTTGCAGCCAGTCTCAAAAGAAACCCAATCCGCGTCCTCTTTTCCTCCCCAACGTGGGGAGGTGCCGAGCGCAGCGAGGCGGAGGGGGAAGTAGCGCGCGCGCCGCGCGCGGACTCCCCCTCCGGTTTGCTCCGCTTCGCTCCGCAAACCACCTCCCCCACGTTGGGGGAGGAAAACCAAGTGCACGCCACTCTCAGCTCCTGTGGCCGACCGCGTCGGTCGTATTCATGAAAAAGTGTGTGCTAACACCATCCCTACGCTGGGGGAGGAAAACCGTCTCACAATATGTTTTTGCGCCTTGGCGGCAGGTCGGCGAAGTGCGGCGCGCGCTTTTCCTGCCGCGCCTCGAGAGCCTCGCGCATGTCGGTTTCTGGATTGTACATGCCGGCCTGCCAGGTCGCGATGTAGTCGAGGCCGTCGGCGATCGTGTGGTCGCGCGCGTAGTTGATCATCACCTTCGAGCCATACACGGCCAGGGGCGATTTCTCCGCGATGTCCTTCGCCACGTCCATGACGTGTTTGAGGAGCGCTTCGTGCGAGGGCAACACGGCGTTGACTAGACTGATCTCTCGCGCCTGCTGCGCCGGCAACCGCCGGCCCGTATAGGCAAGCTCGCGCGCCCAGCCTTGCGGGATCAGATGGCAGAGACGCGGAAAGGTGCCGACATCGGCGGTCATGCCGAGATTAATTTCCTGAATCACGAAGAATGCGTCTTCGCTCGCGTAGCGGCAATCGCAGGCGCTCACCAGATCGACCGCGCCGCCGACGCAGCCGCCCTGGATTGCGGCCAACACAGGCATCCGGGCGCGCTCGATCGCATTGAAAGACTCCTGGAGCGCGAGAAGCCTTTCGCGAAGCTGCGCGCCGGTTCGCCCGCGTTCGAGCCGTTCCTGCTGCTGTTCGCGGTCCGTGAACACCGAGAGATCCATGCCGGCGGAGAAGTGCTTGCCGGTTGATGAGATCACGATGACGCGCGCCTTCGCTTGTTCGTCGATCGAACGAACGATCTCCGGCAATTCGCGCCAGAATTCCGGCACCATGGTGTTGAGCTCGTCGCCGCGTCTCAGTTCAACCCGGGCAATGTTGTCTGCGACGCGGACGTCGAAGCAGCGGTAATCCATGCGGTCTCTCCGGTTCGCGGCCGGCGCGCAACATAGCATCTGTGATGGATGCCGGCGAGATTCTCCCGGGACCGCGGGCGTCTTGCCCGTACCCGGATGCGGGCGAGACGCCCGCGGTCCCAGCAGAGCTCTTGCAGCCGCGTCCGTCCGACGCTCTACTTGTCCCGATAGGTATCGGGAAGGCACGGCATGGCGATCAATTACGACGAAATCATGCAGCTCCAATCGAGCGGCAATCCGTTCAGCTACACGGACCGGGACACAATGCTCTATGCGTTGGGCGTCGGTTTTGGGCGCGATCCGCTGAACGAAGCAGAACTGCCTTTCGTCTACGAAAACGGCCTGCGCACGATTCCCACCCTTTCTACGGTGGTTGCATGGGGCAGCGCCATCATGGGACGCACGGGGATCAATTACCTCTACGTCTTACATGGCGAGCAGCGGCTCACAGTACACAAGCCCCTTCCTGTCGCCGCGCAGCTCCTTGCCGATGAGCGCGTGACTGGCGCGTTCGACAAGGGCAAGGACAAGGGCGCGTTCGTCATCATCGAGAAGACCCTTCGTCTCAAGGACACGGGGGAGAAGCTCTGCACCTTGAGCGCTACGACCGTTGCGCGGGGCGATGGCGGTTTTGGCGGACCAAAGGAGGGGGCGCCCGAGCCGCACGCGCTGCCAACCCGCGCGCCCGATCTCGTGCAGGATTGCGACACGCGGCCCGACCAGGCGTTTCTCTATGCCCTCTCGGGCGACCGCAATCCGCTGCACCGCGATCCCCGCGTCGCCAAGATGGCGGGATTTCCGCGCCCGATCCTGCACGGACTCTGCACTTACGGAACAGCCTGCCGCGCAATCGTGTCGACGGTCTGCAAATACGATGCGAACCGGATAGCAGGTTTCGACGCACGGTTTTCGGCGCCAGTTTTTCCTGGCGAAACGATTGCAACCCAAATCTGGATCGATGGAAACGTGGTGTCGTTCCGCTCGAAGGTAAAGGAGCGCGATGTTGTCGTCATCAATAACGGCAAATGCACGCTTTCTTCCTGACGAAGACCCGGTTGCAGCGGCCGAGGCGTTGATTGCCGAAGGCCGCGCGAGTGAAGCCGCCGCGCTTCTCGGGAAATTCATCGGCGCAAATCGCGGCGGTCTCCTGATGCGGCTCACGATGCAGAAGGCATTGGCGGCATCTGGCGACAAAGCCGGCGCGCTTGCGATGGCTCGCGAGACTGCGCTCGCCAATGCCAATATTGCGCTTGTGGCGCTCGCGCTGGGCGACGCGCTCCTGGCGACGGACCAGCTTCCGACCGCGATTGGCGAATTTCAGCGGGCTTTGCGGCTGGACCCGCAGCTTGAACGCGCGCGCGCGCAGCTTGGTGCGGCGTGGCTCGCCGCCGGAGAAGCACAAAAAGCGCTTGAAGCCTGGAACGCGATTGAAAACAGATCGTCTCTGGAGGCGCTCGCACCGGCGATTGCAGACGCGGAAAAATCTCTTGCTGGGTCGCGCAGCGATCCGCGTTACGTGCGTCATCTGTTCGACCAGTTTTCGGCAAGCTACGATTCGCGCATGACGTCGGAGCTCCAATATTGCGCGCCGTCGATTCTTCGGCAGCTTGCGGAGCATCTGGGCCTCGACCGGCGCGGCCCGCAAGCCATTCTCGATCTTGGTTGCGGCACAGGATTGATGGGCATAGCGGTGCGGGATTGGGCCAATCGTCTCGACGGCGTCGATCTCAGTCCGGCGATGATCGAGAAGGCCCGATCACGCGCGATCTACGATGAACTGTTCGTGGGTGATATTCGCAATTGGCTCGCTACGCGTGAGTACCGTTATGATCTGGTCTTCGCCGCCGACACGCTCGTCTATCTGGGCGATCTCGCGCCGCTGTTGGAGGTCGTGGCCCGATGTCTCGCGCATGACGGGCAATTTCTGTTCACCGTGGAAAAAAGCTCGGGCCCGGGTTTCGAGCTGGGACCAAAGCGGAGATGGCGGCATTCGGAAACCTATCTGCACGAGCTGGCAGAATGCGCCGGCTTGAACGTGGCCGGCCTGATTGCGTGCGAGCCGCGGACCGAGGCCGGCTCTCCGGTCGAGGGCTTAGCCGCCGCGTTCGCGCGACGCGGCGAATTCACATGAGCAGGATCGGCATTCTCCTTTTCGACGGCGTGGAAGAGCTTGATTTCGTGGGCCCCTACGAGGTGTTCACGATGACCAATGAGGTGTTGGGCCGCGCCGGCGAGACGCGTCCGCATGAGATCGCGCTCCTTGCCGAGCGCGAGGCGCCCATCGTCTGTGCCAAGGGCATGCGGGTGATACCGCACGCGACAATCGCGCAAAACGAATCGCTTGACGTTCTTCTGGTGCCGGGCGGTCAGGGCACGCGGCGCGAGGTCGAAAACACGGCCCTTCTCAACTGGATCGCGCGGATTTCGGCAGATGCACAATGGGTCACCAGCGTGTGCACCGGAGCGCTCCTGCTGGCCGCGGCGGGTCCGGCGCGCGGCAAGCGCGTTACGACCCATTGGGCGTTCACCGAAACGCTGAGGGCTCGCGGGGAGGTTGGAGAGATGCTCGAAGGCGTGCGCTATGTGCGCGACGGCAATCTGGTAACGGCGGCAGGCGTCTCCGCGGGCATCGATATGGCGTTGTGGCTGGTCGGCCAGCTTCACGGTGCGACAGTCGCGCGAAAAGTCCAGAGGGCGATGGAATACGATCCGGCTCCTCCCTACGCCGCGGAGGTTTGAGTTTCGGGGCTTTATTCGGGAGCGTGTGGTGTGCTCTTATCGGTCCCGTCGAAGATACGGCCAGGGATTCGCATGCTGACGAGATCGGGTTTCGCATTCCTTGTGCTGCTTGCTTCGGGGGGAGCGGCTGCAGCCGAGAGCATGTGCGGCGAGCAGCCGATTGCGCCCGTCATTCCGACTGCCGCGGACATGAGGCAGAAGTCCCCCGCGGACGCGGCGACGGTCCGGCACAACGCCTTCTTGGACATCAAGCGCTGGCAGGCTTCGCTCAAATCCTATCGCGACTGCTTGAGCGCAACGATCAACACCGACAAGCGCGATCTCTACGAAGACGCGCGCGCGACAAAGCCCGACAAGGACAAAATGGCAGCGATTCAGCAAGAGATGAAGGCATCGAGCGATGCGTCGGATGCTTCAGCCAACGAAGAAGAAAAGGTGGTGAACGAATTCCATGCGGCGCAGGTTGCCTACTGCACGCGCACCGATGTCGACGTTTCCACCTGCCCCAAGATCTGACAAGTCCCGCCGCGAATCGCCTATGTTCGCGGGCATGTCAGGCGACCCGCGTATCCAACGCCGATTGAGAGCGCGCAATGCGACCCGCGCGGCGATTCTCGATGCGGCGCGGCGCGTGGCGGCGCGCGATGGCGCACGCAATCTTTCGCTGCGCGCCGCTGCGGCCGAGGTGGGTTTCGCCCCCGCCGCTCTCTATGGCTATTTTCAGAGCAAGGACGAGATTTTGCTTGCCCTCGCTGCGGACGATCTCCTGACGATCGCGCGGGCAATGCGAGCCGCAGCAGAGAATAGCGGCGCAGAGAGCCCCCTCGCCGCAGCATCCTCCGCCGCTCTGTCGCTTCTGCAGCATATGGAAACAATTGCCGCGGTCTCGCAGGCGTTGCCGCAAACGGCCGGCACGGGCGAGGCGGAACGTCTGTTCAACGGGCGCTTGATCGCGGCGCTTACCGCACTTTCGCATGCAACGGGCCGCACGGCGGAGAGCCGCACGGCGCAGGCGGATATTGTTTTGCTGGCTGCCGCCTTGACGGGGCTCGCCGTCTTCGCCCGCTCGGGCCGGCTCGGCGCCCTGGGATTTTCCACCGAGGAAGTCGTTGCACGTCTCGATGCGCGCTTCACCGGGGCGATGTGAGAGTCGCCGCAGGCTTACAATCCGGTCAGGCCGGTCACCATTTGCTCCGCAACCCGCGCGGGTTGTTCGATCGGCAGGAAGTGCGTCCCGCCCTCAAGCGTCACCACTTGCGCGTCAGGCTTAAGGCGCCGGATCAGCGCGAGTTCGGACGCGGTTGCCGTGCTCGCGATCGAGCCGTGCAGAATGGTCAAAGGGCAGCCGATGTCGCGGGCGACCTGCGCAATGCCGCTTGGGGCTTCGTGGAAAATTTCTGCTTCCCACGCGGGCGCGCAAGCCAGTCGCCACGTGCTGTCCCCGGTCTCGATCAGTCCGCCCGCGAGGTAATCCCCGATCGAGGAATCCGGCCACGAGGCGAATATGCCGCGGCCGCGATAAGAATCGAGGGCGGCTTCGCGAGACGGAAATGTGCTGCGTCGCTGAGCGGCTCGTAATGCGAGACCCGTCGACGGCTTGCGGTCTTCAGCATTGAGCGGCGGCGCGAGAACCGGCTCGACAAGGATCAAAGCACGGACGAGGGAAGGAGCAGCCGCGGCTGCCATGAGGCCGACCGTCGCTCCCAGCGAATGACCGGTGACAATCACTGGCCCGGCGTTCATCTGCGCGAGCAGCACGACGAGATCGTCCCGGAAAACCGTCCATCCTTCGGCAAGACCAGGTCGCGTCGGCAGGGTGGAAAATCCATGACCCCGCAGGTCGCAGGCGAACACATGAAATTGCAAAGCGAGCGGCGCAAGCAAAGCGCAATAGGTCTCTGCGTTGAATCCGGTCGCATGGACAAAGACTATTGTCTCGGCATCCGGCGCGCGCCACTCGAGGCACGACATCGTGTCCGCCCCGATGGGCACGGACGTCCGGACGGGATCGTTGCTCCTCACCGCTAACCTGATGCGATGAGCGGTCGAAGCGATCGGCCGGTCAAGCGGCGGCGCCGCGAAAATATTCGATCAGAGTCCAGATTCCGATGGCAACGAAGCCCAGCCCGGCGATCAGCTTGAGGGGCACGAACTCGAGATATCNNTGTACCGACCAGCACCGAAAGAGCCGCGCCGATCACGAGGGCGCCTGCCGACGCGCAGAAGACCGCCAGCGGCGGCGCCTTGTGCTCGGACGCGAAGAGCAGGGTCGCGATCTGCGTCTTGTCGCCCAGCTCGGCGACGAAGATGGTGACGAACATTACGAGCAATTGGCGCATGGGGTCTCCGTCCGAAGCGATTCGATGGAACATCTTCCGATATGCGCCCGCACCGCGGCGTTGGCGAGCCCGGGGAAATTTTCACGATTCTGGCGGGCACCAAAAGGCCGGCCGTACCGTTTCAAATGTGGGCACGGAACCGGCGGATAGGGTGCGCCGGCCTGCGCCCAAAGAACCAAAAAAAAGATCAAAATGAGAATTGCACAAATCGCTCCGCTCACCGAAGCCGTCCCGCCGCTGCTCTACGGCGGGACCGAACGGGTAGTGGCCCATCTCTGCAACTCGCTCGCGGAAATGGGACACGAGGTTACCCTGTTTGCCAGCGCCGAGGCGCGAACGCGCGCCAGGCTTGTTCCCATGCGCGACCAGGCAATACGCCTGGACGCCAGTCCCCTGAAATCGGATGTTGCCGCCCACCTCGCCATGCTCGATGAAGTACGCTGGCGCAAAGACGATTTCGATATCCTGCATTTTCACATCGACCTTTTGCATTTTCCATTTTTTGAGGAAATCGCCGAGCGGACGCTTACAACGCTGCACGGACGCCTCGACCTCAAGGATCTCGACGGAGTCTACGCGCGCTGGTCCACCTATCCGCTGGTCTCGATCTCCAACCATCAGCGCGCGCCATTGCCGGACGCCAATTGGACCGCAACGGTGCCGCACGGCATCCCCACCGATCTGTTCAAATTTTCTCCTTCGCCCGAAGGAGGCTATCTCGCATTTCTCGGCCGCGTTTCGCCGGAGAAAGGCGTGGACCGCGCAATTGCACTCGCCCGCGCAGCGGAAATACCGCTCAGGATTGCTGCCAAGGTCGACCCAGTCGACGTTCCCTATTTCCACAGCCGGATCGAGCCGCTTCTGGAGGATCCGCTGGTGGAGTTCGTCGGAGAAATCGGAGACGCCGACAAGTCTGAATTTCTCGGCAATGCACTTGCGTTGCTGTTTCCCATCGATTGGCCGGAACCTTTCGGTCTCGTGATGATCGAGGCGATGGCATGCGGCACGCCGGTGGTGGCTTGGGATCGCGGCGCCGTCTCCGAGATCGTGGAGAACGGCGTCACTGGCTTCGTGGTCCGCTCGCCGGAAGAGGCATTGAAGGCGATCGGTCAGTTGAAGATCGTCAATCGCCTGCGCATTCGCCACGTCTTCGAACGCCGTTTCGCGGCGAGCGTGATGGCCAGGCGCTACCTCGAAGTCTATGCGCGCCTCCTGCGGGGCGCGGCTTGCGAGGGCAGGTTCAAAGACGCAGTCTGAAACTCATGTCACAGACAGCGCCGGCTTTTGCCGCCCGCGATCCGGAAGAAGTGGAGGGACTCGGCGCCGCCGCGTCGGGCGCCAATCTGTTCGTCCTCAAGCAAGGCGACACGTTCCTGGTCGCCGACGTCTTCGGCGATGTACGTGGAGAGGCGGACGGGCTGTTCCACAACGACACGCGCGTGCTCTCCCGCTTGCGGCTGCTTCTCGGCGGTGGCCGGCCATCGCTTCTCGGCGGAACCGTCAGCCAGGATAATGTGTTCTTCATCGCGCATTTGACGAACCATCCGCTTGCCCCGATCGGCGAGCAATCGACTCCCGAAGGGGTGATCCACATCGAGCGCGCCCGCTTTCTGTGGGATCGGCGTCTCTACGAACGCGTGACGTTCACCAATTTCAGCGAACGCAGGACGGAGCTTCCGTTTTCGATCGCCTATGGAGCCGATTTTCGCGACATGTTCGAAGTGCGCGGGACGCAACGGCCGGCGCGCGGCCAGATGCTGGCGCCCAGGCTCTCCGACCGCAGCGTGATCCTGGGCTACGAAGGCCTCGACCGCATGGCGCGCGCGACTGCGATCGCTTTCTCGGCGATGCCCGAGCGCATTGGGGAAGACCGCGCCGATTTCCGAATCGCTCTGGCGCCGGGTGCGCGCTACGAGCTGTACATCGAAATCGGACCGGATGAGGCAGACGTTCCCGCCCGGAATCGCTATCGCTCTGCGGCGGCGCGGGCGCGATTCAGGATGCGCAGATCGCGCCGCCAGGGCGGCGGCATGCGTTCGTCGGGCCGGCTGTTCGACGACTGGATGGAGCGCTCCAGGGCCGATCTGGCGTTGCTGACGACCCAGCTTCCGACCGGGCCGTTTCCCTACGCCGGCATTCCGTGGTTCTCGACGCCGTTCGGGCGCGACGCAATCATCACCTCGCTGCAGATTCTTTGGCTCGATCCCGGCCTCGCGCGCGGCGTGCTCGCCTTTCTTGCGCAGACGCAGGCGCATGAGCGCTCGGCCTTCCAGGATTCGGCGCCCGGCAAGATCATGCACGAAGCCCGCAAGGGCGAGATGACAACTCTGAAAGAGGTGCCCTTCGGTCAGTATTACGGCGCCGTCGACACCACGCCGCTCTTCGTCATGCTGGCGGGCGCCTATGCGGAACGTACCGGCGATCTCGAAACGATCGAACAATTGTGGCCTTCGATCGAAGCGGCGCTGCGCTGGATCGATGGCGCCGGCGATCCGGACCACGATGGCTTTGTCGAATATCAGCGCGCCTCCGAGCAGGGGCTCGCCAACCAGGGCTGGAAGG
>PKWC01000133.1:284-5068 GCA_003131925.1 Alphaproteobacteria bacterium | reverse complement strand
AGCGGCAGCCAGGCATAGATGCCGGCGGCCTCCTGGCGAACCAGCCCGGCGCGCAGCATGAGCCGATGCGACACGATCTGCGCCTCGGCCGGCGTCTCCTTGAGAAGCGGCAGGAAATAGCGGGAGAGGCGCATGAGGAAGGACCGTTGCCTTGGCGGTAAGGGCTGTCTTTCTTAGGGAAGGCCGCCGACAAGGGCAAACGCCCGGCCTCGTTGGATGCAAAGGGTGAACGGCCGATGAAAAATATTCTTAACTGCCGTATAGGGAACTATTGCATAGTACGAAGTTCATGCTAGATTGAAGTTCGCAATAGCAAGGAGGCGGAAACAGGCGCGTGGCAGACGAATCCCCCTATACGCGCAAATTCCGTAAGGAACTCATGGCCGGGCTTTCCTCGCTCGTCCTCTTGGCTGTGCTCGCCCGGGCCGGCCGCGAGATGTATGGTTACGAGATCGCAAAGGCCGTAAAGGCCGAAGGCGAAGGCGGATTGATCTTCAAGCAGGGCGCCATCTATCCCGTCCTGCGCTCACTTCACGCGTTGGGCCTGCTCGAGAGTCGGGTCGAGGCTTCGGCCTTTGGCCCGCCGCGGCGCTACTACAGCATCACCGATGAAGGGCGGCGCGCACTCTCCGACTGGCAGGGCGCGTGGCACGACATGCGGGAGTTCGTGGACGACGCGCTCGCAGCACAGATGTCCCTTCGGGGGCCGACGCTGGAGAGTCGTGCATGAAAACGGATCGTCCGCCCGACACGGTCCGTGCCTATCTCGACGCCTTGCGCAACGCGCTCAAGGGATCGTCGCCCGGCCTGATCAGCGACGCACTCGCCGATGCGGAGGAGCACCTTCAGGGCGAAATCGCGAGCAATCCCGACAAACAAGAAGCAGAGATCCTGGCCTCGGTCATCGAGACCTACGGAACGCCACAGGAAATTGCAGAGGAGTACAAATCAATGGAAACCGCCATTGCGGGACCATTCCCCAAGCCCGAGCCGAAACTGGAGCAGCACCACGGATTCTTCAGCGTTATCGGCGACGCGCGCGCCTACGGTGCACTCATGTACATGCTTCTGTCGCTGGCGACGGGTGTCTTCTATTTCGCCTGGGCCGTGACGGGCCTTGGCCTGACGGCCGGCTTCGCCATTCTCATCATCGGCATTCCTTTCGCGCTCCTCTTCATCGGCTCGGTGCGGATACTGGGTCATGTGGAAGGGCGGATCGTCGAAGGGCTCCTCGGCGTGCGAATGCCGCGACGCCTGCCCGTACAGACCGGTGCAGACGAGCGAATCTGGTCACGGATCGTCGATGCCCTGGCGGACATTCGCACCTGGTCCTCGCTGCTCTATCTGCTTCTGATGCTACCGCTCGGAGTCACCTATTTCGTCATTGCGGTCGTCGGCATCGCCGTGCCCTTTGCCCTCATCGGCGGTTCGCTCGCGAGCCTCGTCAGCGGCCATTCCTACGTCCAGATCAGCGACGTGCCCTGGCTCGAACACGTCTTTCACACCGCGCCGGGGCTCGCTTTCGCGATCCTGGTGGGCGGTGCTCTGGTCTTCGTCGTCCTCCACGTGGCCAAGGGGATCGGGTGGTTCCACGGCCGCCTCGCTGAGATCCTGCTGGTACGGCTGTAAGAGTTTACCGCCGCTCATTCAGGCATTTACCATCAAAACCGGCCTTCCTCCTCGCAATTCCCGAGGAGGAAGGCTTTCGGCACGGCATGGATAACCGCTCCGGCAGCCGGTCCTTAACCTCGCTCTAACGGTTGACGGGCCTAATGGCGCTCGGGCTATATGCCCTTGCCCTGCTTCGGTCGGGTGCCCCGGTTGGCTGGGGGGACACAGCTGCAAAGGAAACAACCGACAGGAGCCGCCGTGCAGCGTCGCGACGCAGAGACGTTCGAGTCACTCCTCAATCCATGGCGCCAATCGGCCCGCTCGGCCACACGGACGCTGTCCTCGACGGACGGCCGCTGGGCGCTCGTATCCACCTCGATAACCGCCGTGATCGCGGGCTCAATTGCCTGGCTGGCGGCAGGTACGGCCGTGCCTTTGAGCTCGCAGAGCCTGGGGCCGGGCCGAAGCCACGTCCTCATGCCGTACCAGCTGTTTCAACGTCTCGTCGCCCAGACACACGAAACCGACTATGCAACCATCTCGCCGCTAGGCTCCATCACTTCGGGGCCGGTGCGGCAGGCGATCCCGCCCGCTTCGCTGGACGAATCCCTCGCGGTGGAAAACAACGAGGCCGAAACTGGGAGCGAAACCCCCGGCATCGATTCACGCGATGTGACCCTTGAGCGCGGCGATACGCTTCCGGTCGCGCTGGTCAATGCAGGTGCAACGCCGCAAGACGCGGAAGCCGCAGTGACCGCGCTCGCCCAAGTCTACAATATGCGGGCGATCAAGGCCGGCGAAGCGTTGCAATTGACATTCGCGGCGCAGCCACCGCCCAAACCGGTCGCCCAGATCATCTACACACCGCCCACTACGGCCGGAAATTCGGACGACGCCGCGACGCGTGCGGATTCGGCCGCCCCGGGCCGGCTCCTCTCCGTGAGCTTCTCACCGACGGTCGAGCACGAAGTCACGATCGCGCGGGGAGCCGACGGCAGCTTCACCGCGCAGGATGTATTCAAAAAACTCGAGCCCCGGTATCACCGCGCGGGCGCCAAGATCGATTCGAGTCTCTATCTGGCGGCCATGCAGGCGGGAATTCCGGCGCGCGTCGTCGTGCAGATGATCCACATGTTCTCGTACGAAGTGGATTTCCAGCGCGACATCAGGCCGGGCGACTCCTTTGAAGTCTACTACAACTATTACTACACGCCGGACGGCAAACCCGCGAAAGAAGGCGAGATCGCCTACGCTGCGATGCATTTCCTTGGCCGGACCGTCGCACTGTACCGCTACCATCCCAGAGACGAGGACACAGCGGATTTCTTCGATTCCCGCGGCCAGAGCGGCAAGAGTATGCTGATGAAGACACCCGTCGACGGTGCACGCATCTCGTCGGGCTTCGGCATGCGCTTCCATCCCGTGCTCGGATACACGCGCATGCACAAGGGGATCGATTTCGCAGTGCCCACTGGAACGCCGGTGATGGCGGCCGGTGCGGGCACGATCCAGCAGGAAGGCTGGTTTGGCGGCTACGGCAATTTCGTCGTGCTGAATCACGGCAACGGCTACTCGACCGCCTACGGCCATCTCTCGCGCTACGCGCCGGGCGTTCACCGCGGTTCGCATGTGCGCCAGGGCCAGGTGATCGCCTATAGCGGCGCCACCGGCCTCGCCACGGGTCCCCATCTGCACTACGAAATCCGCATCAACAACATCCAGGTCAATCCTGCGAGCGTGAAAGTTGCACGCGGCCGCATTCTTTCGGGCAGCGAGCTGCGAGATTTCCAGATCTCGCGCATTCACGTCGACAGCGAGATCGCTTCCCTTCCGCTCGAAGGAAAGATCGCCGATACGGCGACGGACCTCCGCGCCGGCAAGGATTGAAGCTCGCGCGTTTCGTCAGTGGATCGCGTGACTGGAGACCGACGGTTCGTCAAGGTAGTCATCGCCTGCGTCGAAGGTCTTGCCATCGATGACAAGGCCGTTCTTTCCGGCACTGACCTTTACCTTCGCCCCATCGCCGATGGTGCCTTCAAGTAGAAGCTGTGCCAGCGGATCCTGCAGCCGCCGCTGAATCGCCCGCTTGAGCGGACGCGCGCCGTAGACGGGATCGTAGCCCGCGGTCGCAAGCCAATCCCGCGCCTTCGCATCGAGAGCGATTTCAATCTTGCGATCCGCCAGCAGTTTTGTGAGCCGTGCGATCTGGATGTCGACGATCGTATCCATGTCGGCGCGCGAGAGGCGCTGGAACAGGATGATCTCGTCGAGCCGGTTCAGAAACTCCGGCCGGAAATGCGCCCTCACGGCTTCCATGACCTGGGCCCGTGCTTTCGGCGATTCCCCACTCTCGCCAGTCGAGAGGAACTCGGTGCCGAGATTGGAGGTGAGGATGATCACCGTATTGCGGAAATCGACGGTCCGCCCCTGCCCGTCGGTCAGGCGTCCGTCGTCGAGAACCTGCAGAAGAACGTTGAAGACGTCGCGATGCGCTTTCTCGACCTCGTCGAACAGCACAACCTGATAGGGACGGCGGCGGACGGCTTCCGTCAGGACCCCGCCCTCTTCATAACCGACATAGCCGGGCGGCGCGCCGATCANNAGTTCGGTCTTGCCCACCCCCGTCGGACCAAGAAAGAGGAATGAACCGATCGGCCGATTTGGGTCCTGCAGGCCGGCGCGGGCGCGGCGTACCGCGTTCGAAATCGCGCGCACCGCCTGGTGCTGGCCGACAACCCGCTTCTCGAGCGAACTCTCCATGTGCAGGAGCTTCTCGCGCTCCCCTTCGAGCATCTTGTCGACGGGGATGCCCGTCCAGCGCGAGACGATTCCGGCAATGTGCTCCGCAGTAACCGCTTCGTTGGTCAGCGCAGATCCTTCTTTGTCCTCAATGGTCTTGAGTTTGCGTTCGAGTTCGGGAATCACCCCGTAGGTAAGCTCGCCGGCGCGCGCGAGATTGCCCCGGCGCTGCGCCACATCGAGTTCCTGGCGTGCCGCATCCAGCTTTTCTTTGAGGCCCTGGACATCCTGGACCGATTTCTTCTCCTCCAGCCACCGCGCCGTCAGCGAAGCCGATTTTTCCTCGGTTTCCGCCAACTCCTGCTCAAGCGCGGCAAGGCGATCCTTCGATGCTTTGTCGGATTCCTTTTTGAGCGCCTCGCGCTCGATCTTCA
>PKWC01000133.1:0-254 GCA_003131925.1 Alphaproteobacteria bacterium | reverse complement strand
CGGTCGGCGATGTAACGGTGCGACAATTGCGCAGCCGCCACGATGGCGCCATCGGTGATGCGAACGCCGTGATGGACCTCGTACTTCTCCTTCAGTCCCCGCAGGATAGAGATCGTATCCTCGACGGTGGGCTCCGATACAAAGACCGGCTGAAAGCGGCGTGCGAGCGCCGCGTCCTTCTCCACATACTTTCGGTACTCGTCGAGCGTGGTCGCACCCACGCAATGCAGCTCGCCGCGCGCGAGTGCCGGCTT
>PKWC01000099.1:12694-12894 GCA_003131925.1 Alphaproteobacteria bacterium | reverse complement strand
CCTTGCGCCTGGTGCTGGCCGGGTTGAAGGATCGCGACATCGCCAATCGCAGCGAAGAAAGTCGCGCGGGCATCGGCGAGAGCGAGATCATCTCGCTGCTCGGCAAGATGATCCGTCAGTGCGAGGAATCGGCTTCCATGTATGAAAGCGGCGGCCGGCCCGAGCTGGCGGCGGCGGAGCGCGAGGAGATCGCGATCATC
>PKWC01000099.1:0-12621 GCA_003131925.1 Alphaproteobacteria bacterium | reverse complement strand
TCCCCCGGTTCAACCGGGGGACCAGGCTCAGGATGAGGGTGCTTCCTCGGGGTGAGCCTGTCGTCCTTCGACAATGCGATATGTCACTTGACGAACCCGCTGCTATTGCTGGCCCGGATTGGCTTCCGGTGGAGATCCCTGCTGGGTGGGCGAATTTGGTTTCGGCGGCGCTGTTGGAGCCGCGGTACGAGAAGCACAATAATCGCCGAGCGTCCAAGCAATTTTATACTCTTTTCTTACCCCGATTGGCGTGCCGTTCTGTAAGGCAGGTTTGTATCGCCAATTGGTAACACAAGATTCCGTAGCTTCGTCGAGATCTGGATTTCCGGTAGATTGTAGAAACCGTACGTCGCTGACTTTCCCATCTACACCAATGTAGAAATTCACAATTGCCGTTCCCTCGATACAAGCGGCCATCGCGGCTCGTGGATAGTATTTTGTCCCACACACTGCCGCCGGCGCTGGCGCTGGCGCAGGGATAGCGCCGACCGTAGGATCACAGACCGCAGGCGAAGTGACCATTATTCCCGCCAGCATGGCCAGAGTCGCGTGTTTCACATGCGGAACAATCATGCCTGCGTCTTTAGAGCTTTTGCTTTGGCTTAAACATGTCCACCAGCGCTCCTTGTGCCGGTTTGTTCGGCGAGCCGCCGCTCGCGGACCGCCATCAGGTAGCGGCGCGTCCAGACGATGAGCAGGATCAATACACCGAATCTCAACACGGGCGAGATGTTGACCACCAGCGCCGGTGCCAGTGTCATCGCCAGGCCCACTCTCACAAACGCTTCGACGATATAGGCCACTCCCCACACCAGGGTTACAAATCGCGAGGCCGAGCGGAAGCGGGGAAATTCCCAAAGCCCGTTCCACCAGGCGATGCGCGAGGGATCGTCTCCGGCCACGAATTGGCGGTTGATGTAGAACAGAAGCGGCCGTTCGGCGAACAATGAAACGAGACAGATCACGCCGAACGCACCCGTGAGAAACGACTCTTTGATCAGCGCAAAGAACAGGCTGCCCGAGATGAGCGATGCCGCAGCGCCGATGGCAATAAGAGTCATCACGATGATGCCGAGCGGCTCCACGCGGCGCGATTTGATCCACAGGCGCAAATTGTTGAGCGCGGGCGCGAGCCCGCTCGCCACAAGGGCCCACAGGAGGGGGACGCCGCGGCTGTTGAGCAGGCTGAACAGGAGGATGGGGAGCGCCACGTCGAATATCAGCGTGGGCAGCATCACCTTGAAGTTGAAGCCCGGAACAGGCGCGGTATCGGTCGTCACGGGCTCCGCCATCCGCCAGTCCTCGTCCCGGGTGCCGGACAAGTCAACAGACATTCCCCGGATGACCCTCAAGTGTGATCCCCCCGATTGGGGTCTCCCCGGGTGGAGCGCGGCGCGCTTCAAACGCTTCAATGACGCTCGTCGTCACCTCCACGAGGTGATGAAGGGTGCTGATGAGTTCCTTGTGGGCAAACGCACAATCATGCGGAAAGATTAACTGCACGTCGGTCGGGCCAAAAAGACGGGCAACTTCTACGGCACAATGCAATTAGGCGGAGCTTCATTCCGTCGGGACCGTGTACAAGTTGGCGCCATAGGGCTCGGTCATACACCGCTTGGCTGATTTCCCCGCCGCGGAATCCGCACGGCTGTCCGGGGAAAACAGAGATGCCGAGCACTGCTGCTTGTTTTCGCAAGAAATGGGCACGCGGAGGCGCGGAGATAAAGATTCAACACAGAGACACAGAGGGCACTGAGGGCAGATTTTGCGCGCATTCGCGCGCAGCTTTTTTCTCCGTGTCCTCTGTGCCTCTGTGGTTCACTTTCTCTTCCCCGCGGCTCCGCGACTCCGCGTGAACCATTTCCCGGCAAATTCGAACTCCTGAGTCGAACGTTTCCACCGCCGCGCAAATCCCAATTGGGTTCAAGCGCCTGCAACCAATCCCGATATTTTCCCCGGACAGCCGTGCGGAATCCGGCAACGGGATCCCGTCGCCGGAATCCAGGGGCCGGCCGCAAAGTCATTCTCGGCAGAAGCGATTAGAGAACCCCGAACCTATGCGTGTCTGCTTCAAGCAACGGGAAGAAGCGCAGAAATGATAGCGATAATGGCGGACTTCCGGTAAAGTGGCGCGTCTGGCGAGCAGGACCAGGAGTTCCTTGCTCGGCGGATTCGATTCGGGGGAGCCGAAGATGAAAAGCATTTGCACCGGTCTGTTTGCCGCAGCACTTGGCTGTGTGTTTATCCACTCCGTTTCAGCCGCGGACGCCGTCAAAGCCAGAGAGAAGGTCCTCTATGCCTTTTGCAGTCAGCAGTATTGCACGGACGGAGACTTCCCCCAGGCAAGTCTGATTGATGTGAAGGGCACGCTGTACGGCACGACGGTTTACGGCGGCAGGAACGATGATTGTCGCGGCTATGCGTGCGACACAGTGTTTGCGCTCGACCCGAACACCGGCGCGGAGAAAGTTCTTTATTCCTTTTGCAGCCTGCAGAATTGCGCGGACGGCAGTGAGCCGTTCGCCCGCCTGATCGATGTGAACGGCACGCTCTATGGCACAACGTATGAGGGCGGGACCAGCGGAACCTGTCCTTACGGCTGCGGTACTGTGTTCTCGCTCGATCCGAAGACCGGCGCGGAGAAGGTGGTTTATTCCTTTTGCAGCCAGCCGAATTGCACGGACGGCGCTGATCCCTACTACGCCGGCCTCATTGATGTGAAAGGCACACTGTACGGTACAACGATTTCCGGCGGGGACGGCGCCACCTATCAAGATGGCACCGTGTTTGCGATAGACCCGAACACCGGCGCGGAGAAGGTCCTCTATTCCTTCTGCAACAAGGCGCATTGCGCAGATGGCGCGGCCCCTTACGCCGGTCTTATCGATGTGAATGGCACGCTGTACGGCATCACGGAAGAGGGCGGGACCAGCGGAACCTGTCAATACGGCTGCGGTGCAGTGTTCTCGGTCGATCCGAAGACCGGCGCCGAGGCGGTGGTCTATTCATTTTGCAGCCTGCAGAATTGTACGGACGGCACTGGCCCCACGGCCTCCGGTCTGATTGCGGTACAGGGAGTGCTTTACGGAACGACAGGGGGTGGCGGCAGCGATAACAAGGGCACCGTGTTTGCGCTCGATCCGAAGACGGGCGCAGAGACGGTGGTCTATTCCTTTACTGGCTATGCAGGCGGGGATGGACAATTACCCTATGCCGGTGTGATCGACGCCGGCGGCACACTTTATGGGACAACGGTCGATGGAGGCTTGGGAGCTTGTTTTGCCGGTGGTTGCGGCACTGTGTTCTCGGTCAATCCCGCAACTGGCGCAGAGGCAGTGTTGCATTCGTTCCGGAGGCGTACCAAGGGCGGGACCACCCCCTACACGGGTCTGATTGCCGTACGGGGAGTGCTTTACGGTATGGCAAGCGATGGCGGCGCCCATGGCGGCGGCACGGTGTTTGCGATTAAGCACCCTTGATCAACACACCCGACCGACCGAACCTGCTTTTCCGCTTGTAACACACAGTCTCCGGCGCGTCCTCAATCGAAGTGGACGGGACGCGATCCCGCGTCGGCAAAACCCATCACCATTTTCCGTGTCTCACCCAAAGCGTGCAGTCCAGTATCCCGTCACCGGATTTCCCCACGGTGCCTCGCAACGTCCAATTCCCTTGCCATTGCGACGATCGCCAGATCATCCATGGCGGTGCCTACGTGACCGAATCGGTCTATGCGGCAGATGTCGTGCGTAGCTCGCTGTCCGCGTTACCCGATTGCGAATGAAGCGAATGCTGCGCGACTTTCTTCGTCGGAACCGATGGTGATGCGCAAGCAATTGGGCAATCCGTAATTGGAAAGATTACGGACAAGGACGCCCTTTTCGGCGAGGTGCGCCTCGAAGGAGGCTGCAGTCCAGCCGCTGGCAGCCGGGATTTCGAAGGTGATGAAATTGGTAGCCGATGCAATCGGCTTAAAGCCCACCGAGCGAAGGCATTTGGCGTAGCGCGGCCGCCACCGTTCCACATGCGCGAGCGACTGCACCAGGAACGGATCGTCTGACAAAGCGGCCACTGCGGCGGCTTCCGCGGGTCGGCTGACATTGAATGGCTGGCGAATGCGGTCCATCGCCAAGATCAAATCCTGCGCACCATAGGCCCAGCCGACTCTGAGCCCGGCAAGGCCATAGGCTTTGGAGAAGGTGCGCGTGACGAGAATGTTCGCTGCTCCGCGCGCAAGCGAAAGGCCGCTTTCGAAACCAGGAAAGCCGCCTACAAACTCCGCATAGGCTTCGTCGAGCAGCAGCAAAACGTCGCTGCGCAGATTTTGGTACAGCCGTCGTATTTCTTCAAATCGAAGACATGTGCCGGTCGGATTGGCCGGGTTGGCGATGAAAACGATGCGCGTGTATGCATCCACCGCAGCAAGAATCGCATCCACATCGGCCGTGTAACCGCGCTCGGATGCCGAACGGACCGAGGCGCCGGCAGCGCGCGCGGCTATCGCCCAAGCGGCGAAGCCGTATTCTGGCTGCACGATGTTATCGCCGGGTTCGATCAGCGTTGTGCAGGCAAGCGAGAAGATCTCGTCCGACCCGCAGCCGAAGATCAGGCGGTCCGGCGAGAGCGTGAATTTGGCGGCAATCGCTTCCCGCAAGCGGCTTGCGCGCGCATCGGGATAAAGATGCAACTCGTCGCTCGTGGCGCGGTAGGCGGCTTTTGCGGCTGGGCTTGCGCCGAGCGGATTTTCATTGGCCGAAAGCTTGATCGGATGCGCGAAACCTTTAGCGCGCGCCTTGCCGGGCACGTAGGGTGTAATGGCCAGGATGTCCGACCGCGGTTTCGGTCCGCTCATCGCGCGCTTTCCTTATCGCGCACGGCGAGCACATCCATGACCTGCTGCAGTCGCACGTCGCGCACACGCAGGAGTACGAGCAGGTGATAAAGAAGATCGGCCGCCTCGGCACAAAGCTCATCCTGGTCGCCGGCGGCGCCGGCAAGCGCGGTTTCCACGCCTTCCTCGCCAACCTTTTGCGCAATGCGTTTCGGTCCAGCGGCCAATAACTTCGCTGTGCGGCTTTTGGTCGGGTCTGCGGTCATACGTGCCGCGATCGTTCGCTCCAGCGCGGCGAGGCGGCCGATGCTTGGCGCTGTTTCGTCGCCGAAGCAGCTTGTGGTGCCACGATGGCAGGCAGGGCCGAGCGGTTCGACCTGCAGCATAATGCTGTCACTATCGCAATCGGGTGTCAGAGACAGAACCTTCATGCGATGGCCGGAGGTTTCGCCCTTGCGCCAGCGCGCCTGCCGCGAACGGGAGTAAAAAACCGCTTCGCCCGATTGCAGCGTTTCACGCAAAGCGGCTTCGTTCATATAAGCCAGCATCAGCACCTGCAGGGTCGCCGCATCCTGCACGACGACCGGCACAAGGCCACCGCCTTTGCCGAAATCGATTTCATCGGGTTTCATTGCCGCACCTCTATGGCCGCCGCGGATAGCGCTTCCTTCAACGCGCCGATTTCAAGCACGTTGTTGTGAAACACGCTGGCGGCCAGCGCGCCGGAAACGTCCGCCTCCTGAAATACCGAAACGAAATGAGCCGCATTGCCCGCACCGCCGGAAGCAACGAGCGGAATCGAAAGACAACGCCGCGCGGCTTTGAGCTGTGCGATATCGTAGCCGTTGCGCACGCCATCCTGATTCATGCAATTGAGCACAACCTCGCCCGCCCCGCGGTCTTCGGCTTCGCGGATCCAGTCGAGCGTATTGCGGCCGGTCTGAACGGTTTTTTCAGGGTCGCCCGCATATTGATGGACGATCCAGCTTGTTCCTCGCGCAAAACTGTCGACGCCCGCAACCACGCATTGTGAGCCTGCAGTGCGCGCAATTTCATTGATGAGTTCCGGGCGTTCCAGCGCGGGCGAGTTGATCGAAACCTTGTCGGCGCCGTTCTCGAGGCACTTGATGGCGTGCATCACGCTGCGCACGCCGCCGGCGACACAAAAGGGAATATCGAGCTCGCACGCGATCTCGCGCACCCAGGCAAAATCGAGCGTACGGCTCTCCGCCGATGCCGTGATGTCATAGAACACGAGTTCATCCGCACCCTGGTCGCGATAGCGCGCACCGAATTCCACGGCGTCCCCCATCACCACATGATCGCGGAAGCGCACGCCTTTCACGACCTTGCCGTCTTTCACGTCGAGGCAGGGGATGATGCGCCTAGCCAGCATGCAGCGCCTCCTCGAGCGGAAAAGCGCCTTCGTAAAGCGCGCGGCCCACGATCGCGCCCGCGGCACCGGAGATTTTCAACTGGGTGAGATCGTTCAACGCAGCGATGCCGCCCGAAGCCTGCACTTCGAGATCGGGACGCAGGGCACAGATATAACGGATCAGCGCCGCGTTCGGACCAGCCATCATTCCGTCGCGCGAGATATCGGTGATGAGAACGTGTCGAGCGGTGCCAGGCGGATAGAGCGCCAGCACTTCGTCAAGCGTGAAGTCAGAAGCGTCCTGCCAGCCATGAACGGCGATTTTCCAGCGTACGCCATCGCGCTTGACATCGAGCGCAAGACAGATGCGTTCGGCGCCGAATTCGGCAATCCATTGCCGCACACCCTCGCTGTGCGCGGCGGCGGCTGAGCCGATCACGGCGCGCGCCACGCCGCTTTCGAGAAGCGCGTGCACATCTTCGCGCCTGCGCACGCCACCACCTGCCTGAATGCGGACCGGCTGCGAGGCGACGAGGCGGCCGATCAGCTCGTGCTGCCGCGGGGCGCTGGCCCTTGCGCCGTCGAGATCGACGATATGTGCCCAGGTCACGCCGCTTTGGGCGAAGCGCGCGAGCACAACAAAAGGATCGGGCCCGTAAACGGTAGCCGTTTCGAAACGGCCCTGCTCCAGCCGCACACAGTGGCCGCTCATTAGATCGATTGCGGGATAGATCAGCATGGCAGCGCCAGGAAATTGGCGAGAATACGCCGGCCCACCACCGAGGAGCGCTCGGGGTGAAACTGGCAACTCCAAAAGTTCTTTTGCCGCACGACGGCCGCGAATTCGCCGCCGTAATCCACCGCAGCAAGCGTTTCCGGCCCCGCGAGGCAGGCGTAACTGTGTGCGAAATAGACGAATGCGCCGTCTTGTACGCCGTCGAGAAGCGGATCGTCTGTTTTGCGCTGCAGCCGGTTCCAACCCATGTGTGGTACGGGGCGATCGGGGGCCGATTGCAGCCTTTGCACGCGGCCGGGAATTACGCCAAGACAGCGCACGCCGCCTTCGTCGCTCGCTTCATAAAGAAGCTGTTGGCCGAGGCAGAGACCGAGCAGTGGCCGCGGAAACTCGCGCAAGATTTGCGCAAGGCCCAATGCCTCGATCTGGCGCATCGCGAAAGCGGCGGCGCCAACACCGGGCAAGATGAGCCGTTCGGCCTCGGCGATTTCCGTGGCAGCGCGCGAGAGCCGTGGTCTGGCGCCCAATCGTTCCAACGCAAACGCGACGGACGCCGTGTTGCCGACGCCCAGATCGACGATGATCGTGCTCATCCGATCACGCCTTTGGTGGACGGAATGCCGGTGTCTTCGATGCGGATGGCCTGTCTCAATGCGCGACCGAAGCCCTTGAAGCAGGCTTCCGTTTTGTGGTGGTCGTTGCTCCCTGTCACCTGGATGTGAATGGCCGCTCCCAGGCTTTGCGCGAGCGAACGGAAGACATGTGCCGTCATCTCGGTGGGATATTCGCCGATGAAGGGCGCGGCGAACGCGCCCTCAAAAAAATCGTAGGGGCGCGCGCCGAGATCAAGCGAAACTTTCGCTTCCGCTTCGTCCATCGGCAGCACGAATCCGAACCGTGCGATGCCGCGGCGTTCGCCCAATGCGTCTTTCAACGCGGCGCCGAGTGCCAGCGCACAATCTTCGATGGTATGATGCGGATCGATTTGAAGATCGCCGTCGCACGCGAGGGTCAATGAAAAACCGCCATGTGCGGCGACCTGCTCGAGCATATGATCGTAAAACCCGATGCCGGTGCTCACGCGCGAGCCTGCCGATGCGTCCAGATCGACTCGCACGGCGATCCGCGTCTCCTTCGTGTCGCGCACAATTTCCGCGCGCCGGCGCGGCGCGTTGCTTTCCACGCCGAAAGCGGCCAGAGCCCGGTTGTTCAACTCGACATCCGCTACAGGGATGCTCAAGCGCGCGTCGGAAAACCATTTTGCTTGAATGCCGAACCGCTCAAGCCGCGAACGTAGCTCTCGTGAATTGGCGATGGTGACCAACAACCATGGCCCTGCTGTTTCCTGAGCCGAAACATCAGCGACCGCGTTGAGCGCCTGCGCCATCCGCGATCTTTCGCGCGTGATCTCGACGATTCGCGCCTCGGTCGCCGGCGCGCGCGAGGGTGCAAGAACCGTTTCGGCCAAACGCACCAGCGGTGTCGGCAACGCATAAGGTTCAAGCATCTCTTCCAGGTGCGCGATCAGCTGCGGATTTGCGACGATCGCGCCGACCGGCGCGCCGGCCAGCCCGTAAGCAAGCTCCAGACTCCGGACAACGATGAGATTTGAAATGTGGTCCGCGCAACCCGCGAGCGACGGCGCGCAGGAAAATTCGATCGCGCTCTCATCCACAACCAGAAGACCGCCGCGCACATCGGCAGCGAGACTTTGCGCGGCAGCCCGATCTATGAGAGTGCCGCCATCATCGCCGGGGGACGAGACGATGTGGATGTTTGCACCGTTCGTAGCGATGTGAAGCCCGTAAATCGCAGCCAGCTGAGCGATTTCGGGCGACGGGTTGCAAGCGATGCTAAAAATTCTGTTTCGCGCCGCGCGGCGGAGGATCAGTTCCAGTGCATGCAATCGCCCACGCACCGGGAGCACCTGCAGTTCACTCACGCCATAGAGTGCGGCCATGCGTGCGCGCAGAGCCAACGGGGCGGAGGGCGCCTCCGCAAGCTCTTCCGCGCCGGAAACAAGCGGAGCAAAGGGCGCGCGCATCACACGACTGCCCGGATTTCAGCGGCTCGGGCATGTGCCTCGAGTCCTTCGAGGCGCGCGAGCCGGGCGGCAGCCGGCGCCATCGCCGCGGCTGCTTCGCGCGAAACCTGCTGAACCACAAAGCTTGTCATGAAGGACGAGACGCTGATGCCGGAGCACGCGCGTGCCGCACCGTCGGTCGGCAGAACATGGCTGGGACCGGCGACGTAATCGCCGAAAGTTTCAGCCGACCATGCTCCGACGAAAATCGTGCCCGCGCATGTGATGTCCGCCACCAGCACGTCGGCATCGCGAAGTTGGAGCGACAAGTGCTCCGGCGCGTAGAGATTGGAAACTTCAGCCGCTTCCGCCCGCGAGCGCACAATGATCGTCCGCGCTTCCTCCAACGCGGCGCGCGCGATCGTTCGGCGCGGTAGTTGCGACAACTGCCGCTCGATCTCCGCTTCCACGCTGTCGGCAAGCGCGGCCGACAGCGAAACCAGCAGCACTTGCGCATCGGCATCGTGTTCGGCCTGGCTCAACAGGTCGGCTGCGATCATGGCCGGATCGGCTGTCTCATCCGCAATCACCAGCAATTCACTGGGACCCGCCGGCAGATCGATCGCGGGGCACCCAGGCAACTGCGCGGCGTAACGTTTCGCCTCCGCCACATACGCGTTGCCAGGTCCAAAGATCTTGTCTGCTCTCGGCACGCCCACGCCGAAGGTCAATGCCGCGATCGCCTGCGCACCGCCGATGAGCCAAATTCGCTCCAGCCCGCTCGCCGCGGCTGCCAGAATCATCATCGGGTGCAGGCCGTTGGTGGAGGGCGGCGTGACAGCAATGCGTTCGCGGACGCCCGCGCAATCCGCCGGAATGGCGAGCATCAGCAGCGTGGAAAAAAGCGGAGCGGTGCCGCCTGGAATATAAAGCCCGGCATTCCGCAATGGCCGCCAGACGCGACGGCATTGCAGGCCGTTGGCCTCTGCGCCTGTCCTGTCGGACGGAATGTCCGCCAGATGGTGGCGTCGGATATTGGCGGTCGCCAATTCCAGCGCCGCCACATCCTGGGGCGCGACCGCCGCGCCTGCGCGCGCAATTGCCGCGTTGTCGATTTGCAGACATTCGAGCGGGCCGCCGTCCAAGTGCTGCGACCAGCGATTGACCGCTGCAACGCCTTCGGCCTCCACCTCGTCGAAAATTCGCCTGACCGTCTCCTGCACTTTTGGATCGCGCCGGCGCCGCGGTCGCGCCAGCGCCGGCCTCCGTTCCGCCGCATCGAGATTTGCCCATTCGTAGCGTTTCACGGGCGGCTCACAGCATTTTTTCGATTGGCAGAACGAGGATGGCGGAGGCGCCTACGGCCTTGAGCTGCTCCAACGTTTCCCAGAACACCGATTCCTGGCAGACGGCATGCACCGCCACCATCTCGTCATGCCCGACAAGCGGCACGACGGTGGGCGCGTCAGCGCCCGGCAGGATTTCCGAAATCCGGCCCAGCATCGCCCTGGGCGCGTTCATCATCACATATTTGGCGCCGCGTGACGCCGTGACACCACGGAATCGCTCCACCACGATGTCAAGCAGATGTTTGACAATGTCGGCAGGCGCAACTGGCGACCGCACGAGAACGGCTTCACTCTTCAGCACCGTTTCAACGGCACGCAGCCCGTTGGCTTCGAGAGTCGCACCCGTAGAAACAACATCGCAAATCGCGTGCGCGAGCTTGAGGCGAGGGGCAACTTCAACCGCGCCCCTCATTTCCACGATTTCGGCGGCGATGTCCCTTTCCTCCAGGAACTTGCGCAGCAGATTGGGATAGGAGGTGGCGATGCGTCTGCCGGTCAGTGCAGCGATGCCGCCGTATTCCATGGACTCCGGAATCGCGATTTTCAGATCGCAGCGGCCAAAACCGAGCGGCATCACAATTTCCGCGCGCTGTCCTGAGCCATGCGACTGTTCAGCAAGAACATTCAGTCCGATCACGCCAAGATCGGCAACGTTGTCGCCCACCAATGTCGGAATATCGTCATCGCGAACGCGCAGCAGGTCGACCGGATAATTCTCGACCCGGAAAAACAATTCGTTTGCGCTCTTAACGACGCTCAACCCCGCCTCGCGCACCAGTTCCAGGCTGCGCTCGGCAAGACGCCCGCTTTTCTGGAGTGCCAGAGTGAGTCGTTCGGGATGGGCGCTCATGTCCGGCGCCGTTTCTTGCGGTCGAGAACGAGCCGGTAACCCTTGTAGGGCATCTCGTTCAGAAATCGCGCCACCCGGACAACCGTGGTTGGACTGGCCCCGGCTCGCTCGGCAATGGCTCGGTAGCTGAGGTTCTCCCCGTNNCCCCGTCCAACAGGCGAGCCACTTCCCAGCGTTCGGCCAAGGCGCGCAACTCGGCTGGCGTGCACAGGTCCGTCAGGAATCTCCGCACTTCATCCCGGGTTTTCGGAGCGAGGAAAGCGTCGAATAGCGCGTTTTCATCCATAAGGACTGTTCCTGTGTGCTATCACGCTGTAACAACTGGCGTCTAGCAGGTATTTTGTCCGGCTGTCAAATCCCTGGACGGCTCGGCGCCCTTCTCGCGCTGATCGAATGCCGCACCTCGCACACGTCCTGCTCTAGGGCATCTACAAATCCGGCNNCGGTGCAGCAGTGCGCAGGCGATGAATTGTCCAACCTAGAGCAGATTCCCATTAATCCAGGTCGTAGCCAGCGTGAGCGAAGAAGTTTGTGCATTCGCCGGGCTCGAATGTGCGCAGAGCGCTGGCGACGGCAGCTTCCAAGGCTTCGACTGTTCGAGCGGCAGCTTTTCGCACATGCGCTTTGAGCTTGGCGAAGGCATTCTCGATCGGATTGAAGTCGGGACTGTAGGGCGGNNGATTGTCCATGATGACGACATCGCCCGGCCGTAGCAGCGGCGCCAGCATCTGCTCGCACCAGGCCAGGAAAGCTTCGCCGTCTATGGGGCCGTCGAGCAACATGGGCGCGCAAAGGCCCGAGAGGGTCAGGCCGCCGACGAAGATTGTAGTGTGCCAGTGGCCGTGCGGGACGGCGGCACGGCAACGCTCACCCTTCGGCGCCCAACCCCGCAGGCGTGCCATCTTCGTCGACAGACCGCTTTCGTCGATGAAGATCAGTCGCTCGGGATCGAGCTCGGTTTGTCCCTCGAACCAAGCCTCGCGTGCCGCCTTCACATCGGCACGTTCCTGTTCGCTCGCATGAGCGGTCGTTTTTTGTGCGTCATGGCGTGCCGGTCGAGGAACTTCCAGACCGCCGTGGACACGACCTTCACCCCGCGCTCGCCCGCAAGGCGTTCGGCAATCTCCTCCAGCGTGATGTCGCGCACTTGCCCGATCAGACCGAAAATGAAATCCGCATGCGCATCGAGAACCGAGCCCTTCGGCTTGCCCTGTCTGGCCGGCGTAACCTCGCCCTTGGCCCGTTTCAGCCGCGCCCAAGCGCCTGCCGTCGCAATCCCAATCGAGAACCGCGCCGCCGCCTGACGCGTCGACGTCCCGCCCTCGATGGCTGCAATCACTCGTTCGCGCAAATCCAGACTGTAAGGCTTGCCCATCCGAATCTCCCGGCCAATGCCGGAAGAATCGAATCACACATCTGCCTCTCCGGGAATCCTTCCCGACTCGCGTTTCAGGGAA
>PKWC01000049.1 GCA_003131925.1 Alphaproteobacteria bacterium | reverse complement strand
GGTCCGCGCGAAGCGCGGCCGGAGGATAAACTCCGCGAGGCGGAGGGGGGTGTCGCCTGCAGGGACGTCCCCCTCCGGCCCTTCGGGCCACCTCCCCCACGATGGGGGAGGAAAACAAGCGGCGCATCCATGATTACTCATTCCACGCCACTCACGTCGGGGGTTCGCCAGATCAGGTGCTGGCCGCCGTCCACCGCGATCATCTGCCCGGTGACCGCGCTCGCGGAGAGAAGGTAGCGCACGGCATCGCATACATCCTGGGGTTCGGCGCCTGTACCCAGAACAGTTGCTTCGCGCTGGCGGCGGAAATTCGCTTCGCTTTGCCGAGCACCAATCATGGTGGGTCCGGGCGCCACGGCGTTGACGCGGATTTTGGGCGCCAGCGCTTGCGCAAGCGTGGTATTCAGCCAGAACAAAGCCGCCTTGCTCGTGCTGTAGGAGAGGAATTGTGGCGTCGGTTTCAGCACCCGCTGGTCGATGATGTTGACGATTGCGCCGCGTGCATCGGGCGGAAGTTGGCGCGCGAATTCCTGCGCGAGTACAAAAGGCGCGCGCAGATTGACGGCCATGTGGCGGTCCCACGACGCACGCGAGGCGCTCGCCCAATCATCGCTCTCGAAGATCGAGGCGCTGTTGACGAGGGCGGACAAAGGCCCCTGCTCCATGACGGCGCGGCCGATCAGAGCGGAGGTCGCGTTCTCGTCGGCGAGATCGGCTTTGAGGAGCGCCACGCGGCGGCCGGTATTGCGTACGGCGTCTGCCGTTTCCCGCGCATCGGGTTCGGACTGGTTGAAGTGAAGCGCAATGTCCCAGCCGTTTCTTGCGAGATCGAGCACGATCGCGCGTCCCAGCCGTTTCGCGGCGCCGGTGACGAGAACGAATTTTGGCTCGAGTGCCACCGTCATTTTTTCAGCTCACGAATCCAACGACTCGCTTGACGTCCGCGAGAACTGGCGCGGAAAGCGCGTGTGCCTTTTCGGCGCCGCGGCGCAGCAGGCCGTCGATCTCCGCGGGATCGGAGAGAAGACGTCGCATCTCGGCGGCGATCGGCGTCAGTTTCGCCACTGCGAGTTCCGCCAGCTCGTTCTTGAAACTCGAGAATTGTTGCCCCGCGAAGCGCGCGATCGTGGCGTTGCGCGACTCGTCCGCCAACGCCGCGAAAATGTTGACGAGGTTCTCGGCTTCCGGCCTTCCCTCGAAGCCTTTCTCCGAATCGGGAAGCGGCGCAGGATCGGTGCGGGCTTTGCGGATTTTCTGCGCGATCGCATCGGCGTCATCTGTCAGGTTGATGCGCGAATAGTCGGACTCGTCGGATTTCGACATTTTCTTTGTGCCATCGCGCAACGACATGACGCGCGTCGCCGTGCCCGTGATCACCGGCTCCGGCAGCGGAAAGAAATCGGGCGCGTCGAAATCGCTGTTGAATTTCTGCGCGATGTCGCGGGCAAGCTCGAGATGCTGCTTCTGGTCCTCGCCCACGGGCACATGCGTGGCCTTATAGGCGAGAATGTCGGCCGCCATCAGTACGGGATAGGTGTACAGCCCGACCGAGGCACGCTCTTTGTGCTTGCCGGACTTCTCCTTGAACTGCGTCATGCGGTCGAGCCAGCCCAGCCGCGCCACGCAGTTGAAGACCCACGCAAGCTCCGCATGCTCATGGACCTGACTCTGGTTGAAGAGGACGGCTCTGGCCGGATCGACGCCCGATGCGATGTATGCCGCCGTTACCTCGCGCGTTGCCTGCGCGATATCCTTTGCATGGCCATAGCCCGAATCCTGCGTCAACGCGTGCATGTCGACGACGCAGTAGAGGGCGTCCATGGTTTGCTGAAGCCGCACCCAGTTCTTGAGCGCGCCGAGATAATTGCCGAGATGCAGCGTGTTGGTGGGCTGCATGCCCGAAAAAACGAGCGGCTTGTGCGATGGCGCGGTCATATGCGGTTCCGTTGCGGGCCGCGCCTTATCGCCGAGCCGCAGAGGCCGTTCAAGTGCGGTGCGCCAGCGATTGCAGCAGGCCCGCCTCGATGGCCGCAATCCGTTCGGTGTTGGCGACCTTGTGGCCGAATTCGTCGCGGACATAGAAAACGTCGACGGCGCGTTCGCCATAGGTGGCGACGATGGCGGAGGAGATCGACAGCCGCTGTTCGTAGATCGCGCGCGTAACGTCGAAGAGAAGGCCGGCCCTGTCCGCGCCTTCCACTTCAATGACGCTGGCGGCGGCGGAGGCCTCGTTGTCGAAACTCACGCGTGGCTTGACCTGGAACGCTTCGGATCGCCTTCTGCGTCTGGCGATCGCGGCCATGTCCGGCGCATCGCCTTTCAACATTGCCGCGATCGTTTGGTGCAGCCGCGCAACCCGGCGCGGCTCCGCAAATGGTCTGCCTTCGCCGTCCTGCACCGCGAACACATCGAGCGCGAAACCATCGTCGGTCGTGAACGCCTTGGCCTCGACAATCGAGCCCCCGCAGATGGCGATGGCGCCGGCGATCTGCGAGAACAGTCCGGCGCGATCGGGCGTGCAGATTGCGATGTCTCCCACATCGCGCCGCGCGTCGAACTTGGCATCGAGCGCGACCAGATCGCGCCTCTCCTTAGCCCGCCGTCTCAGCCGCGCGTGCCGTTCGAATTCGTCGTCGTCGAAGGCAAGCCAGTAATTGTCGTGGTGGTAGGAGAGCGCGTCTGTGCGCGCCTCTTCGGGCCAGTCGGCGAGACGTCGCGACAGCGCATCCCTGGCCTCGGCGATGCGCGCCGCGCGTGCCGGGGTCGCGGACGCGCCGGACATGACTGCGTCTGCCTCATGATAGAGTTCGCGCAGCAGCTGCGCCTTCCAGCCGTTCCAGACGCCGGGTCCGACCGCGCGGATATCCGCGACGGTGATCACGAGCAGGAGCCGCAGCAGCTCGGGCGATTGCACGACAGAAACGAAATTCCGCACCGTCTGGGGATCGGAGATGTCGCGCCGCTGCGCAGTGTCGCTCATCACCAGATGATTGCGCACGAGCCAGACCGTTGCCGCGGTGTCGGCGTCTGAAAGGCCGAGGCGCGGACAAAGCGCCTGGGCGATTGCAGCACCTGCTTCGGAATGATTGCCCTGCAAGCCCTTGGCGATGTCATGGAGAAGAACAGCGCAGTAGAGCGTTTCGCGGGATTTGATGCGGCCGACGAGTTCGCTGGCGAGCGGATTGTCCTGCCTGAACTCGCCGCGCTCGATCGCAGCCAGAATTCCAACCGCCCGAATGAGATGCTCGTCGACCGTGTAGTGATGATACATGTTGAATTGCATGAGCGCGACGGCGTGGCCGAACGCCGGTACGAAACGGCCCAGGACGCCGGCCTCGTTCATCCGCCGGAGCGCCCGCTCGGGATCACGGCGCGAGGTGAGAATTTCGAGGAACAGCCGGTTCGCCGTCCGGTTCTCGCGCAATTCGTCGGCAATGAGATCAAGCGAACGCGTGATCGTGCGCAGCGCGTGGGGATGGACGTCGACATCCTTCACGTCGGCGACGTGAAAGATTCTGATCAGATTGCACGGATCGCGCGCGAAGGCATCCTCGCGCGCATTGAGCCGCCCGTTCTCGACGAAGAAATGGTCGCCCGGGGCACGAGTTTTCAGGAACCCGGGCACCAAGCGTGACAACGCAGGTCTCTTCTTCCTGTTCTGCTCTTCCAGCGCCGCGCAGAAGATGCGGGTGAGATCGCCCACATCCTTGGCCACCAGAAAATAGGCGTGCATGAAGCGCTCGACGGCGCGGCGCGGGCTCGCATCCGCAAAGCCGAGCCGTCGCGCCATCTCCGGCTGGATATCGAAAGTCAGCCTTTCCTGCGCGCGGCCTGTGGCGCAGTGGAGCTGACAGCGCACGTCCCACAGAAACGCCTCCGCCGCGTGAAAAATCTTGTATTCTTCGTGCGTGAAGACCGCGTGATCGACCAGATCGGCTGGATCGTCGACGCGATAGAGATATTTTCCCATCCAGTAGAGTGTCTGCAGGTCGCGAAGGCCGCCCTTGCCCTCCTTGATGTTCGGCTCGACGAGGTAGCGGCTCTCGCCCTGCTTCCTGTGGCGCACTTCGCGCTCGGCCAGTTTGGCTTCAACGAATTCCGGTCCGCTCCCGCCGGCGATTTCGGCGAAGTAGCGCTGGCGCAAGTCCTGCCAAAGGGGCGCCTCGCCCCACACGTATCGTGTCTCCAGCAGCGAGGTGCGAACCGTCATGTCCTCGCGGGCAAGCCGGATGCAATCGCCGAGAGATCGCGTTGCGTGGCCCACCTTGACGCCCAAATCCCACAGCATGAGCAGGATGAGCTCGATCACGCTTTCGCCCCACGCCGTCTTCTTGAAGGGGCGCAGAAAAAGAAGATCGACGTCTGAACAGGGTGCGAGCAGTCCGCGGCCGTAACCGCCCGTCGCAACAATTGCGAGACGTTCCGATTCCGTCGGATTCTGTGCGTAATAGAAATGCTTGGTGGCGAAATCGTACAGAACCTGGATGAGCGCGTCCTGCACGCCGCACAGCGCGTGCGCCGCCGCCATTCCCGGCAAATCGCCGTTGTCGATTCGGCTGTTGATGCGTGTCCTGGCTTCCTGAAACACAGGTTTTATGTGGGCAAGCGCGGCTTTGCGCCGCCGTTCCTGGTCAGGCTCGGCGTGCGCGAGCGCGGTCAGGTTTCGCCTGAGCGCTGTTGCGTCGAGGAGATCCGTATGAGCGGGCGTCTGGTAACCCAATGCCTGTTCCGCCTGACCTTGCGGTCATCAGACGGCCCG
Source organism: Alphaproteobacteria bacterium (assembly GCA_003131925.1). Taxonomy (GTDB): domain Bacteria; phylum Pseudomonadota; class Alphaproteobacteria; order Micropepsales; family Micropepsaceae; genus Rhizomicrobium. Next base: position 1,412 of record PKWC01000049.1, on the reverse strand, counting down.
CAGCCGTCGAAGGCAAGCCGCCTACATTTCGGGACGGATGCTCGGCGGATCGTCCGGCGCCAGCCAGCGATGAACGAGACCAGCCAGGATTGCCCCCACGAACGGCGCCGCCCAGAAGGCCCAGAGCTGTCCGACCGCCCAGCTGCCCTGGAACAGCGCGACCGCCGTCGAGCGCGCCGGGTTCACGGAGGTGTTGGTGACGGGAATCGAGATCAGGTGGATCAGCGTGAGCGCGAGCCCGATGGCGAGCGGCGCAAAGCCGAGCGGCGCCTTCGGCGATGTCGCGCCGAGCACGACCATGAGAAACATGAAGGTCATCACGGTCTCGCAGACGAGACAGGCGAGCAGCGAATAGCCCTGCGGCGAGTGTTCGCCATAGCCGTTGCTCGCAAAGCCATTCGAGGCGTCGAAGCCCGCGGCGCCGCTCGCGATGGCGTAGAGAATGGCCGCACCGACGATGCCGCCTGCCACCTGCGCGATCCAGTATGGAATCAGATCGCGCACGGGGAGCCGCCTGGCGGTGCAGAGGCCCAAACTGATCGCCGGATTGAAATGGGCGCCGGAAACATGGCCAAACGCATAGGCGCCGGTGACGACGGTCAGGCCGAAGGCGAGCGCCACGCCTTCATAACCGATGCCAAGATTGGGCACCGCCGCGGCGAGCACCGCGCTGCCGCAACCTCCGAGTACCAGCCATCCCGTCCCCAGGAATTCGGCAACCAGCTTGCGCGCGATGTCCATGATGCGCCCTCCGCGAGCAACGATTATGGAATCCTAGCCGAAGACCCCGGCTTCAGCGAGTCGTCTGCGCGCGCGCCCACGCGAGGTAATCGTCGTTGCCGTCTTCGATGGACAGGACCAGAAAACATGGCACCGAGTAAGGATGAAGCGGCCGGGCTGCCGCAATCGCACGCTCCACCAGATCGCGCCGCGTCTTGACGAGGACGGCGGTCTCCGGAGCCGTCTCCAGCTTGCCCTCCCATTCGTAGATCGAGGTCATCGGCGGGAAAATGTTCACGCACGCGGCGAGCTTTGCCTCGACGAGGGCGCGGCCCACCCTCTCCGCCGCCTCGCGGTCGGGAAAGGTCGAATAAAGAAAGACGAACTCGCTTTCGCTCACAGGTGACAATCTCCACTCCAAGGCTCCGTGATCGCCCCAATCATGGAGGGCATCATGGCGCGCGTCACGAGCGCGGGTAGAATCTTTTCTACCGCAATGCTGGCGCAGCTTGCCGAACACGGCGTCGAAATCCTGGGACGCAACGATGACGATCCCAACGGCCGCTTCGCCTGGTTCCTCGACCCCGCCAACATCAAGATCGAGCTGTGGGAACCGAAGAAGTAGGTGAAGAGCTATTGCGAACCCTGAGGCTCAAAGGACCCCTCACCCGCGCCTGAACAGAATTGATTGC
>PKWC01000143.1 GCA_003131925.1 Alphaproteobacteria bacterium | reverse complement strand
CCTTGCCCGCGTTGATCAGGTCGGGGTCCTCGTCGCCCTCATAGGGGAACGGCCCCATGCCGAGCATGCCGTTCTCGCTCTGCAATTGCACGTTCATCCCCTCGGGAATGAAATTGGCCACCAGCGTCGGAATGCCGATGCCGAGATTGACGTAAAAGCCGTCGCGCAATTCCTGCGCGGCGCGTTTGGCCATTTCGTCGCGGCTCCATCCCATTTCGGTCATCCTCCCCGAAGAGTGCGTTTCTCGATGCGCTTCTCGTAGCGCGCGCCCACGATCATCCGCTGGACGAAAATTCCCGGCGTGTGGATGTAGTCCGGATCGAGCGCGCCCACGGGCACCAGCTCTTCGACTTCGGCTACGGTGGCGTTGCCCGCCGTCGCCATCATCGGATTGAAGTTCCGCGCGGTCTTGCGATAGACGAGGTTTCCGGCGTCATCGCCTTTCCATGCCTTGACCATCGCAAGGTCGGCCGAGAGCCCGCGCTCGAGAACATAGGTTTCGCCCTCGAATTCCTTGTGCTCCTTGCCTTCGGCGATCAGCGTTCCAACGCCGGTCCTGGTATAGAAACCGGGAATGCCCGCGCCCCCGGCGCGAATGCGTTCGGCCAGCGTACCTTGCGGGTTGAATTCGAGCTCGAGTTCGCCGGCAAGGTATTGCCGCTCGAACGTTTCGTTTTCACCGACATAGGAACTCACCATCTTCCGGATTTGCCGCGTCGCCAGCAGAAGCCCGAGGCCAAAATCGTCCACCCCGGCATTGTTGGAAATGACCGTCAGCCCGGTGACGCCGGAATCGCGCAGCGCCAGGATCAGGTTCTCGGGAATGCCGCACAGCCCGAAACCGCCCGACATGACCGTCATCCCGTCGAAGAGAAGGCCGTCGAGAGCGGCCCCGGCGCTCGCATACACTTTCCTCATGTTGGGCCCCTTCGGCTTGACGCCCGCGCCATGCTTTCACCTATAGTCGTTTCAGGGCTTTAAGATCACCAGACGCGGTGCGCAAGATGGCAGCACGAACTCGAATCTCCGGCGTGAGCTCGCTCGCTGTCGCGTTTTTGGCCGGCAATTCAGCCTCTGCGGAAACGAACACGGGCCTCGCCAATATCGGCACCGGCGTGGCGATCGCGTTGCCGATCGCAGCAGCGGGAATCTCGTACTGGAAGGATGACTGGCAAGGCATCGGCCAGCTCGCCTTCACCACCGGCGCAACCGTCGGCACGGCGCTTCTGCTGGAGAAATTCGTGAAAGAAGAGCGGCCGGATTTGAGCGACAACCGCTCTTTCCCCTCCGATACGGCCGCACTCGCTTTCGCACCAGCGAGCTATCTTTGGTACCGCTACGGCTGGGAGTACGGCGTGCCCGCTTATGCCGCTGCAACGTTCTCGGGATACACGCGCGTTGCATCCGAGAACCATCATTGGTGGGACGTGGCAGCCAGTGCCGGCATCGCCTGGGGCTATACGTTCCTGTTCGTCAGGCATTGGCAGCGCGCCTACAACCTGGAATCCGCGGTCCAGGTGACGCCCCGTTCGGCGCTGGTGTCTCTGAGCTACAGGTGGTGAGCGGCGCACTCCTCCGATGGAGGAGCAGTCAGCGGTGCGGCGGGCGCAACGATCGAGCCGGCCGCGTCATTCGCTAGGCGCGGACCTTTGCCCTGGTCAGGGTTGCGGCATCGTTGAGCCACGCACGGATCGCATCTGAAGTCGCGACGCTTGCCGCCATAAGCGCGTCGACCAGATGGCTGATGGCCGCCTCGTTGTCTTCGGAGCGGCACGCCCCATCCAATGCTCGCGCCAGTTCGCAAACCATTTCGGCTCCGATGTTGCCTGCGGTGCTGGCGATGATACGCGCATTGCGCGCGATTCCGCCGCGATCGCCGCTGGCTCTCTGCTGGCGGATCAGAGCGAGATGATTGTCGGAGTCCAGCATGTAGAGAAGCAGCAGGTCGCGAACCGCGCCCACGCGCAACGTGCTCTGAAGATCTTCGAGCCTGTGGAGGTCCAGCGTGCGGGCATCTTCGGCGAGCGTCGGGGACGACCAGGCGGTCGGGGCGACGCCTTCGATGTTCCCCGGGAGACTCTCTGTCTGCGGAAGATTGTCTTCGATCGTCTTGGCCACGCGAGCGAGCTTGTGGAACAGCACTTCCGGCCGAACCGGCTTCGACACATAATCGTTCATTCCGGCATCGAGGCATTCCTGCTCTGCCCGGCCATGACGTCGGCTGTCAACGCAATGATCGGGATGGAACATTTGGGCCAGGGCAGCTTCCGGATTTCTCGCGTTGCGCTCTTGCCGTCCAGCTCCGGCATTTGTGCGTCCATGAGCACCACGTCAAACGCACTCCGGCGCATTGCCTCAATTGCCCGACGGCCGTTGTCGACCACCTCGATCGCGTGACCGGCCTTTTGCAGGAGCGCCACCGCGAAAGTCTGATTGATCCGGCTGTCTTCGGCCACGAGAATGCGCAGAGGCCGCGCCGACACGGCGTTTGCTTCGACTCCGGCGGGGGGCGGGAGCGCGCGATACAGTCCCACCCTGCTATCCGAATTCAAGATTTCCTTATCGAATTTTCCAAATTCGAGTTCGGAAATGTCCAGAAGGTTGCTCACGATGCCCACGAGCGACGTTCCGGATTCGATCACGGTCTTTGCCAATTTGCGCTGGTCTTCGTTCAATGGCGTGTCAAGCAGAAGGGTGGCCATCCCGAGCACCGCATTCATCGGGGTCCGGATCTCACGACTCATGTTGGCGAGAAGCGTCGACTTCGCGCGCCTGTCAGCGTCGGCGAGATCCCTTGCGGCAACAAGTTCGCGTTTCGCTGCCCGAAGATCGTGGACACTGCGGCGCAACGCTGCGGCTTCTGCGATGGCTTCGCGCAACCGGCGAATCGCCTGCGCGCGGCCGTTCAGGGTGATCGCCGTGATGCAGGCGAAAAGGCCGAGAAGACCCGCGCATACCATCAGCGCCAGAACATTCTGGCCGACGAGATGGTCCAGGACGCGAAACATGATGATGAATCTAGGGGAGCGTGGTTAACTCTCAGTCAATCGAACGGACGGAGGCGCAAAGGAAGGAGTCTGGCAAATGCGGATAATCGTGCTGGCAGCGATCCTCGTTCTCGCGACGGGGTCGGCTCACGCGATGCAATTAAGCAGCCCCGCTTTCGCCAATGGAGGAAGGCTTGCGCTCGCCCAGGTCAACAACCGGTGCGGCGGAAGCAATCAATCGCCCGTCCTTGAATGGACTGGCGCGCCGCCGGGGGCGCACAGCTATGCGCTTACTTTGTTTGATCCGGACGCCGGAGGCGGGCGAGGGTTTTGGCATTGGCTGGTTTTCGGTATCCCCGCGAGCGCAACCGCATTGCCCGAGGGTGCTGGCGGAGGGACCGGTCTGCCACAAGGCGCGATGCAGGTCGTAAACGATTTCGGCGAGGCCGCTTATGGCGGCGCATGCCCGCCACCAGGGTCGGGCGTCCATCACTACGAGTTCACGCTCTACGCACTTGACATAGCGACGGTTCCTTCCGGAGAGCTGATGAAGAGCGGCGATCTCGTGGCCTATCTCAAGGCGCATGCCCTCGCGGCGGCGCAGCTCGTCGGAATCTATTCGCGGTGACGCAAAGGCTCATGCTTCGACAAGCTCGGCATGAGGGTTTGATTTTTGTCCTCACCCTGAGCTTGTCGAAGGGCGAGGAACGCCATCCGCTTGGGCCTGATCGTTTTGCGGAACCGCAGCGTCGGCAAGTCTGTCGATTTTTCGCAGAGGTGGAAAAAAGCGCATCCACAAGGCAACGACGAGAAGCGTGCCGATGCCCCCGACGATGACGGCCGGCACGGTTCCGATCCACGCGGCTGTTACACCGGATTCGAATTCGCCCAATTCGTTCGACGCGCCGATGAAGAGCACGTTCACCGCGCTCACGCGCCCGCGCATCTCGTCCGGGGTCGAAAACTGCACCAGTGCGTGGCGGATATAGACGCTCACCATGTCGGAGGCGCCGAGAACAGCGAGCGCCGAGAGAGTCAGATAGAAATTCGTCGAAAGCCCGAACACGATCGTCGCCAAACCGAAGATTGCGACAGCCGCGAACATGCGGGCGCCGGCAGCGCGATCGATCGGCCGGCGCCCCAACGTCGTCGCGACGAGCGCCGCCCCCACTGCCGGCGCGGAGCGGAGAAGTCCCAGCCCGACCGGCCCTGTGTGCAGGATGTCGCGCGCGAAGATGGGCAGGAGGGCGGTTGCGCCACCCAGCAACACCGCGAAAAGGTCCAGCGAAATCGCTCCCAACAAGACGGGGCGGCAGCGGACGAACCACAACCCTTCAGCAATTCGCGACCGCAGTCCGGCCTTGGTGGGTAAGCCTTCCGCGCGCCGCCGGCCGGCGAGCGTCGCCACTCCCGTTCCCGCAAAGAGAAAGCCCGCTATCGCGAAGCCGAAGGCAGCGGCCGGCCCGAGAGCGTAGAGCAGGCCGCCAAGCGCCGGTCCAACGATGACGGCAATCTGGAAAACGGACGAACTCCATGCAATGGCGCGGGGCAGCATCTGTGAAGAAACAAGAAACGGCAGCAGCGATTGGGACGACGGCCCGGCCATGCCGCGCGCGGCGCCGAACGCGATCAGCACCGCGTAGTAAGGCCAAACGAGGCGTGTCTCTGCGAACATGCCTGCAAAAAGAAGCGCTCCGCAAAGCGCCTGAGCGATGAGACTGAGCGAGAAGACACGACGCGGGTCGCTCCGGTCCGCGATGTCGCCTGCCGGCAAGGTCAGGACAAACATCGGCACGAACTGGCAAAGGCCGACGAGGCCGAGCGACAGCGGATCGCGGGTGATCTCGTAGATCCGCCAGCCGATGGCCACCGACTGCACCTGCATCGCAGCCGTCGAAAAGAACCGGCAGGCGAGGAAAAGGGAAAGGTCGCGCGGCCGGTAGATGACCGGTTCGAGTGGCGTCAAGTCCTGTGCGCCCACTCGTCGCGCGAAATGCTCCATACGTCGACCTGAAACGTCTTGCCGCCCTGCGCGATTTCGCGCTGCTCGCCTCTGGTTTCGCCGAGCCGTCGGGCGACTGCCTGGGATGCAAGATTGTCAACGTCTATGACGGAGAGGAGCCGTTCCACATTTTGCGTCAGGAATCCGTAATCCATCGCTGCGCGCGCAGCTTCGGTTGCAAATCCCTGGCCCCAATGTTCCTTTCCGAGCGTCCAACCCACTTCGAGGCCGGGCCAACCTTCCGGAAAATGAAGCCCGACACGGCCGAGGAGCGCGCGATCCGATTTGCGCTCGACGGCCCACATGCCATAGCCCCTCAGGCTCCAATGACCGGCGAGCATCGCCATGTTGCGCCACGCGTCCGCGCGCGACATGGGCTCGCCCGAAAGATAGCGCGTCACGTCGGGGTCGGCCATGAAGCGTGCATAGGGCTCGAAGTCGCTCCCTCCCCACGCACGCAAGAGAAGGCGCCCGGTTTGCAGCTGTGGAATCATCTCTTCGCGCGCATCGAGCAAGAAGGAGAGTCGATTTCTCTAAAACCCGGCCCCCCCGCGAAGCAGGCCCCTAAAAACGGCTCTTGCGCAACTCCGACGGCGACGACCCGAAGCGACGGCGGAAGGCGCGGTTGAAATAGGACAGATCGCTGAAACCAGCTTCGAATGCGATGTCGCCGATGCGTTTCCGATCGAAGGGCCGGCCGGCAAGAATCCGGCAGGCGGCGTCAAGCCGCTGATCGCAGACAAAATGGGTGAACGTCGTGCCTTCACTCTCGAAAAGCCGCTGCACATAACGCGGCGTGAGCCGGTGCCGTGCGGCGATATTGGCAATGGACAAATCGCCGTCGCTTGCATGACCGGCGATATCGGTTTTGATCGCGTGCAGACGCGCAACACGCACCCGGCGCCCTCTTGGCGGCGCATGGGCGCGGTCCAGGTGTGTGATCTCGGGCACCCCGATCCCCCCTCCTGGAACCGCGGCAGACTAGCAGAGCGGTTCGGCTCTGTCGCTTCAGTCCAGTCGATTGTCGCCAGAGTCCAAGACGGGAAGATTTTCGTGGGGCAGCCTGCCCCTTCAGCGCGGGCGCCGGCGCGCAGTTGCGCCGTCCGGCCCGGCAACGATGGGGGTTTGCATGAAAGCCATTCTTCGCTACGGCCGCTTTGCGCTGCTGGTTCCGCTGCTGATGTGGATTTTTGCGTCATCGCCTGCTCTTTCCGGTCCCAGCGTGACGCTTTCTCCGGCGAGCGGTCACCCCAAGATCAAGGTCAATGTCAGCGGCAGCGGATTTGCCGCCTATGAAGCGGTGGACGTTTATTTCGACACCACGGATCTGTTGCTCGTTTCCACCGACGGCACAGGTGCTTTCAGAAAACACCAGCTGACCGTGCCTGCAGACGCGTTGCCGGGAACGCATTGGATCACGGGCGTCGGGCGCAAGAGCGGTGACAGCGCCGAAGCGCCATTCACCGTTACCACCGCTTGGGCGGAAGTCGGTTTCTCGCCGCACGGCAAACGGAACAATCCGTACGAGAACGTCATTACCACCGGCAACGCGTCGACGCTGGAGATCGCCTAGACGGCAACCACGGGGACCTGGCGTGGCGTCCTCCCCGGCCGTATCCGACGGCGTGGTCTACGTCGGCACCGGGGATCACACGCTCTATTCGTTTGCCCTGGATGGCGGCAACAATGCCGTCTACCGCAGAAGTGCGACGCCGCCGTCCTACGCCTCGCTGCATCCCGACTACCGCCTGAAGCCGGCGAATTGAGAGATCGAGCCAGAACTTCGATTAGATTCAAAAATTTCTGCGTGCTCCTTTCCTCCCCCGCTCTTCGTGAGGGAGGTGGCGCGAGCGCAGAGAAGTGCCGGAGGGGGTGAGTCAGTACGTACTACTTCCCCCCTCCGCTCGCGGAGTTGATCCTCCGGCCGCGCTTCGCGCGGACCCGGGGCGGGCACCTCCCTCCTCCCATGCTGCTTCGCAGCTTCGCAGGACTTGAGATCAGGCGCGCCAAAGCCTTGGCAAAGGCGGCCCGCAAGCGGGGGAGGAAAGTTGCCTTCTCGGGGAAACGTGAGCCAGGATCCGAGCCGCGACAATTATTCGAACAGCGGCGACAATCGCGCCAGCACTTCGGCAACAATGCGGTCAGGGACGTGCTCCAGCATCCGCCCGTTGCGCGCACGCAAATCGAGTGCGCGCGGTTGATCGCAGCGGACGATTCCGGTGGTACGCAGCCCGGCGCCCGAAAGCGAGACCGCAAAGCCGGCGTTTCGCGCGAATTTTCCACCGCTTGTGATTGGCAACACCACGGGAACGCCGGTGAGATTGTTAAATTTCGCGAGTGTAACGATCAGCACGGGCCTCAGGCCCCGCTGCTCATGGCCAGCCGACGGGTCGAGAGAGACGAGATACACATCGCCTCGCTCCATCAAATCAACTCGCGGCCTCTGGCTGCTCCGGCTGCCCAGGCGCGATCTTTGGGCCTCCGCGTCGAAGCTCGCGTCTCCGACAGCAGCTGATCGAGCGAATAGCGCGGCCGCGGCCTTAGTTCGACAACAAGCCTGCCGCTCCTGACCGCCAAACTGACAGGAGCATCGGCTGCAAGCTTCAGCTCATCGAGCACCGCGGGCGGAATGGCCAGCATCACCGAGCCTCCGACCTTTCTGAGCTTTGCATCGTGTTTCATGATGTGCCTTAGGTTCGGCAATTATACTTCCGTATAACAGCTCCAGTCTGAATTCACAAGGAAGAAACCCAAAACGAGGGCCCCCTGCGCATCAAAGTCTCCGCGACCACTCTTCGCGCGAAATGGCCCGCGCGTCCACGGTCAAAGCGTTGCCCTCGAACACGATCTCGCGGCGCTCGCCGCGTATCTCGCTAGGCCGCCCGGCGATCGCATGGCTTGCAGCATTGCGCGTTTCGATGACGGATATGAGCTGTGAAATCTGCCGCGTCAGAAACGCGTAGTTCATCGCCGCGCGCGTGGCTTCCGACGCGTAACCCATGCAGCATCAGAGGCTGCTGTTGCGCAACTCCGACGGCGAGGAACCGAATCTGCGTCGAAACGCGCGGTTGAAATAGGACGGGTCGCTGAAACCGGCTTCGAATGCGACGTCGGCGATGCGTTTGTGATCGAAGCGCCAGCTGGCCAGCATCCGGCAGGCGTCGTCAAGCCGCCGATCGCAGACAAACTGGGTGAACGTCTTGCCTTCGTTTTCGAAGAGCCGCTGCACATAACGCGGCGACATGCTATCCGCCCGCGCGCACGGCGTTCACGATCTTCTGCGCGGCGTCGGCGAGATCGTTGCCGGAAACGATGGGCAGGCCGGAACGGGCGAGAATCTCTTTTCCCTTGTCGACATTGGTCCCCTCCAGGCGGACGACCAGCGGCACGGACAACGCAACCTCCTTCGCCGCGGCGACGATCCCCTCGGCGATGATGTCGCACTTCATGATGCCGCCGAAGATATTTACCAGAATCCCTTTCACATGCGGATCGGAGACGATGATCTTGAACGCCGCCGTGACCTTCTCGCGCGAGGCACCGCCGCCGACATCGAGAAAGTTCGCGGGCTCCTCGCCGAACAGCTTGATGATGTCCATCGTCGCCATGGCCAGGCCCGCGCCGTTCACCATGCAGCCAATCGTGCCGTCGAGCTTGACGTAGGAGAGATCGTATTTCGCGGCCTCGCGCTCGGTGGGATCCTCTTCGTCGGGATCGCGCAGCGCCGCGACGTCTGGATGCCGGAACAGTGCACTGTCGTCGAAGTTGATCTTGGCATCGAGGCAGATAACACGCCCCTCTTTTGTCACGACCAGTGGATTGATTTCGAGCAGGCTCATGTCCTTCGCGAGGAATGCGCCGTGGAGCCCTTCGACCACCCTGCCGCACTGCTTCGACAAATCCCCGTCGAGCTTCAGCGCCGCTGCAATGTTGCGGCCGACATAGGGCTGAAAGCCGGCGGCGGGTTCGATCTGGAACGTCACGATCTTTTCCGGGCTTCGCCTCGCCACCTCTTCAATGTCCATCCCGCCTTCGGTCGAAGAAATAAAGGCGATACGGCTCGTCGAACGGTCGACGAGCGCGGACAGATAGAGCTCGCGCGCGATGTTCGATCCGTCTTCGATGTAAAGACGGCGCACGATACGGCCTTCTCTGCCCGTCTGGTGCGTGACGAGCTTCATGCCAAGCATGCGTGTGGCTTCGGTGCGGACCTCTTCGAGCGAGCGGACAACCTCGACGCCACCACCCTTTCCGCGGCCTCCGGCGTGGATTTGCGCCTTGACCACCCAAACCGGGCCTCCGAGCATTTCCGCGGCGAGGACTGCCTCCGCCGCCGTGAATGCCGGCAAGCCACGCGGCACGGGTACGCTGAAGCCGCGGAGAATCTCCTTGGCCTGATATTCATGGATGTTCATTGAAAATTTCCGGCGACGAGGAAGGGCCGCACCATAGCAGCGCGACTTCTGCAATCAAGCTTTGGCCCTTTCGTCCGGTGCCGAGTGCTCCGGCTCGCCGCTGTCGTGAAACGCCCCGGTTCGCGACCGGACGTGCTAGAAACGAATCCGGCCTGATTATCCAATATAGGTGTGTGAATCCGCGATGGCTGCGCGTTATTTTTTGCAAATAACCATTTCGAACCGCGGCCCAACCGTGTGCCGGATCGGCACAGGCGCAATCCGGGCCCTCGCGGACGGCCGGACCGTATGATCCCGATATCGGACGACAATCCCGCGCGGCTCACTCCGGTCGTGACCTGGCTCGTCATCGCGCTGTGCGTGATCGTTTATCTATGGGAGCGGTCGCTGGGCCGCGAGATGGCCGCGGCAGTTTTCGTTCTGGGCTTTATGCCCGCCTCTCTGTTCGGTTTGCACGCGGCACCCACCGGCTTCGTCAATGTTTCGCCTGTCGCCACGATCTTCAGCTCGATGTTCCTGCATGGCAGCATTCTCCATCTCGCCGGAAACATGCTGTACCTCTGGATTTTCGGCAACAATGTCGAGGACGCGATGGGCCACCTTCGCTTCGCAGCCTTCTACCTGATCTGCGGAGTGGCCGCGGCATTGATGCTGGCCTTTATCGATCCGGCCGCGCGAATTCCGATGATCGGAGCGTCGGGCGCGATCTCGGGAGTGCTCGCAGGCTACGTCCTTCTATTCCCGCGGGCGCGCGTCACCGTTGTCGTTCCTCTGGGCATCATTTTCTATCCCTTCGCGCTCAGCGCCTTCTGGGTCGTCAGCTTCTGGTTCGTCCTGCAGCTCGCAAGCGCATCGCTGAGCGACCCTCACCAGCCAGGCGTGGCCTGGTGGGCTCATGTGGGTGGTTTCGGTGCCGGGCTGGTGCTCACCCCGCTATTCAAATTGCCGGGCTTCCCACTGTTCGGCCGCCCACGCCGCGGGTCCTGGAACCGCTGAGCCTCAAGCGGGCTGGCACGGCTTCTGCTTTTTAACCGGTTGGGCAGCCCAAGGCGTCGGTGAAGTGGCGCAAAGAGGGACATTGCGCCGGGGGAACGCGAAATGAAGCACCGAAACAGCCACCTTCTGATCGGTTACTGGAGCAGGCTCCGCCGCGATGGACAGATTCCGGACCAGGCCGATATCGACCCGCGTGGAATCAAGCGGATGCTGCCGAGCGTCTTCATTCTCGATGCCCACGATCCTGCGTGTCCCACCTACCGGCTCGCCGGAACATTGATCTGCGAGCGTTTCGGGCAGGAATTGAGAGGAACAAGCTTTTTTGGCCATTGGGAGGCCGCGGCGCGCGATACGCTGCAATTGCTGTCGGCGCGAGCCCTCGCTGCGAAACACGCGATTTGCCTGTCGGCGATCGGCACAACGTCGCACTGCGCCACCATGGAAATGGAGACGGTTCTCGCACCGCTCACTTTCGGTCCTGGTGCTGCCCGGCGATTTCTCGGCATTACCCAGTTTCTCGGCGACGCCACGTCGCTCGCCGGCCGGCCCATTACCTGCGAGCGTCTCACCGGCTCCGCCGCGATCCACGAGAGCGAGACATCAAGTCGGCCCAGCGAGCCGCCTTCCGCCGCACCGGCAATCAGGCCTTCGCACCGGCCGTATTTGAGACTGGTGGTCTCGCAGGACAAGGCGGCGGCGCTGCATTTCACCGCTGGCAATGGGGTGGGGAAGCTGATTTCCGCTCTCGACATCGCGCCCGCAATACGCCTCGTGCGCTAAAGTCTGATCCGACAGGATTAAGTCAGACTACAACACGAACAGACGGAAGCGGTTCGTCAGTGTCCCGATGGCTGATCGGGCTGCGGCTCTGACGGCAGCGTGGGGTGGTCGACGGGATCGTTGTGTAGAATTACGCGATTGAGATTCTGTTCGTTCTGCTGGCGCTGCAAATACGGAATTTCGTACTTCTCGATGTGATTGCGGTAGTCTTGGAACTCGGCATCGTCCTGCGGCAGGCGCTTGTCGCAGCGGTCGGGCGAAAAGTGCTTTTCCTCCTGACACCACAAGTCGAAATTCATTTCGTGGAGCGGATAGGGTTTGTCGCCCTGGGCGAATACGCGGCCCGATATCAGAACAAGCGCAACACTCGCAGTAGCGATTGCGAATTTTCTCATCCGGCATCCTCCACCGCGACCGGCGGAGCCTACACGGTGCGCAGCTACTCCGATAGCCGCCCTTGCGCAGCCGCGGAGTCTTTCTCGTCGTCTTCTTCGATATAGGCATGTTCCGGCGCAGGAGGAGTGCAGGCAAGGATTAAATCCGCACCCTTTCCGGCGGTCATGATTGTGGGCGCATTGCTATATCCCGATACAACATGGGGCATGATGGAAGCAGCGACGACGCGCCATGTGTCGGTCCCGTAAACTTTAAGTGTGGTATCAACGACGAATTTACCGTCGCGTCCCGTTTTTGCGCTTCCCACCGGATGGTAGATCGTCCCGGCTGGGATTTTTCGCCCGGGACGGAGACAAACAGGGGACGCTAACGCCTTGTTGACGTTCCCGGGCTAAATCTCCGGGGATGGATTACCCGGGAATTGGACCGTTGGCGGTCCTGTGGAACACATGAGCGCGGATGGAAAGGCCGCCTTTGCCAAAGCAAAGGCCGAGCGCCGCCGCTATATCCGGCTGGATGCAAATCTGGCCGGCCGCCTGTTTGTGCCGGGAGACGGCCGCGAGGCCGGTTGCCGGATCATCGACGTGTCGCCCGTTGGCGCGCAAGTCGCCTCCGAATTTGTCCCGGCCGTGGGCACGCCGGTCGTTCTCTATATCGAAGGGCTGGGCCGCTTCGAAGCCGAAGTCTCGCGGATTGTGGACGATCGTTTCGGCGTGCGTTTTCATTGCTCGGCGCTGAAGCGGGAGCGCGTTTCGGAGCAGCTCGCTCTGCTGATGAATCGCGGCGCCGAAAACGACCCTGTCCTGAGGCGGTATGAACGCACGGAGACTCCCGGATTCGCTCATTTCACCCGCGCCAATGGCGAGATCATCCCATGCGAGGTGCTCGATCTTTCACTGAGCGGCGTTTCGCTCAAGACGGAAACCAAGCCCCGTATCGGCGAAACCGTCGTCATCGGACAGATGTCAGGCCGTGTGGCCCGTCATCATGAAAGTGGAATCGCCATCGAGTTCGCACAGGCTCCGGCACAGAAGCAGGATCCTATGCCGATGCGGAACCGGCTCTGAGCCGCGTCACCTGAACCTCTATTGCCTTCATCTATCGGAACGGAGCCGGCGAACGGCTGAGCCGCACGTCGGCAGATTCTGCAGGACGACCCTCACCTTCAGATCGCAGATTCAATTCACCGGCCGTTTGCCCTATGACTGCCGCCTGCGGAAATGTCTCGAGGGGTGTCATGGAACTCAGTGCATCGGTATCGGCGATCGTGACGGGCGGCGCGTCGGGTCTCGGCGAAGCCACAGCCCGCGCCTTGGCGAAGCATGGCGTCAAGGTCGTCCTTTTCGATCTGCAGAAAGACAAGGGTGAAAAAATCGCGCGCGAAATTCGCGGCGCATTCTGCGCGGTCGATGTGACCAGAGATGACAGTGTTGCCGCGGGGTTCGCGGCTGCTCGCGCCGCAAACGGCCAGGAGCGCCTCCTCGTCAATTGCGCCGGTACGGGAAATGCGTTCAAGACAGCCGCGCGCGACCGCAAGACAGGCGAGATCAAGTACTTTCCCCCCGCGGAATTCGATCGCATCGTCCAGATCAATCTCGTGGGCACGTTTCGCTGCATTGCGCACGCGGCCGCCGGAATGCTGACGCTTGATCCTGTCGAGGGCGAGCGGGGTGTGATCGTCAACACGGCTTCGGTTGCGGCGCAGGATGGCCAGATCGGCCAGGCGGCTTACGCGGCCTCCAAAGCCGGGATAACCGGCCTTACGCTGGTCGTGGCGCGCGACCTGGCGCAGGAAGGCATTCGCTGCAACACGATCATGCCGGGGCTTTTCGACACGCCGCTGCTGCAGGGCGCGCCCGATCATGTGAAGCAGGCACTGGGCGCACAGGTGCCCTTCCCGCCGCGACTCGGCAGTCCGAACGAATATGCCTCGCTTGCACTCGAGATGATCCGCAACGGCTACTTCAACGGGGAATGCGTGCGCCTCGACGGCGCCATTCGGATGGCCCCGCGGTGAAACCGTTCAATCTCCGATCAGATGCAGGAGAACCTCCCGACGATGGCGTACGTCGCGGTGCTCGAAGAGATAGAGCCCCTGCCAGGCGCCCAACGCGAGCTTGCCGCGTTGAACCGGTATCGAAATCGATGTCGCAGTCAGCGCCGCCCGGATGTGGCTCGGCATGTCATCGGGACCTTCGGCGGTGTGTCTGTAGGCTCTCGTTTCGCGCGGGACGAGCCCGCGCATGAAGTCTTCCAGATCGGCAAGCACATCCGGATCGGCATTCTCCTGAATGACTAGAGCGAGATTCGTCGGG